>DASXNO010000051.1:0-8932 GCA_036495025.1 Actinomycetota bacterium | reverse complement strand
GCTTCTGACCTGGGCTTTTAGGCGGCCAGACTAGCGGTGGAGGTGGGATTTGAACCCACGGAGCCCGTAAAGGCTCACGCGCTTTCGAGGCGCGCCCGGTCGGCCGCTTCGGTACTCCACCTCGGCCAGTATAGGCGCCGGCTACAGGGACTCGACACGGCCCCGGCGGGCCCGGAAGAACTCCTGGATCACCGCCGCGCAGTCGTCGGCGAGGACGCCGGTGGTCAGGCGGCACTCGTGGTTGAGGCGGGGGTCCTGCAGGATGTTGTAGAGGGAGTAGGCGGCCCCGGCCTTCTCGTCGGGCGCCCCGTAGACCACCCGGAACACCCGAGCCGCGACGAGGGCACCGGCGCACATGGGGCACGGCTCGACCGTCGAGTAGACGGTGACGTCCTGGAGCCTCCAGCGGCCCAGGTGCTCGGCGGCAGCCCGGAGGGCGAGCACCTCGGCATGGGCGGTCGGATCGGACCGGAGCTCCCGTTCGTTGTGGGCGCTCGCAACGACCCGCCCGCCGACGACGGCGACCGCGCCGATGGGCACGTCTTCGTGCGCCGGCGCCAGCTGCGCCTCGGCGAGCGCCAGGCGCATGAACCCGACGTCATCCGCCTCGTTCGAGGAGGCTGCCCGCTCCAGCGCCATTCGGCGCGCCCTGAGGGATTCGAACCCCCGACCTTGTGGTCCGTAGCCACACGCTCTAATCCACTGAGCTAAGGGCGCTCTGAGACCGATCTTACTCGGGACGCGGAGGCAGCGCGATTCGAACGCGCGAGGGGCTTGCACCCCAACGGGATTAGCAATCCCGCGCCATAGACCTGACTAGGCGATGCCTCCGCCCACGATTCTACGGCCTGGCACCGCCCCGCTCATGCGGAGGGCCGGGGATTCGAACCCCGATGACCTCTCGGTCGGCGACTTTCAAGGCCGCTGCGATGCCGTTACGCGAGCCCTCCGCCGAAAAGTGTAGACCGAGGTGCCTTTCGGAGAGGGTGGCCGGGAAAATCCACACTATTTGTGGTAAATCCCTGCCACCTCGGGGCTCGCTACCCCTCGTTTCGGCGGATGACGTCGAAGCCCGTGTAGGGCTGGAGCGCCTCGGGGATCCGCACCGACCCGTCCGCCTGCTGGTGGTTCTCGAGCAGCGCCACGATCGCCCGGCCCACGGCCACGGCGGTGCCGTTCAGCGTGTGGACGAGCACCGTCGCGGAATCCCGCTTCGTGCGCACCTGCAGCCGCCGCGCCTGGTAGTCGATGTCGTTCGAGCACGAGGTCACCTCCAGCCACCGCCCGGTCCCCGGCAGCCACGCCTCGATGTCGAACTTCCGGTAGTTCGGGGCGGCGAGGTCGCCGGCACAGATCTCCAGCACCCGGTAGGGGATCTCCAGGGCCTGCCAGATCGCCTCCTCATGGGCGAGGAGTCGCTGGTGCTCGTCGTCGGAGTCCTCCGGGAAGCAGAAGGAGAACATCTCCGCCTTGTCGAACTGATGGACCCGGATGATCCCTCGGGTGTCCCGCCCGTAGGTCCCCGCCTCCCGGCGGAAGCAGGTGGAGAAGCCGACGTAGCGGCGGGGCATCCCCTCGGCGGGCAGCATCTCCCGGGCGTGCATCGAGGCGATCGGGACCTCGGCCGTGCCGGCGAGGTAGAGGTCGTCGTCGGCGCAGCGGTAGACCTGGGCCTCGTCGGTGGGGAAGAAGCCCGTTCCGAACATGGCCTCGCCCCGCACGAGCACCGGCGGGATCACCGGCACGAAGCCGTCCCGCATCAGCCGGTCCATCGCCATGCGGACGAGGGCGAACTCGAGCAGCACGGCGGGGCCGAGCAGGAAGGCAAACCGGGAGCCCGACACCTTGGCAGCCCGCTCGGTGTCGATGATCCCCAGGGCCTCGCCGATGTCCAGCTGGTCCTTCGGCGGGAAAGCGAGGTCCGGAGGCGACCCGACGGTCCGGACGAGGCGGTTGGACTCGTCGCCGAAGCCGTCCGGGGCGTCGGGATGGACGAGGTTCGGGACGTCGGCGAGCTCGTGGTCCAGCTCCGACTTCACCTCCGCCAGTTCGGCTTCGAGCTGCTTCAGGCGGTCGGACAGGCGCTTCATCTCCGCGATGGCCTGGGTCTTCTCCGGCCCTGCAGCCTCGGCGATGCGCTTGCCTGCCGCGTTCTGCTCCGCACGCGCCGCCTCGACCTCCTGCAGCAGGGCGCGGTAGCGGTTGTCGAGTTCGATGAGGTGGTCGAGGTCCACCTTGGCCCCCCGGCGCTCCAGCGACGCGCGGACAAGGCCCGGGTCCGTTCGGAGCAGCCTGATGTCGATCAACCGTTCGGGGGAAGGGCGGCCGTGCTCAGCGGGACGGCGAGGACGCCGAGGGCGAGGGCGGCGAGGACCCCGAGGGCGAGGAGGAGGACGGCGAGGAGGAGGACGGCGACGCGGCGGCGGCCGGCACGGCGGCCGGCTTCTTCACGCCGCTGTCCATGATCGACTGGCCGGAGAAGATGGCTCCCTGGTTCACGATCAGCGACCGGCAGGTCAGGTTGCCCTCGACGCGAGCCGTGGAGGTGAGCTCGATCGTGCCCGTGGCGACGACGTTGCCCGTGTAGTGGCCCCCGAGCGTCGTGTTGGTCGACTGGATGTCGGCCGCCACCTCCGCCTCGGGGGCGATGATGACGTCACCGTCGGCGGTGATCGTGCCCGTCACCGTGCCCTCGATGCGCAGCGACGCCGCGGCGATGAGGTTGCCCTCCAACCGGGCCCCGTTGCCGATGACGGTCACGGTCTGATCGGAGCCGGGGCGCGGCACGGACTGGATGGACTCTGGACGCTGGCTCAAATCCGCCTCCTTCGATTGCGGGGCCTTGGTGGGAGTGGGCATGTTCCGCACCGGCTGGTTCGGCCGGGGGACCGGCTGGCCCGGCCGGGCGGAGGGTGCGTTGGGGGCAGCGGGCTCGGTCCTCGCAGGGGCGTCCGGTTCGGAATCCTGCGGACCCTGGAACTGGAACCTGCGACGGATCACGACCTCACCTCCTTGCCTTGACCTTCGTTCTGGATCGTTTCGTCCCCGCCATGGCTTCGTCGATGGCCTTGCGCTCCTCAGGCGACAGCCCCGTCTCGGATTCCCCCTCCTCGATGATCTTGGCGTAGGCCCGGGCCTCCAGCCGCCCGCTGATCGCCGAGAGGACGAGCCCGCTGCCGTGGTCGTCCATCAGCGCCGCAGAGAACGACAGGCGGCCCCCCATGTCCTCGAAGGCGTCGTAGCGGACCACGGCGATGTTGCGGACCGACGACGCCAGGTGGGCGTAGAGGTCGTCCTGACGCTCGATGATCTTGTTGAGGCCGTCCTCGAAGAGCTGGAGGTCCTGGCCGTACGTCGCGACGACATCGAGCAAGGTCTTCCCGTTCGACGATCCCTGCAGGACTGCGAGGGACCGCCTGGCCACCGCGAGACGGCGGTGCGCCGACACGGCCACGGCCAGCGCGACCGCACCAAGAGCAGCCGACGCGGCGATGAGGGCGATTGTCTCCCGGTTCATGGGGCCTTGATCTGTAGGCTTTGGGTAAGCCCATAGGATACTTCACCGTCGGGCCCCGAGCAGGTTATCCCCGCGGGGTCCCCGCTGCTTCCAGGAGGTTGTACCGATCGACCAGGAAACGCTGCGCACGTTACTTGAAGCCTGCGCCGGAGGCGAACTGTCTGTGGATGACGCCATCCGGGAGCTTCGCTACCTTCCCTACTCCGACCTCGGGTTCGCCCGCGTCGACCATCACCGGGAGCTGCGCCTCGGCCTTCCGGAGGCGGTCTACGGGCCGGGGAAGACCGCCGAGCAGGTGGCCGCCATCGTGACGGCCCTCCTCGAGCGCAACGCCGGGGCGGTGATCGTCACCCGGGCCACGAAGTCCCAGTACGAGGCGGTCTCGGCGGTCGCTCCCGAGGCCGTGTTCCACGAGGTCGCCCGCCTGATCGTGGCCCGCGCCCAGCCGGCCTCGGGGGGCCCGGCGGTCGCGGTCGTGTCCGCGGGCACCGCCGATCTCGCGGTCGCCGAGGAGGCGGCGCTCACCGCGGAGGCCCTCGGCCTCCCCGTGGAGCGTCTCTACGACGTCGGGGTCGCCGGGCTCCACCGCCTGCTCGACGCGCGGGCCGTGCTGGACCGGGCGCCGCTCGTGATCGTCGTCGCCGGCATGGAGGGAGCGCTCGCCAGCGTCGTCGGAGGCCTCGTCGCCGCTCCCGTCGTGGCGGTTCCGACCTCGGTCGGGTACGGGGCGGGGGCCGGCGGCATCGCCCCGCTGCTCACGATGCTCAACTCGTGCGCTCCGGGTGTGGTGGCGGTCAACATCGACAACGGGTTCGGCGCGGCGGTCTTCGCAGCGATGATGCTGAGGCCGCAGCGGTGATCGCCTACCTCGACTGCTTCTCGGGGGCGTCGGGGGACATGATCCTCGCCGCGCTCATCGACGCCGGGGCCGACCTCTCCGCCGTCGACGCCCAGCTCACGGCGCTCGGCATCCCCTTCGAGCTGACGTTCACGACGGTGCACCGGTGCGGCCTCCGGGCATGCAAGGTCGACATCTCGGCCCCCGACGGCACCTGGACCGTCATGCGGACCTATGAGGACGGCCTGCGCCTCATCCAGGGCGCCGGGCTGGACCCCGAGGTGGCGGCCCGCTCGACCTCGATCCTCGGACGGCTTGCCAGGGCCGAGGCGAGCGTGCACGGGGTCGCCGTCGGCGAGGTGCATTTCCACGAGCTCGATGGCGTCGACACCATCGTCGACGTCGTGGGCAGCGCCGCCGCCTTTGCCAGCCTGGGAGCCGGCGTGGTCGTCGCGTCGCCGGTGGCCACCGGCACGGGCGTCGTCCCCTCCCGCCATGGCCCCCTGCCACTGCCCGCACCGGCGGTGCTCGAGCTGCTCGGTGGGGCGTCGCTGTACGGCCGCACCGTCGAAGCCGAGCTGATCACGCCCACGGGGGCGGCGATCCTGGCCGAGTACGCCGCGTCGTTCGGCAAGATGCCCTCGATGACGGTCGCCTCCGTCGGCTACGGGGCCGGCAGCCGGGAGCTCGAGATCCCGAACGTGCTGCGCGTCGTCCTCGGCGAGCCCACGGGCGGCTCCGCCGTCGAACCGCCCGAGGCGGTCGAGGACGTCATGGTGGAGGCCACGGTGGACGACATGAACCCCGAGCTCTACCCCTTTGTCCTCGAGCGTCTCACGGAGGCGGGGGGGATCGACGCCTGGCTGGTCCCCGTCATCGGCAAGGCCGGGCGCCCGGCCCAGGTGATCCAGGTGCTCGCTCCGCCCCATGCCGAGGAGGCCGTGCGGGACATGCTCGTCGCCGAGACCTCGACGATCGGGGTCCGGGCATCGCCCGTCCGCCGGTGGATGCTGCCGCGCCGGTGGCTCGAGGTCGAGGTCCGTGGCGTCACCATCCGGGTCAAGGTGGCCTTCCGTGACGAGGTCATGGTCAACGTCGCCCCCGAGTACGCCGACTGCGCCGAGGCCGCCCGGGCGCTGAAGATGCCATTGAAGGAGGTCTACCGGGCAGCCCTCACCGCGGCGGCCGGACTGCTCTGACCCTTAGTGGTCACCACTTACCGGCGCGGCCGGTGGCGTTCGGCGGCGCGCCCGTGGGCCTCGACGATCAGGGAACGCGCCAGCGTGGCGGTTACGTAGTCCGGGTTCAGGATCGACACCCATGCCTGGGTGGCGTACGTGGGGTGGGGGAGAACGCAGTCCAGCGCCCGATAGTCGACGTCCTCCTGGTGCGCTGCGTGCTGCGCCGGCGGATACCCGACGAGCTCCTCGAAGCGGACTCGGCCGACGCCCACGTTCAGGCGGTAGACGCCGGGGCGGTTGAGGTCGGACGCCATGTCGAACCCGTCGTAATCCTTCGTGACGATGGTGGCGAACGGCATCTTCCGTGCGGCCTCGTCGTCGTCGGGGTCGTAGTAGAAGAACGAGTCGCCCCAGGCGACTTCGGGCGCGCCGCCGGCCTCGCTGGCCGTGACCACGGCGACGCCGGGCAGGCCCGCGATGAACGCAATGAGCTCGTCCTCGGTCATTCGACGATCATCCCTCGGTCGGGTCCGGTGGGCGAGAGAGGAGTTGAACCTCCACGGGCTTGCGCCCACTGGCACCTGAAGCCAGCGCGTCTACCATTCCGCCACTCGCCCCGAGCGACATGTGAAACGAATCGAGCCGCAAGTGTAGTCGGTCCGGCCCGCCAACCCGGCCACCCGCAGCAGGCTGCGCGCCACCAGGATAGTCCCGGACCGCGCACATACGCGCGATGGAGGACTAACTTCCACGTTGGTGGCCCCGAGGGCCGGCCCCGGAGACTGGGGCCGAGGGGTGCCCGGTATACTCGGGGCGGGTCGAAACCCTTTGCCGTGAAGTCTTGGAGGACATCTGGGGCTCTTCGACGAGTTTGAACGCCGGCTGGAGCGAGTCGTCGACGGGTTCTTCTCCAAGGCTTTCCGCTCCCCGATTCAGCCCGCCGAGATCGGCAGGCGTCTGCTGCGCGAGATGGAGGGGGCGAAGACCGTGAGCGTGGGTGCCGTCTATGTGCCGAACAGGTACTTAATCCACCTCGGTACTGAAGACTTCGAGCGGTTCGAGGGCCTCATCCCCACCCTGCAGGAGGAGTTTGGCTCCCTGCTCAGCCACAGCGCCGCCGAGCGCCGGTGGCACTTCCCCGGTGCCCTGGTCGTGGAGTTCGCCGAGGACGCCGACGTCGCGCCGGGGCGATTCGAGGTCCGGGCCGAGCACGACGCCGACGCCGTGCCCCCGCAGGCTCCCGAAAGCCGCATGCGCGACGTCCTGCGGCTGACCGGTTCGCACCCCCCGAAGGAATGGGTGCTGGAGTCGGGCCGGCTGGTCATGGGCCGCCTCCCCGCCTGCGAGATCAGCCTGAACGATGCCAACGCCTCCCGCCAGCACGCCGAGCTGGTGAAGCGGGAGGACGGCTGGTGGCTCGTCGACCTCGACTCGACCAACGGGACGTTTGTCAACGGCAGCATGGTCAAGGAGCGGCGGCTCGGGCCGGGGGACCGCATCCAGATCGGGAGCAGCAAGCTCGAGTTCGTCACCGAGCCGGTCCCGCCGCTCGCGCCGAAGTCACCGCCGGCCGAGGTTCCTGAGCCGACCCAGGTGGTGTCCAACCCACTGAACGCCGACTGAGAGCGGAGGGGAACCCGTGCCCCAGGTTGCCCTGACGATCCTCAAGTACCTGTTTCTGGCCCTGATCTTCCTGTTCCTCGCACGGGCGGTCCGGGCGATGTACCTGGAGATCTCCGGCCCCCGCGCGCCCAGGGCGCCGTCGGCTCCGCCCGCTGCGACGGGCCGGGCGGGCAAGCCCCCCGACAAGGTGGCGCTGCTCGTCGGCGGGGAGAAGCCGAGGATCTTCGACCTCAGCGACGAGCTGATCCTGGGGCGGAGCGGCAAGTGCCACATCGTCCTGGGCGACACCTACGCCAGCCAGGTCCACGCCCGGGTCTTCAGCCGAAACGGTCAGTTCTTCCTCGAGGACATGGGCTCGACCAACGGGACCTACCTCAACAGCCGCAAGGTCACGACCGCCACCCCGGTCAACCGCGGCGACCGGGCCCGCATCGGCCGCACCGAGCTGGAGTTCCGCCGGTGACGGCGGGTGCCGTGGACCGCGGCGGGCCGCGTTATGCCGCGGCGACCGATGTCGGGCTGGTGCGCTCGAACAACGAGGATGCCTTCCTGACCGCGCCGCCCCTCTTCGCCGTCGCCGACGGCATGGGGGGCCACCGTGCCGGCGAGGTTGCCTCCGCCGGCGCGATCCGGACCCTCCAGAAGGAGGCGGGCCACGACACCGATTCGCTCGTGGCCGCCGTCCAGTCGGCGAACCGTGTGGTGCACGCCGAGGCCGCGGCCAACCCGGACCTCTCCGGCATGGGCACGACGATCACGGCCATGATGACGACGCAGGACTCGGCCCAGATCGTGCACGTCGGCGACTCCCGGGCCTACCTGCTGCGCGAGGGCAGGCTCCGGAGGCTCACCCAGGACCACACCGTCGTCGAGCGGCTCGCGCGCGAGGGCAAGATCCCCGCAAATGAGGTCGACCGCCATCCCCAGCGCTCGGTGCTCGAACGGGCCCTGGGGGTGAACCCCGAGGTCGACGTCGACGTCCAGCTCCTCGACGTCCGCCCGGGGGACCGGCTCCTCCTGTGCACCGACGGCCTGACCTCGATGCTGGACGACGACGAGATCCGGGAGATCCTTCTGAGGGAGTCGGACCCCGAGACCGCCGCCCAGGCCCTCATCGACGCCGCCCTCGCCGCAGGGGGCAAGGACAACGTCACGGCGGTGATCGTCGACTTCCCGCGCCCCGACAGCGGCGCGGCGGACTCCTCCCGAACCGCCGACCGCACCGCCGAGCAGCCCGCCGTGGTGCTCGCAGGGAGAGCGCCCTACCCCTCCCCACGCCTTCGCGGCCAGGGCGGCTGGCGACCCGCGGGGGAGTCGGCCGCGACGAGCGCCCGCATCCCACCCCCGTACCGGGCCACCCACCGCGCCTCCCAGGGCGTCCGCCACGCCGGCCCTCCCTCGCCCCCGGCGGGGAGCCGTCCCTCGGGCGACGGCGACCCGAGCGGAGCCCCCGGCCGGCCGGCTTCCCGGCCGAGCCGCACGAGGCTGTTGCTCGGGGTGGCCATCGTCGTGCCGCTGCTGGCCCTCGCGCTGGTCGGCGGGTTTGCTGCCCTGCGGAGCTCCTGGTACGTGGGCGAGCAGGGTGGCCGGGTGGCCGTCTTCCGGGGCGTGCCGGGGTCGTTCGCCGGGATCCGGGTCAGCTCGCTCGACCATGTGACCGACATCGCCACCGTCTCGCTGCCGGCGATCTACCAGCAGCAGCTCCGCGACGGCATCAGCGCCGCCGACCGCAAGGCCGCCGACCGCACGGCCGAGAACATGCGCCACCTCCAG
>DASXNO010000050.1:0-6131 GCA_036495025.1 Actinomycetota bacterium | reverse complement strand
TACGAGCTGATGCGCTCCTTCCTCGAGCGCCGCTGGCAGCTCACCCCCGCCGCCCGCGTGGCGCTCGGCAACGAGCTCGGCAACCTGGCGTGGTCGAAGGTACCGGGGGCCCAGTCCTACCCGTGGGGCCCGGAGGTGCTGCTGGAGGCGGTGCTGGTGACGGTGCGGCGCCAGTCCTTTGGGATTTCGGGGGGGATTTCGGGGGGGTTTCGGGGCACGGCCCCGAACTGAGGTAATAATGGCGCGTCTACGCGCTATTTTTACCTCGGTTCGGGCGTCAACGCTGGTCTGCGACCCGATTGGCCCTCAGCGGCTGCCGCAGCCGCAGCTCCCACCACAGCAACCGCCGCCGCCCATGCCCACGGCGCCCATCGGGGCGGAAGACGGGCCCGGCGAGGAGCCGCGGCCGATGCCTGCGATGACCGAGATCAGGCGCCGGGTGTCGGCGCTGTGGCAGGTCGGGCACGCCACCGCGTCGGCCTTGGCCGAGGTCGTGATGGCCTCGAAGCGGCCGTCGCACTCATGGCAGAGGTACTCGTGCAGTGGCATCGATCTCGATTGTAGCCGCTGTCCCCGCCGGCGGACGGCTGCGGTGACGGCGGGGGCCTGTGGGTGGCTCAGTGCGAGACGGCGACGCTCAGCGAGTAGGTCGAGATGGTCGGCGCCCCGGCCCCCGGCCCCTGCTCGATCACGGTGAAGCTCGTCGTGCCTGCGCCGACCGCCTGGAACACCCAGCGGTGCGTGCCGTTGGCCCCGACCGTCCCGCTGACGGGGGTCGGCGACGGGGCGAGGGTCTCGTCGCTCACGACGGTGAGGATGGCCGGATCGGGCTTGGTCTGGAAGATCCAGGTCGCCCCGCCATCCGTGGCCTGGGGCAGGCGAAGGCTCATCGACTGCCCCACGCTGAGGCTCTTGGTGGAGCCGCTGGCCTCGGAGACCTGGACCGTGGGTGTGACGCCCGGCTTGGCGGTGGGCGTCGGCGTGGGCTTGGCCGTCGGCGACTTCGTCGGGGTGGGCGACACGGACGCGGTGGGCGTCACCGTGGCGGTGGCGGCGGTTGACGTCGACGTGGGCGGAGGCGTCGTGGGGCCGGGGATGACCACCGGTCCGGGGGTGGACTTGGAGCAGGCCGCCGGGACCGCCAGCAGGGCCAGGACCGCCGCCGTTCCATACCTCCCCGCCACGCCTCGCCAGGTCACCATGTGCGCCGCCTCCTCTCTCCCGCGAGCTCCGGCCGCGCTCGTGCCGCGGGTTGGTTGTGGTGGGAACCGGGTGACAGTTTCGCAGACACGCCACAGGAAGCAAGGACAGAAAATTCCAGTTGTCGCCCGGATGGGGCCCGTTCCCGGGATTCAGCCAGCCCGCGGGGAGCCGGGAGGCGGGGCCCTCCTGGCGTTGCTCCGGCGCACGATCCCGACCACGAGCAGCACGAGGCCGATCAGGAAGAGCAGGCCTCCGACGGGGATGCCCGCGAGCCAGCCCGCCCGGGAGCGGACCGCGTCGGCAAGCGAGCGGGAAATCACGGCATCGCCACGGGCGGCGCCGATCCGGACCGTGTACGCGCCGGGGGAGGAGACCCGGAAGGCCACGGCCGAGGCGTAGTGGCGGCGGCCCCGGCTGATGACCTCGTCCGCCCGGGCGTCGCTGACCGGTACGGGGCGGCCGTCCGAGGTGCTGACGTTCACATCCCTGGCGCTGATCGTCGTCACGCCACTGGACGAACCGTCCGGCGCGGGGCCAGCCGTGGCCGTCCCGGTGGGCTCGAACACCTTGTACAGACCCTTGTGCAGGTACACGGTGACGGAACCGGGGGTCGTGACCGACGGGGCGTTCCTCACGAGCCTCAGGAGGGGGAGTGTCACCATGACGACCGACAGGACGCCGAGGGCGGCACCGAGCGCCATGAGGCCGATGGCGATGCTCGGCCTCGGGGGCGGCCTGCGAGGACCCTGCGGCGGTGCGTCCATACGGGGACCGTACAGGCTCCCACGAACCGCCGTCGTCGGGATGCGACGATGCATCGGTGTGGATTAACCGGATTGTAACCGTGGTTTAACCTTCGGGGGGGAAGCTAGGGGTATGCAGGTCCATGTGGGGTGTGAGTTCCGCTACGAGTCGGCCGTCCCCGCGGCGACGGTGTGGCAGGTTCGGCCCCGGCCCGACGGAGCCCACCGCGTGCTGACCCAGTCCTGGGAGACGACGCCGAACGTCGAGATCTGCACCTACCGTGACTCCTTCGGCAACCTGTGCGACCGCATGACGCTGCCCGCGGGACCCTCCCGCATCCGCTACGACGCGAACGCCGAGGTCCCTCCGACCTACGACGAGGCCGACAAGGGCGCGGTGCGGGTTCCCGTCGAGCGGGTTCCGTCCGAGGCGCTCCTCTACCTGTTGCCGAGCCGGTTCTGCCTGACGGAGCTCATGAGAGACCGTGCCTGGAAGCTCTTCGGCAGCATCGAACCCGGGTGGCAGCAGGTGCAGGCGATCTGCGACTGGGTGAACAACCACCTCACCTTCGGCTACGGGGCGAGCACCGCCACAACGACGGCCGTCGACGCCTACGAGCGGGGCACCGGCGTCTGCCGGGACTTCGCCCACCTCGCCATCACCTTCTGCCGGGCGCTGAACATCCCGGCCCGCTACGTCTGCGGGTATCTCCCCGACATCGCCGTGGTGCCCCCGGACGAGCCGATGGACTTCTGCGCCTGGTTCGAGGCCTACCTCGAGGACCGCTGGTGGACGTTCGATGCGCGGATCAACGTGCCGAGGATCGGGCGGGTCGTGATCGGCCACGGGCGCGACGCCGTGGACGTCGCGATGGTGACTGCCTACGGCCCCGTGGAGTTCAAGGGCCTCACGGTGTGGGCCGACGAGGTCGTCGGGAGCGGCGTGTAGCCGCAGGCAGCGCTATCCCGTCGTGCCCGCCCGGGTGGACTCCTGGTTCACGGTGTAGCCCCCGAGGGCCAGGCCGGCGGCGATGAGGATGCCCAGGTAGGCGCCGAACCCGAGGAAGCTGGTCTGGAGGAGCAACTTCAGCACCAGCAACCCCAGGACGACGAGACCGCCGATCATGTGGGCTCGTGGCCAGGGGACCGGCAGCTCGGGGAGCGTGGTGGAGGTGAACTTCGACACGATGACCTGGGCGACCATGGCTGCCGCCACCAGCGCCGCCAGGAAACCCAGGAAGGCGTTCGGCGATGAGATCCCGTTGCGGTCCACCGAGCCCACCAACGGAATTGCGATCGAGTGCCACGGCAGGAACAGCAGGTCGATCACCAGTAGTACGCCGGCGACGACGACGATGCGTTCCCCACGACTCAGCTTGCCCAGGTCCATTCCGCCTCCCAACCTGCCCGCTCCACCCGATTGGTGCTTTTTATTGGTGCCTTTGGAAATGATGGCAGGAGTTGGGTCAGGCCGCCAGCGCCCCTGCCCGGCCCGCGGCGGCCGAGACGTTCGGGCCGGAGACAGCCGGGTGGCCGGCTCTGTCAGGGTCCGTCCGGGTGAGCCCGGACCTCGCCGAGCCGGCGGCGCAGGAAGCGGCGCTCGACCGCATTGGCGGTGAGGCCGAGGGCCCGCTCGTAGGCTGCGGCCGCCTCGTCGAAGTGGCCGAGGCGTCGCAAGAGGTCGGCCCGGGCGGCGTGGAGGTGCTGGTACCGGTCGAGATCCGCCGCCAGCGGGGCGATGAGCTCGAGCCCGGCGGCCGGCCCCTCGGCCATCGCGACCGCCACCGCCCGGTTCAGCTCGACAACCGGGGACGGGACGACCAGCCCAAGCTCCCGGTAGAGGGCGGCGATGCGGCGCCAGTCGGTGTCCTCCGCCCTCCTGGCCCGGCAGTGCTCGGCGGCAATCGCCGCCTGGAGGTGGTAGACGCCCCGGTGGCCCGTCCGGGCGGTCTGCCCGAGGAGGGCCACGCCCTCGTCGATCTCGGCGTGGTCCCAGTGCCGCCGGTCCTGGTCTTCGAGCAGCACGAGCTCCCCCGCCTCGGACATGCGGGTGGCACGGCGTGCGTCGTGCAGGAGCATGAGAGCGAGCAGGCTGGGGACCTCCGGCTCCGCCGGCATGAGCGCGGCCAGCACCCGGGTGAGGCGGATGGCTTCGGCGCAGAGGTCTCGGCGGACGAGCGCATCGCCGCTGGTGGCGGCGTACCCCTCGTTGAACACGAGGTACAGGACCGCCAGGACGGAGCGAAGCCGCTCGGGGAGGAGGTGGTCGGGGGGGACCCGGTACGGGATGTGGGCGAGCTTGATCTTGCGTTTGGCACGGACAAGGCGCTGCGCCATGGTGGACTCGCCGACGAGGAACGCCCGGGCGATCTCCCCGGTCGTGAGGCCCCCGAGCGTCCAGAGGGTCAGGGCGACCCGTGCCTCCGGCGCGAGGGCCGGGTGGCAACAGGTGAAGATCAGGCGGAGGCGGTCGTCGGGGAACGTGCCGGACCCAACGCCGGATGGGTTGCCGGAGGGGTTGCCGGATGGCCGGCTGCCCTCGGCCTCCAGGGCGGCGAGCTGCGCCATGGCCTCCTGCTTCTCAGCGAGCCGGCGATCCCTGCGGAGCCGGTCGATGGCTCGGTTGCGGGCGGTCATCGTGAGCCAGGCGCCGGGGTTCGGGGGGAGCCCGTCTCGGGGCCAGCGCTCCAGCGCGACGACGAACGCCTCCTGCACGGCCTCCTCGGCGAGGTCGAAGTCACCGGTCAGCCGGATGAGCGTCGCGACCGCCCGTCCGCGCTCTTCGCGGAACAGGCGGTCGACGACACCCTGCGCCGGTTCGATCCGGTTCGATCCCTCTTCGATGCTGGTCCCGATGGTGGTCCGATGGTGGTCCGATGCTGGTCCGGCTCTCGGTTTGGCCCTACTTCTAGAACTCGATGACGGGCCGGACCTCGATGGATCCTTCCGGCGCACCGGGGATCTTCGCGGCCCACTCGATGGCCTCGTCGAGGTCCCTGCAGTTGAGGACGTAGAACCCGCCGAGCTGCTCCTTGGTCTCCGCGAACGGGCCGTCGGTGGTCGAGACCTCCCCGTTGTGCACCCGGACGGTCGTGGCGGTGTTCGTCGGCTGCAGCCCCTCGCCGGCCTCGAAGAGGCCAGAGGCGCGGACGGCCTCGGTGTAGTCCTCGTAGGCCTTCATCATCTTGGCGCCGTCTTCGGGCGTCGCGTTCGCGAACCTCGTCATATCGCCGTAGATCAGCGCAACGTACTTCGGCATTTCCGTGCTCCCTTCCCTGACTGGGTGCCTCGAGGGGCACCGGGCCCGTCGGCGCCCCGTGGCGCCCTCACCATAACTACGAATGGAGGCCGGCGAAATCGACCATCGCCGGTTCTTTACTTGCCGGCCTGACTGGTGAGACCTTGACGGGCTAACACCGATAGCCCAGACTTGGGTTTTGAGGCTAATGCTGTTAGCTAGCTTGGGAGAAGGAGCCGCCATGCAGAACGCACCCCGGCACTACCAGAAACCCGGATGGTTCACGAAGCACGTCGCCAACCGCCTCGTCGCATGGCTGACCAGGCGGGGGATCAGCATCTGGGGGAGCAGGGTCCTCGAGGTCCCGGGTCGCAAGAGCGGCCTCCCCCGGCGGACACCGGTCAACCTGCTGAGCCTCGATGGCCATCAGTACCTCGTCTCGGCGCGGGGCGAGGGCGAATGGGTGCGTAACCTCCGCGCGGCGGGCGGGCGCCTCGACCTTATCCTCGGGCGGCGGCGCGAGGCGCGGACCGCCCACGAGGTGGCCGACGGCGACAAGACCGAGATCCTCCGGGGCTATCTGCGACGCTGGAAGTCCGAGGTCGGCGTGTTCTTCGAAGGGATCGGTCCCGATTCGAGCGCGGAGGAGATCGCGGCGATCGCCCACCGCCACCCGGTGTTCCAGCTCGACCCGCCTGCGGCTGCCTGATGCCGGATGCGGACGGCCCGGTGGCGGACGGCTCCGTGGCGGGCGGCTCCGTGGCGGGCGGGCCGAAGCCAGCGGGAGCGGCGAAGCCTGCTCGGTCCGCCCGGGCCGGCCAGATCGTTGCCACGGCCCGACTCCTCCTCGAACGGGAGGGACCGGAGGCCCTCACCATGCGACGGCTGGGAGAGGAGCTCGGCATCCGGGCGCCCTCCCTCTACAAGCACCTGGCGGGCAAGAAGGC
>DASXNO010000049.1:0-6099 GCA_036495025.1 Actinomycetota bacterium | reverse complement strand
GCGTCGAGCTGGCGCTCGAGTCCGAGCAGCATCTGTTCGCTCGGGTGCAGTGTGATCACCTCGGGCTCGCCGAGCTGGATCAGGCGAAGCTCGCACGGCATCCTGCCGAATGCCCGCCAGCACACGAGGGCGTAGAACTTGAGGCCGAAGAACGACCCCAGCGCCCGCTCCGGCGACGGGGGGCGACCCGTTTTGTAGTCGACGAGCACCCACTCGCCGTCGTCGCGGACCTCGATGCGGTCGACGATGCCCCGAAGAGCGGTCCGCTCCCCCTCGTGGGCGACCCGCGCCTCCACGTCGTGGATGACCACCCGCGCCGGGTCCTCCAGGCGGAAGTAGTTGCGGATCATGCGGTCGGCCTCGCTGAGCCAGGACGCCTCCTGCTCGGCGCCGAGGTCGAGCCCGGCGAGCTCGTCGAGCTGCTGCAGCTCGGCCCAGACCTCGCCGAGGAGCCCCCGGGCGGTGCCGATGGTGCGCTCGGCGGCGGGCAGACGGCAGAGCCGCTCCAGCACGGCGTGCACGAGGGTGCCCCGCGCCCGGGAAGGGTCCGACGGCTCGGGGAGGCGGTCGATCGCCCGGAACTTGAAGAGCTGCGGGCACGCCTTGAAGTCCGCGGCCCGGGACGGGGACAGGGCGATCGGCTCAGACTCCAGCGACTCCGGCGGGTGCAGGGTTTCCATACCTCCGATGCTACGGCCACGGGGCCACCGGCTGCCGGATCCGAGCGGATCTGAGCGGACCTGAGCTGATCCGAGCTCCTACGCGGCCCCCTTCCCGATGAGCTCCTCGACTGCCTGCGGCGGCAGGGGCCGGGCGAAGTAGTAGCCCTGGCCCAGGGTGCACCCCATGCTCCGGAGCAGGGCCGCCTGCTCCTCGGTTTCGACCCCCTCGCCCATCGACCGGAGGTGCAGGGCGTCCGCCATGTGCACGACGGCCTCGACGATGGCCGAGTCCGGGGAGTCGGTCCCGAGGCCCGCAACGAAGGAGGGATCGATGGTGACGGTGTCCACCGGCAGGCCTTTCAGATGGCGGAGCGACGTCGCCGTCGAGCCCAGGGCGTCGACATGGAGCCGGACACCGAGAGAGTCGAGCGCCTTCCAGGTGGGAGCCAGCCGAGCGGTGTTGAGGACCGCCGACTCCGCGATCTCGAGGTGGAGGCTGCTGGCCGAGAGGCCGGACGTCGTCAGGGCGTCCGCCACCTCGCTGGCGAAGTCGCCCTGGGCAAGCTCCTGGGTGGAGACGTTGATGCTGACCGTGATCGGTGGCCCCTCGCCCCAGCGGACCGCCTGGTCGATCGCCTCCGCAAGCACCCACCGGCCGAGCTCGACGATCAGTCCGGTGCGCTCGGCCGCCGGGATGAAGTCCGCCGGCAGCAGGACGCCCCGCTGGGGATGCTCCCAGCGCAGCAGCGCCTCGACGCCGACGATCTTCCCGGTGTCGAGCTCAACCCTTGGCTGGTACAGGAGCCGCAGCTCACCGTCGACGATGGCCCGGCGCAGCTCGATCGCGATACCCCCGAGCCGGGCGGTGGGGGCGGTACGCTCCGGTGAGAACACCTCGTACCGGCTGCCGCCGAGGGACTTCGCCCGGTACATCGCCCGGTCGGCGTGCTCCACGAGGACCTCGGGCCGGTCGTGGGTGCCGGCCGCCATGGCGATGCCCACGCTGGCCGTCGTCAACGCCTCGCCCTGCTTGACGGTCAGGGGCGTCGAGACGGCACGGACCACGCGTTCGCCGATGGCGCGGGCGGCCTGCTCGCCCTCGACGTCCTCGCAAAGCATGACGAATTCGTCACCCGCGAAGCGGGCGACGGTGTCCTGGGCACGGGTGACGCCGAGGAGCCGGCCGGCGATGGTGACGAGGAGCTCGTCACCGACATCGTGGCCGAGCTCGTCGTTGATGAGCTTGAAGTGGTCGAGGTCGATGAACAGCACGGCCACCGACGACTGGCGGCGTCCCGAGCGGGCCAGGGCCTGCGAGAGCCGGTCCATCAACAGGCTCCGGTTGGGAAGGTCGGTCAGGGGGTCGTGGAGCGCCCGGTGCGCGAGGTCCTCCTCGGTGCGCTTCCAGCCCGTCAGGTCCTCCATCTGCCACAGCAGGAGGTCGGGCTCGGACTTGTCGCCGACCGCCGACGAGGAGAGGGAGACCCAGACGTCCCGGCCGTCGGCGGCAACGAAGCGTTTCTCGAGCCGGTAGTTGCGGATCCGACCGGCGAGGAGCTGCTCGAGGTAGCCGAGCTCGACGCCGAGGTCGGCGGCGTTGGTGAGGGTCTGGAGGGTGCTGGCGAGCAGCTCGGGGGCGGTGTAGCCGAGCAGCATCGACAGCGCCCGGTTCGCCTTGAGGATGCAGCCCTCCCGGCTGACGAGGGCCATGCCGATGGGCGCGCTCTCGAAGGTGGCCTCCAGCCCGGGCGACCCGAGGGGGGCGGATGGCGGGGCGAACGCGGTCGCCGAGCGTGGCACGGCGACCAGGCAGGCTCCGGACACCTGGCCCCGGGCGTCGGCGACCGGCGTCGCGGTGAGATCGATGTCGACGGGCTCACCCCCCTGGCGGATGAGCTGGAAGGGACGGGCCTCGGTGCACTCGCCCGTCAACGAGGCGCTGACCATCGCCTCGAACTCTGCGACGAGCCCGGCGGGCATCATGAACGTCAACGGGCTGCCGACCATCTCCGCGGCGGGATAGCCGAGCAGGCGCGCTGCGCCCGGGTTCCAGCTAGCGATCATCCGGTCGCTGTCGATCGTCAGTACGGCGAGCTGGGGGCCATCGCCACGTGCTCCACTCATGTCAGTTCCCATCCGTCGGCGGCGAGGGGCGCGTCCCGGCCCCGTCTTGCGTTTTGATAAGTGTGCACTATTCGCGCAGATGGGGCGATGAGCTTACCTGTGCCGTGAGAAGAGGCCGAGCTGCCGCATGCGGGCCGGCGTCGGGGGCGGGCTTGCCCCCCTGGCGGCGGCGGTCCTGCCGAGACGCCCCTCGAGGCGCCGGGTCGACGAGTGCTCAACGACCTCCCAGGGCGGCGGCTCAGGCAGCAGGCTTGGCTGGAGCGGCTCCGGATCGGCGTCGGCCAGCAGGAGCTGGGACGGGCCGAGGCAGAGCTGGCCCGGGCACTGCGAGACGCTGGCGCGCTCGGGCGGCGGTTCGTCCTCCGGTTGGGTGGGAGGCCCGGGCGGAGGCCCGGGCGGAAGTTGGGCCGGAGCACAGCGGGGGATGCCCGGGAAGGAGATCTGCTCGTCGCCGAACAGCAGCAGCGAAGCTGATTCGCTCACACTCGCCCTCCCCCGCCTGCGGTCTCGTGTGGGGATGCGAAGCCGGGCGGGAGGCGAGTATAGGGGCGATCCGCCAACCCGGCTGGATTCTCCCGATCAGCCGATGGCCGGGAGGCGGATCTCCACGACCGCGCCGCCGGACGAATGGTTGCCGGCCTGGACGGTGCCCCCCTCGGCCTCGACGACCTCCCGCACGATCGCCAGCCCAAGACCCGAACCCGGCATGGCCCGGGCGGTGGACGCCCGGTAGAAGCGATCGAACACCTTCGGAAGATCCGCCGCGGGGATGCCGGGGCCGTGGTCCCGGACGGTGACGCGCCCCGACGTGGTCGCCACCTCGACCGTGCCGCCCTCAGGGCTCCACTTCACCGCGTTGTCGAGGAGGTTCGCGACGGCCCGCTCCAACCGGCCCGGCGCTCCCCGGACCCGGCTGGGGGCAACGTCGACGTCGAAGTTGACGCCTACGGCGCGGGCGTGGACCTCTGCTCGGGTGACGGTCGTCGACACGAGGTCCGCCAGCTCGATCTCCTCGCGGACGGCTTCGGGCGCCTCCCCGCGAGCGAGCTCCACCACATCGGCCACGAGCTTGGTCAGCTCGTGGACCTGGGCGAGGGCGTCGCGGCGCAGGGCTTCCCGGTCGGCAGGGTCCAGTTCGTCGGCTCGCTCGAGGACTTCGATGTTGGTCCGCAGGCTCGTGAGCGGGGTCCGGAGCTCATGGGAGGCGTCGGCGACGAGTTGCGCCTGCAGCAACCGGGACTGCTCCAGCGCGGCGAGGAGGTGGTTGAAGTCGGTGGCGAGCCGGGCGAGCTCGTCCCGACCGGTCACCTGGACACGCCGGGAGAGGTCGGCGGTCTCGGCGACGTCATCGATGGCGTCGGAGAGCCGGTCGATGGGCGCCAGGGCGGTCCGGGCCACCACCCAGCCCATGACCACGGCGAGCACGACGCCGCCGAGCGCCACGAGACCGAGCACGAGCGCCAGGATCTGCAGGTCCCGCTCGAGCTCGTCGAGCTGGAGACCCAGCTCGAGCGCGGTGCCGTTGCCGAGGTCGAGCGACAGCACCCTGACCCTGCGTTCTCCCGAACCGACGATCCCCAGCGAGCTGGCCCGCCGGCCCTGCGCGACCTCGAGCGCCTGCGGCGGGACGGCGAACGGCGGGACCTTGGGCGTGACGACCGCGCCGCTCGCGTCGACGATCTGCGCGAGGCCACCGGCCTGGTTGACCTCGGCCCGCGCCTCGTCGGTGGCGTCGAGGCTGCCACTCTGGGCGACCTTGAACAACCCGGTCGCCCGGGCGCGGAGCGTGTCGTCGGCCGAGCGCGTCAGGCTCCCGCTCAGCACGAGGAAGGTGACGCCCGCCAGCCCCGCCACGGTGATGCCCACGGCCACCGCGGTGGCCAGGCTGATCCTCGCTCGGAACGTCACCGGCGCGACGTGGGCTCCGAATGTGCCGCTGCATTCGCACTCGCCGGCGAATTGCGTGGGCCGGCATGCTCGTCGCCGGCCTGGCGCAGGGCGTACCCGGCGCCGCGCACCGTGTGGATCAGGCGGGGGTCGCCGCCGGCTTCCAGCTTGCGGCGCAGGTAGCTGATGAAGACCTCCAGGGAGTTCTGGGATGCCGTCAGGTCGCAGCCCCATACCCGGTCCAGGATCACCGAGCGGGCGAGGACCTGGCGGGGGTTGCGGACGAACAGCTCGAGCAGCAGGAACTCGGTGCGGGTGAGCTCGAGGCGCCGCCGGCCCCGGAAGACCTCATAGCCCGCAGGCCGGAGGGTGAGGTCGGCGAAGCGGAGGCATTCCGAACCCGCCCCGCCGGTCGGGATCGGGCGGCGCAGCAGCGCCTGCAGGCGGGCAAGCAGCTCGGCGAGCGCGAAGGGTTTGACGACGTAGTCGTCGGCGCCGGCGTCGAGGCCCTCGATCCGGTTGCCCACGGCCTCGCGGGCGGTGAGCATCAGGATGGGGGTGTGGTTGCCCGCCCTCCGGAGGCGCCGGCAGACCTCGAGGCCGTCGGGCGGCGGCATCATCAGGTCGAGGACGATGACATCCGGGGCGTCCGCGTCGACCGCAGCCAGGGCCTCGCTGCCGTCGCCGGCGAGGCCGACGGAGTAGCCCTCGAGGCGCAGGGCACGATGCAACGACGACCGGACGGCGGGGTCGTCGTCCACGACGAGGATATGCATCAGCCTATTGTCTGCGGCGCGCCTGAATGTCTCCTGAGAGCCGCCTGCGTAGCGGCATGCCTCTCAGCGCCGCTTGCGGTCCCGGAGTCCCCAGACCGCGCCGACGGCGAGGCAGAGCACCATGGCGACCCCCAGGCCGATGAATCCCCGGGAAGCCTTCGCTGATGCCAGGACCTGCGGCACGTTGGTGGCGGGCACCGCCCCGGGCGTCGATGGCGTCACGGAGCTGGTCGGCGTGGCGGAGGTCGGCGACGGTGAGGGCAGAGCCACGGGCGTCGGCGACGGAGAGGGCAGCGCCACCGGCGTCGGCGACGGAGACGGGAGGGCAGTGTGGCTCGGCGTGGGGGTCGGTGCCACGGTCCTGGGGGGTGCCGGCACGACGGTCCTGGCCGGGGTGGGTGCCGTGGTCCTCGGGGGAGCGGGGGTCGTCGGGGCCGGTTTCGGCGCTGGCGCTGGCGTGGGGGCCGGAGCCGGGGCAGGTGCCGGGGCGGGGGGAGCCGGCGTTGCCTGGAACTGCTCGAAGGCCACCGTGACCCAGAGGCCGGTCCCGTCGCTGCTCGGCACGACGCCGATGCCAATGGAGGTCCATTTGGGGTCGACGATGTTCTCGTAGTGGTGGGGCGACGCCAGGAAGGCCTGCTGGACGTCGT
>DASXNO010000048.1:0-9420 GCA_036495025.1 Actinomycetota bacterium | reverse complement strand
AGCGGGGCCGCGAGGAGGAGGCCCAGCACCGTGCCGCCCCCCAGCCGGAGCGCGGCCGGCCATCGCCGCTCGGCGAGGATCAAGCGGTACAGGGCGTAGAGGCCCGTGACGGTGAAGACGAAGAGTGAGACCTCGATCATCCCGCCGAGGATGCAGCCTGCCACCAGGGCACCGAACGCGACCACCCAGCGGAGCTGTCCCGAGGCGATCACCTTGTCGACCACGAGGAGAAGGGCGGGCAGGTAGAGGTAGAGCCGGACAAACGACAGGTTGTTGTCCGTAGCGAAGTAGCCGCTCAAGACGAAGGCCGTGGCGCCGGCAAGGGATGAGAGCAGGGAGAGACCGAGATTTCGGAGGAAGAGGTACGTCGCGACGCCCCCGAGCATGAAGACGAGGAGCAGCGAAAGGTCCCAGGTCAGCGTGGTCGGGTGCAGGTTGATGGCGAGCGACAGGGGGTCGAAGACGGCGGAGATCGTGTTGGCGGCCAGCGGCGCCCCGGCCCCCTCGTAGGGATTCCACAGGGGAACCTTGCGCTGCGTGATCTGCCGGTGCGTGACCTGAGCCTGGGGGACCATCTGCCAGGCCGACGCACCCGGGTCGACGCGGAACGCGTTGACCTTGGGGGCGGTGGCGGCATCGTAGCCGCTGACCCCGATCGTCAGGGCCGACGTGTCCAAGGTCTTGCCCCTGAAGGCGACGTCGCGGTAGGCAACCAGCACCAGGGCCAGCACCGCGAGGAGACCGATCAGCTCACGCCGCGTGCCCCTAGAGGTCAGCTCGCCCCTCCCGCTTTTCCAGGGCCCGGAGATGGGCATCCGTCTCCTGGAAACCGGTTTCACTCCCGATCTCATAGAAGCGCTCCTCGACCTCGAAGCCCGCCAGCTCGCCGGCGGCGATCAGCGATTGCAGCACCTCCGCCAGATCAAACGTCGTTCCCGACGGGAACGGGGCGAATGCGCCGGCCGTCAGAATACTCATGCCGTAGTCGATGTACTCGTAGCTGCCCGGGGCAGCCCCCTTCCGGTACTCGGCCACGAGCCCTTCCCGGAGCGCGACGTTGCTCGAATCCCAGGCGTCACGGTTCCGGAACACCGTCATCAGACCCTGCCGGCCGGCACGGCAGAACGTCTCCTCGACCTCGGCCATGGGCACCGACAGGTAGGTGTCCCCGTAGGTGACCCAGAAGGCGTCGCCGAGCTGCGGCAGGGCACGCCGCACGGCGCCACCCGTGCCGAGCAGGCCCGCTCCGTCCGGCACGATATCGAGGTGCAGGCCGTAGGCGCCGCCATCGCCGACGTGATCGGCGATGGCCTCGGCGCCGTGGCCGAGGAGCATGACCACCCGCGTCGCTCCCTCGGTGGCGAGCTGGGCGAGCTTGAAGTCGATGAACGGGCGGCCGGCGACGGCGAGGAGCGCCTTGGGGAGACGGGGCCCGGTGCGCCTGGCCATCCGGGTGCCGAGCCCCCCCGCAAGTACGGCCACCGGGTACATCGGCTCAGGCGACCACCAGCGTCGAGCCTTCGTAGTCGAAGCTGAACCGCACCTCCGGCAATCCGAGGCGGCTCATCGCGGCCCGCAGGTCGGCCTTGGCCTCCGAGTAGAAGAGCAGGAACCCGCCGCCACCGGCGCCGACCAGCTTGCCACCGGACGCCCCGCAGTCCAGGCCGGCGTTGATCCAGGCGTCGATCTCCAGGTTGGTCGCACTCGGGGAGCGCTGGCGCTTCAGCTCCCACTGGAGGGTCATCAGCTTGGCAAAGGCGGGGAGGTCGCCGCCCGACAGCGCCTCGAAGCTCTCCTCGCCGATCTCGGTCACCCTGCCAAGGTTGGTGGAGGTCTCGGTATGGCCCGCCTTTGACTTGGCGTCCTGGTCGGCGAGCACCTCGGAGGCGGAGCGCCGCATCCCCGTGTAGAACAGGAGCAGGTTCTCCTCGAGCCGGTAGCGCGTGTCCTCGGACATCGGCACGGGCAGGACCTGCACCGAGTCGTCCGGGTGGAACCGAAACGCGGTCACCCCGCCCAGTGCGGCGATGTACTGGTCCTGCTTCCCGACCGGCTCGCCGAGGCGGTCGATCTCGATGTGGCAGGCCTGCTCGGCCAGCTCCCGGTTCGAGACGAGGCGACGCTGATGGGCGTGCAGCGCCTTCAGCACCCCCACGGTGAAGCTGCCCGAGGAGCCCAGCCCGGTGTTCGCCGGGATGTCCGCCATCGAAGAGATCTCGACCCGCCGCTCGACGCCGGCAAGCCGAAGCGCCTCCCGCAGCAGGGGGTGCCGGACGTCGGCCACGCGGGGGACCTTCTCGATGTGCGAGTACTTGAGCAGGATGTCGTCGTCGAAGTTCTGGTTGACGGCGATGTAGACGTGCCGGCTGATCGCAGCCGCGACGAGGAATCCCCCGGCGACCCGGTAGTGGGAGGGAAGGTCGGTCCCCCCGCCCCCGAGCGAGACCCGCATCGGCGTGCGCGTGATGATCATCGCCCGTACGCCTCCTCGACGACGGTGAAGGCGGCGATGCAGTCCTCGATGCTCGCCCCCTGGCTCTCCCCGCCGGCCGCGGCCGAGAGGAAATCGGCGACCTCGAGCGACCAGGACCGGTCGCCCTGGGGCCATTCCCAGATCGTCGTGGCGGGCGGCCCCATCTCGGGGAGCATCTCGTAGAGCGCGAGCCGTTCCACGCCGTAGCTGCCGCCCAGACCGGTGATCTCCAGCTTTGCGGTGCGGTAGGCGACCTCGAAGGAGAAGAGGTTCTTCCATTCGGTCCACGAGGCATGCAGCCAGGCAAACCCGCCCGAGCGGGGACGGAGGGCAAGGAATGCGTTGTCCTCGACGTCGGTCTGCCAGAAGTCCGTCCTGCACTCGGCGAAGGCCAGGTCGACGTCACCGGCGAGGTAGCGGGTCAGGTCGATGAGGTGGATGCCCTGATCGACGAGCTCCCCGCCGCCCGAGGCCTCCCGACGGGCCCGCCACTCCTTCTCGTAGCCGGGCCTGCCCCCGTGGCCGTAGCGACCACGGATGTGCATGAGGTCGCCGTAGGGCTTCTGCGCCGCGATGTCCCTGGCCCGCAGCAGGGCCGGATGGAAGCGGTGGTTGAAGCCCACCTTGACCACCTTGCCGGCTGCCCGCGCGGCATCCCGCACGGCGACGAGGTCCTCGAGGCGGTGCGCCCCCGGCTTCTCGACGAGCACGTCGCACCCGGCATCGAGCGCCGCCAGGGTCGCGGGACCCAGGGCCGAATGCACCGTGGCCACAATGGCGACGTCCGCCCTCGCACCATCGAGTCCCGCATCGATCGAGTCCGCGACCCGGACGCCCGACCGGGTGCCGGGGCGGGTGACGGGGAGGTCGGCGGCCAGCGCCTCGGCCCGGCGAAGGTCGAGATCGACGAGGGCGACCACGTCGGCATCGGGCGGCAGCGCCTGGAGGCGCTTGCGACCGATGAGCCCGCAGCCGATCACCGCCACGCGGGTCACGCTCGGACCTCCTCCCGGGTCAGGATCCACGTGTTGTCCGAGAGGTAGTCGACCGTGCGTTCCACGGCCTGGCGGATGGTGTAGGCGGGCTCCCAGCCGGTTGCCCGCATCTTGGCGGTGGCGAGGTAGATGAAGGGGTTGTCCCCGATCCACCCCCGGTCGCCGCCGGTGTACGCGACGTCCGGGTCGAGGCCGAGGCGCTCGCAGATCCAGCCCGCCGACTGGTCGACGGTGCAGTAGTCCTCGACGCCGAGGTTGTAGACCTCGTGGCCCCCGGTTCGGGGGAGCCGATCGAGGATTGCGGCGACGCAGTCGGTCACGTCGAGGTAGCTCTTGCGTTGCTTGCCGTCGCCCAGGATGGTGAGCCGGGTGGGGTCATGGTGGAGCTGGCGCATGAAGTCGACGACGTGGCCGTGGGTGTAGCGCGCGCCCATGATCGAAACGAAGCGGAAGACCGTGGTGGTGATGCCGCACCCCTCGGCATAGGCCGCGAGCAGGCCCTCCCCCGCAAGCTTCGATGCGCCGTAGAGCGACGTCTGGACCGGGAAGGGGCAATCCTCGGGCGTCGGGATGACACTGGCCTCCCCGTAGACCGACCCCGTCGACGAGAACAGCAGGCGCGGGACCCCCGCGGTGCGCACCCCCTCCAGCACGTTGTGCGTCACGACGATGTTCTGCTTCAGGTCCCGGTCCGGCGTGGTCCAGCCGAAGCGCACGTCGGCGTTGGCTGCGAGATGGATGACGGCCTCCGCCCCCCGGAAGAGCTCGGGCAGCGCCGCGCCGGCCTCGAGCAGATCGAGGGTGACGAGCTCGAAGCCCGGCTCGGCGAGGGCGCGCTCGAGGAAGCGCTCGCTGCCGGTGGAGAAGTTGTCGATGCCCACGACGGTATGGCCGGAGGCCAGCAGGGCATCCGTGGTGCTGGAACCGATGAACCCGGCAGCGCCGGTGACGACGACCCTCACGACTTCATCACCTCGTCGAACATGACGCCGTCGATGCGGCGGAGCGTATAGAGGGAGGTGGCGTTCAGCCGGGCCGCCTCCTGCCCGATTCGATCGAGCGGGTCCCACTTCGCACTGAGCACCTTGCCGGTGAGGCCACCGGAGCGCTCAGAGGCCAGGAACAGCATGGCATCACCGACCTTGTCGAGCGAGTCGCCACCCGCACGCTGGGCGACGCTGCCGGCGTGGAAGGCGACACCGGCCGCCTCCGGCCCCGCCTCGATCACGGTGTCGATGAGCGACGTGCTGATCGCCCCCGGCGCCACGGCGTTGACCAGGATGCCGAAGGGGGCGAGCTCCTTGCTCAGCGTCTCGGTGAGGCCGGCGACCGCCGCCTTCGATGCCGTGTAGGCGCTCACGCGCGCCGGCATCCCGGGGCCGCCCACCCCGCCACCCCCGACGTTGATGATCCGGCCCCCGCCGGCGGCCTGCATCGCCGGGCCGAAGGCCCGGATGGCGTGCATGACGCCGAGGAGGTTCACCGACACCGCCGATGCCCAGGCGCCGGGTTCGACCTCGGTGATGAGGCCGACGGGGCCATACACCCCCGCGTTGTTGACGAGGACGTCCACCCTGCCGAACCGCTCCCCCACCACGTCGGCAAAGGCGGCCACGCTGGGGTAGTCCGCCACGTCGACGCAGCGGACGAGGACCTCGGTGCCGAAGCGCTCGTGCAGGTCCGCCTGGACCTCCGCCAGCTCGTCCGGCGACCGGGAGCACAGGGCAAGGCTGGCCCCGGCTGCCCCCAGCGTCTCGGCCGTGTGGCGGCCGATCCCCCGCCCGGCGCCGGTGACGACGCAGACACGACCGGAGAGCGGCATCTACGCAGGCCTGCCGACGACCGCGTGCCGGAAGCCGGCCCCGACCAGCCCCGCGGGATCGAGGAACCCCCCGGGGTCGAAGACGATCTTCCGCCGCATCGCCGCCGCCAGCCGTTGCGGGTCGAGTGCCCGGTACTCGGGCCAGGCGGTCATGAGCACGAGGGCGTCCGCGTCCGCGGCCGCGGCGTAGGGGTCCCCTGCCACCGGAAAGCCCAGCTCGGCGCCCGCCGAGGTCTCGACGGCCGGGTCGTGGGCCACGACGGTCGCCCCGGCCGAAACCAGGCCCCGGGCGAGCTCGATGCTCTGGCTGCGCCGCAGCGTGCTCGTCCCGGGCTTGTAGGTCAGCCCCAGCACGCCGATGCGGGCACCGGCCAGCTCCCCCACGAGCGCCCGGACCCGGTCGACCGTCGACGACAGACGGCGGCTGTTGACCGACCAGACGGCGTCGAACAGGTCGGCAGGAACACCGTGGGTGCGTCCCGCCGCCCGCAGCGACTGGAGATCGCGCCCGAGCGTCCCACCGGCGAAGCCAAGCCCGGGGAGGAGGGGGGCCCGCGGGCTGACGCGCCCGTCGGCTTTCAGCGCGGCAGCGACGGCCCAGGCGTCGGCACCGACCGCCTCGCAGAGGTCCGAGAGCTGGCTCATGAAGCTGATGCACGTGGCGAGGTAGGCGTTCATCGCATGCTTGGACATCTCCGCGCTGGCGACGCTCATGGTCACCACGGGGCAGTCCACGGTCGAGAACAGTTGCCGGACCCCGGCCGCAACCTCGGGGTCGTCGGCCCCGATGACGAGCCGGTCAGGGTGGAAGAAGACATCGAGCGCCCCGCCGAGGCGAAGGTTCTCCGGCATGCAGGCCACGGGAACGGGAAGGCCGGCCGCCTCCCCGATGCTCTCCGCCAGGCGGTGGCTGGTGCCCACCGGGACCTGGCTCATCACGATCAGCACGGTCGGGGAACGGACGACGGTCCCCATCTGCTTGGCGAGCCCCTCGACCGAGCCGAGGGAGGCGGTGTCGTCGTCGAGCACCTCGACGTCGGCGGCGATCACGCTGAACTCCAGGTCCCCGAGCCGGGGATCGGTCGCCGGGACCGGGTGCAGCGTTGCTGCGGCGAGCTGCTCGGCGATCAGGTCGTCGAGCCCCGGCTCCCGCACCGGTGCGACCCCGGAGGCGAGCTGGGCGACGGCGGCCTCCGAGAGATCGGTGACCCACACCTCGTGCCCGAGAGCCGCAAGACCCGCCGCCACGACGGATCCGAGATGCCAGGCCCCCCAGACTCCTACCGTTGACAACTGCGCTGCGTCACGACATCCACTTGGCGAAGTCGCTGCAGAACTGGGCCACGACCTCGTCGGTCTTGGGGTGCTGGCACATCTTGACGAGGAACGGCGGCGGGACAGTGACGATGTGGGCGCCGGCCTGGATGGCCTCGTTGATGTCCATGATGTGGCGGATGGAGCCGACAATGATCTCCGCGTCGCTGCCCGAGCGGTCCATCGCCGTGCGCACCTGGGACACGATCGCTCCCGCGTCGTAGCCGGTGTCGCGGATCCGCCCGGAGAAGAGGCTGACGTAGCGAGCCCCGGCGTCGAGGGCCATCACCGCCTGGTTGAACGACATGCAGCACGTGGCGTTGACCGGGATGTGCATGTCGGTCAGGCGGGCGATCAGCCGGAGCTCGTCCCAGCCGACCGGCACCTTGATCGTGAGGCCCTTGTAGTCGCCGAAGTGGGTGACGAGCTCCTCTGCCTGCCGGATCATCTCGTCGGGATCCATGGTGAACACCTCGACGGACAGCGGCAGCGGGGCTCCGAACTTGACGATCAGGTTGATGATGTCCCGGAGGATCTCCCGGTAGTCCCGCTTCTCCTCCTTGGCGAGGATGGACGGGTTGGTGGTCACCCCGGAAGCGAAACCGCGCGTGAGCGCCGCCTCAATCTCCGTCAAGTTGGCAGAGTCGACAAAAAGCCTCATATACGCACCTCGGATCGTGTCGCAGACGGGGAGACCTTAGCGTATCGGCTGCCCGCGGTCCACGTACAGCACGTGAACTCATCCTTACGTCTCGCGTTCCTCATGCCTTGGGGCAGAAGACGACGCCGAGCGGACCGTAGGGATTCGGTGCGCCCGGGCACGCCGCAGGCTGTTCTCCGCCGTTGATCAGCGCGTTCTGCAGGCCCAGCCCCACCTGGATGAACCCCTGGCCCGCCAGCACCAGACAGGCCGCGCCGATGAGGACCCGTCTGCCGCCGCGCGTCGAGGGAACGCGGCGGACCACGAACACCAGTCCGAGGGGAACGAGGAGGAAGAGGAGGGGCAACCAGTCGGCGAGGTAGCGGTAGGTCTGCCCCGGGAAGATGAGGTCGGTCGCCATCGCCCCCATGGCGCTGACGACCACCACCGCCGTCACGGCCACGGGGGCCGTCCCTGCCCCGGAGGAGCGCCGCCGGACGTAGCCCACGAGCCCCACGACCGCAACGGCTGCCAGGGCGGCGCTGAACGGCATCGTGGCCGTCAGGCTGGATGTCGGCTCCCATCGGACATCGACCGGCCTGGCGGGCCAGAGCACCGTCGGCTGCGATTCTCCCAGCGCCACATACGGTGGGCGTCCCAGGAGGTGCAGCGAGTCGGGTCGCAGGGCGGAGAGCAGCTTCGTGGGAAGGACCGCCGGGTTGACGCCACCCGGATGGTCAACCGCTCGGAGCATCGCCTTGTCGGCAAATGTTGCGATCTGAAACTGGTAGGGGGGGCCGAACGTGCCGAACTTCAGGTAGAGAACGGCGGGAGACGATGCGAACGCAAGGACGGCTCCAACCATGAGGGCCAGGCCCCACAGGGCGAACCTGCGCGAGGTCTCGCCCGACAGCCTGCTCTGGGCCCGGTTGAGCGCGAGGAGCCGCCATCCCAGCACCACGGTGGCGAAGAGGGCCGAGGATCCGACGGTCGGCCGCGCGGACACCGCGAGCACATCCGCAAGGAGCAGCACAATCAGCGTCGAGAGCCGAGGGCGCCGCCACATCGACATGACGGCCCCGAGGGCAACCGCCGAGAAGGCAACCGCCCAGAGGATCGCCTCCTCGTACACCAGGGGCCGGCCGATGAGGTACAGGAGGGGTGTGGCCCCCAGGCAGCTCACTGCCGCCACGAACCCGATCAGCTTCCGGCGTCGCCTGCTCATGGCGGGCGCCCAGGCGGCGACGAGCTGCCGGGAGATCCAGCACGCTCCCAGCGCCGTCACCAAGAATCCTAAGACCCAGTACGTTGGCTCGAGGAAATGCGGAAATTTCGCCCCGTGGCGAAGGAAGAGGGCGACGGGCAGACGCAGCAGCGCTGGCGTGACGCCGAAGTAGCCGAGGCATTTCGTCCTGTGGATCATGAAACATTCGGCGTTCAACGCCTTTTGCGGGACCTCGAAGTGCCCGTGAAGCAGGGCGACGGCCTGGGCCGTGTAGAAGTGGAGCCTGCCGACCGACCGGGACCCCAGGGGAAACCCCCCCTGCCCGACAAACACGAAGAGCAGTGCGGCAAACCCTGCACCCGCGAGGAATCCCGCGTCGTACGGATGGCCCCTTGGGAAATCGGCAGCACGTTGGAGGGCCGGAGTGCGTCGGAGAACAGCGGATCGAGACATTCGGCTCCTGCACGGGGACCACGGGACCAGCGCTGTCAGCTCGAGCGGGTCTGGGTGGCCGATCATACCCCGAGGGCCCCACCGGCGGCGCCGGCCCCGAGGTTAGTCCGCGACCGCGCGCATACGCGCGATCGACGACTAACATCCAAGGTTCTTCAGTCGGCGGGGGGGCCGCCGAAGCGCTCACGCCACGTGGTGACGTCCTCGTCGGTGACCTTGCGGAACAGGACCGGAGGGACCTCGAACTTCGTTCCGCTGCCCACCCAGCCAAGGGACCGGAGCTCCTCGGGGGCCGGCCAGGCCCGACGCCTGTCCTCGTCGATATCGAAGACGCGCTGGATGGTGGCCGACGCCGCAGGGATCACCGGCTCCGAGATGACCCCGAAGAGGTGGATGAGGTTCATCGCCGTCCGGAGCGACAGGGCGGCGGCCTCGGGGTCCTGGCGGATCTGCGTCCAGGGGCTCTTCAGCTCGAGGTAGACGTTGGCCGCGCTCCAC
>DASXNO010000047.1:0-5561 GCA_036495025.1 Actinomycetota bacterium | reverse complement strand
GGGTGCCAAGGGAAGGGACACGTGAGAGGCTAGAATCGCGCCTTTCCGCGCCGGCCCGCCGCGGCCCACAAGGAGTCGACATCGCCAACCGCAAGCTGGACAGCGTCCTCACCGCCCTTCCCGAAGGATCGGTGGCGGTCGCCATCGGCGTGTTCGTCGCCGGGGTGGCCGCGTTCGGGTTCCTCTCGGTCTCGGCCCGGGCGCTCGGCCCGAGTCGGTACTCCGACCTTGCCGCGCTCTGGATCCTCGGGTTCATCGCCGGGCCCGGGGTCTTCATGCCGCTCGAGCAGGAGGTCGCACGGGCGATCGCCGCACGGCGGGCGAAGGGTCTCGGCGCACGGCCGGTCGTGCAGCGTGCCATCGTCCTGGGCGGGGCCATGCTGGCCATCCTCATCGTCGCGATCACGGCGGTGGCCTCCCCGATCACGAACCATCTGTTCGACCATCAGGGCATCCTGTTCCTGGCCTTCCTGATCTGCCTGGCGAGCCTCTACGTCGGGTACCTGGGCCGAGGCTACCTCTCGGGCAACGGAAAGTTCACGGCCTACAGCTGGCTGGTGGCCCTCGAAGGTATCTCCCGTCTCCTGCCCGTCGTCGTCTTCGCCGGCATCGGCTGGAAGGCGGTCGGGCCGTACGGGCTGGCGTTCGGCGCAGCACCGCTGTTCGCCTACCCGCTGGTGCTCGCCCGCCAGCGCCGGCTCACCTCGCCGGGCCCGCAGGCAGAGTGGGGCGAGCTGACGACTGCGCTCGGCTACCTCGTGATGGCAGCCCTGCTCACCCAGCTCCTCCTGAACCTGGCCCCGGTGACGGTCAAGCTGCTGTCGACGCAGAGCCAGAAGGCCCTGGCCGGGCAGTTCCTCGCCGGGCTCGTCATCGCCAGGGTCCCCGTCGTGCTGTTCCAGGCGGTGCTTGCGGCGCTCCTGCCGAAGCTCGCCCACCTGGCCGCCTCGAGCAAGTTCAAGGAGTTCGAGTCGACGATCGTCCGCCTGCTGGCGGCAATCACCGGACTGGGGGTCCTCGCCGTCATCGCGGCGACCGTGGCGGGCAACGTCGCCCTGCACATCCTGAACGGCCCCAAGTACACGCTCGGGCGGGCAGACTTCGCCTTCCTCAGCGCGGCGAGCATCGTCTTCATCCTGGCCCTCACGCTCGGGCAGGCCCTGATCGCGCTGCGCTCCTACGCCTACCTCTCGGTCGGCTGGCTCGCCGGAGCGCTCGCGTTCGCCGCCGCGGTGACGGCGGGCCACGCACTCCTCCTGCGGGTCGAGGTGGGCTTCCTTGTGGGATCGGCCACCAGCGCGGTCGTCCTCGGCGTCCTCCTGGCCAAGCGGCTGCCCCGGACGCCCGAGGCGCAGCGGCGCCTCCAGGAGCGCCTGCGCGAGGTCCACCCCGTCGACGAGCTCCCGACCGTCGAGGCATCGCCGACCGCATCGCCCTGAGCTGCTTTCTTGGCGACGGGCGTTGCGGAAACCGCGACGTGCCACGCAAAGAACGACCCTGAGAGACTGGATCGGTGAGGGAACGCCGAGAGGGGGCTCCGCACGTGCGCAGGATCGTCGTGGCGCTCGTCTGTGTCCTCCTTACGACCACCACGCTGTCGCCCGCCCTGGCGGCCGCAACCCCGGCGCCTCCCGACACTCCCGCCGGGCGGCAGGTTGCGTGGGTGATCGACGTGTCGCACCGGTTGCCGATGACCGCCGCCGAGGCCGCGCAGCACATCGCTCCGCCCGTCCTGGCGGCTATCGGGATCGACGGCCTCAACGCCGCCCTGGCCAGCGTCGTCGGCACGGGCCTTACCTTCGTCTCCGCCACCGGGACCACCGACACCGTCACCGCGGTCGTCACCGTCGCCCCCGGCGGGAGCACCTGGTTGCTCGACCTGGCGGTCGACGGCACGGGCCTCATTGCCGGCATCCGCTTCCGGCGTCCGGCGCCGAGGTCCTTCAAGGAGCTCAACGCACGGCTGAAGGCGCTGGCGCCCGACGTCTCGTTCCTGACAGCAGAGCTGGACCACGGGCGGTGCGAGCCCATCGACACGGTCGCCGCCTCCCAGCCGCGGCCGCTGGGCTCCGCCTTCAAGCTCTACGTGCTCGGCACCCTTGCCCATGCGATCGACGAAAAGGAGGCCTCCTGGAGCCAGACCCTCGCCATTCACGAGGAGTGGAAGAGCTTCCCCTCCGGCGATCTCCAGAACCTGCCGGCCGGGACGCTGCTGACACTCGGCACCTACGCCGACAAGATGATCTCGATCAGCGACAACACTGCGGCCGACCATCTGATCCATTTCCTCGGCCGCGACATGGTCGAGGAGCAACTCCGGCGTTTCGGCATGGCGCGGCCGCGGGCCGACGAGCCCTTCCTGACCACCCGGGAGCTCTTCCAGCTCAAGCTGAACAACTTCCCGTCGCTGGCGGATGCCTACACGGGCCTCGACCGGGGGGACCGGCTCGACTACCTGACGCAGCAGATCGACCCACTCCCCCTGCCGCCGCTGGGTCCCTGGACGCAGCCCCGGGCGATCGACTCCATCGAATGGTTCGGCTCGCCCTCCGACATCTGCAGGGCCTACGCCGGTCTCCAGGGACAGGCGAAGGATCCCGCCCTGAGCGGCGTCGACCACGCCCTGTCGATCAACGACGGAGGCATCGGTCTCGATCGACAGCAGTGGTCCCGGGTCTGGTTCAAGGGTGGCTCGGAGCCGGGCGTCCTCACCCTCAACTATCTGGCAACGACCACGGATGGGCGGACCTTCGTCGTGTCCGCCATGGTGAGCAATCCGGTGACCGCTTTCGACGAGACCTACGCCGCCGTCGAGGGGATCGCGCTGGTCAACGGGGCGTTCAGCCTGGCGGCAGCCGCGCGCTGAGCCCGCCCGCGACCGGGGGACGACGAGCTTCCTAGGGGGTCGGCGTCGGGGTGATGACCGCCGCCGGGGTCACCGTGGGCGTCACCGGGGGCGTGACGGTGGGGCTGACCGGCGTGGGCGTGGGGGTCGGCGTCGGCGTGGGGGTCGGCGTGGACCGCGACGTCGGGGTCGGTCGAGGCCGTGGCGTCGGCGTGTGGAGGGGCGGGACGGTCACCCTCGTCGGGCCCGGCACCGGCGTCGACCCGGGGTTGCCGGCGTTCGGCGGGGTCGCCCTGGGAGCCGACCCCGGGACGGGCACGACGTCCGTGTTGAGCGTGGGGTCATACGACTGCCCCGACGAGGAGTCTGGCGGGCCAGCGGCGCTGCCTGTGGCACCTGCCGGCGTGGTTCCCCGGGGGGCGGCGAGGTCCTTCAGGCTCCCCTGCTGCACCTGGCGACCGACCGCGAGCACCTGCGACGAGCCCACCGGGGAACTGGAGCCCGACGGGGAGGCCGGAAGGTCGACGGCCGTGGGACTGGCAGTGCCCGAGGACGGGACGGAGAGGACGATCATCTGCGGCGGGCCCGGGGGCCTCCAGGCGCTTCCCAGGCCGAGGAAGGCCGCGGCGAGAAAAATGATTGCCGCCGTGACTGCAACGATGGAAGTCTTCACCCGTATCCCCCCGACGCGGACAAGCGTACCGCATTGTCGAGCCGTTGGTGCCCGAACCAGACCAGTAGGACGAAATTAGACGCGCTCCCGCCAGTAGTCGAGCGTGTCTGCCAGCATCTGCTCGAGGGGAATCTGCGGCTCCCAGCCGGTCGCCGCCCGGAACCGGCTCGAGTCCGAGATCAGGATCTCGACGTCGGAGGGCCGCATCTTCTCCGGGACCTGCCGGACCTCGACCGAGGCCTCGGTCATCGCCAGCATCAGGTCGAGGATCTCCCCGATGCTCGGTGCGTTGCCCGTGCCGATGTTGTAGACCTGTCCCGGCTCCCCCTTCTCGAGGGCCAGCCAGTAGGCCCGGACCATGTCCCGGACATCGGTGAAGTCCCGGAGCGCCTCGAGGTTGCCCACCTTGACGACGGGTTCCCGGAGGCCCTTCTCGATCTCGGCGATCTGCTTGGCGAAGTCCGACGGCAGCAGCACCTCACCCCGGCGCGGCCCCCCATGGTTGAACGCCCTGGTGCGGATGGCGTGCAGACCGTAGGAGCGGAAGTACTGGTAGCCGAGCAGGTCCTGGGCAACCTTGCTGACGCCGTAGGGCGACAGCGGCCGCAGGGGATTGTCCTCGGTGATCGGCGTCTCCTCCCGGGCCACGTAGCCGTACTCCTCGCTGGACCCGCAGACGTGGAAGCGGGTGTCGAGGCGGTCGAGCGCCCGCAGGGCCTCGAAGAGGTTGACCTGGCCGAGGACGTTCGTCTGCACCGTCGAGGCCGGGGCCGCCCACGAGGTGGGGACGAACGACTGCGCCGCCAGGTGGAAGATCCAGTCCGGCTCCACCGCCGCCAGGGTCTGGCGGCAGGAGGTGGCGTCGAGGATGTCCATCTCGACGAGCTCCAGGTCCTTGATGTGGGCGATGTTGTGCTTGGGGCTGCGCCAGCGGTAGGTGCCGACGACCTCGACATTGCCCAGGTTCTGGCAGAACTCGGCAAGGTGGCTGCCGACGAAGCCGGTGACACCCGTGATCAGTACCTTCACTCAAGTCCTCCTCGTGTTCGGGCCATCCACGTTCAGCACCCGTGCCCGGTACGAATCCAGCGTGTCGACCAGCGAGGTGGCCAGGGGGATCTCGGGCTTCCAGCCGAGCCCCTGCTGCAGCTTGGAGGAGTCACCCACCAGCACCTCGGGGTCTCCCGGGCGCGGTGAGCGATCAGCAATGACCTCCACTGCGTCGTTGAGCCCGGCGGCTTCGATAAGGATATCGAGCAGATCGCCGATGCGCTCGGCCCTCCCCGAGGCGACGTTGTAGACCTCCCCGGGCTCGCCGGCCTCGACGAGGAGGCGGTAGGCGTCGGCGACGTCCCGGACGTCGAGGTAGTCCCGCCGGCTCTCGAGCCAGCCGACCCTGAGGACCGGCTCACGGTCGCCCCGCTCGATCTCGGCGACCTGGGCCGAGAACGCGCCGATTGCATACTCGGTGCTCTGGCCGGGTCCGGTGTGGTTGAAGGGCCTGGCGACGATCACCGGCAGGCCGAAATGCCGCCGGTACAGGGCGCCGACCAGCTCCTGGGCGACCTTGCTCACCCCGTAGGGCGAGCGGGGCTGCAGGGGGTCGGTCTCGACCAGCGGCCGGCCGGCTGCGGCCAGCCCGTACTGCTGGGCGGACCCGACGAGCAGGACCCTTGTCTCCGGCCGGTCCACAAGCGCCTCGAGGAGGTGGCTCGTGCCGTTGACGTTGACCGCAAAGGTCTCGTCCGAGGCCTCCCATGAGCGCCGCACCGACGCCTGCGCCGCCAGGTGGATGACGGCCTCCGGCCGGTGGGCGTCGATGACGCCCCGGAAGACGTCCCCGTCGAGCACGTCGAAGACGTCGATCTCCACGGGGACCGGAGGCTCCCAGGCCCGGTGCGAGGCGGCGATGACCTCATGCCCTGCCCGGTGAAGGTTGGTGATCAGGTGGCCCCCGACAAATCCACCGGCCCCCGTCACGAGGATGCGCATGCCTCGGGAGACTACTCTGCCGCGCCACGGCCCGGCGAGGGGGGTGACCTC
>DASXNO010000046.1:0-5102 GCA_036495025.1 Actinomycetota bacterium | reverse complement strand
GGCCGTCGGGCGCGCGGTGCAGCTCAATGCCCTGCTGGTGCTGGTCGCCGTGCTCGCGGGGTCGACCCTCATGGGCATCCCGGGGGCGCTGCTGGCGATCCCGATCGCCGGGGCCCTGCACGCCATCATCGTGGAGTTCGCACCGGCGCCGGTGCGGACGTTCCTGCGCCATCCCGAGCTCTCCTACTCGCCTTCCGACGTCGCCCCGAAGGCAGCCCGCGAGGCTGCCGGGACCACGGCCGACGAGGGCCTGCTCACGCCCGGTTCCGACGGCCAGCCCCCCGGCCCCGCCGCCAAGTCCCGCCGGCGACGCCGGCGAGCCTGATGCCGAGGCGCACCGCGCACGCCGTGCACGCCCCGTGCCATCGCGCGGCGGAACCCCTCGGCCCGACCCGTCGTTTCCTATGAGATCCCACCTTTCGCAGGATGCCGGGCCGCGGAAGGCGGCCCCGGAGCGGGTGCCGACATGGGAAGAGGTAGCGGCGGAGCACGGAAGGTTCGTGTACTCCCTTGCCTATCGGCTGACTGGCAGTGCCGCCGACGCAGAGGACCTGGCCCAGGACGTTCTGCTGCGGGTCAGGACCGCCCTGGCACGGTACCGGCCCGGCTCGCTGGAGGGTTGGCTGCTCAGGATCACGACGAACCTGTTCTACGACCGGATGCGGCACCGGGCCCGGCACCCGACCGAGCCGCTCGAGGACCTCGAGGACGCGTGCGAGATCGCACCGTCTCGTTCTCCCTCACCGGAGGACACCGCCCTCCACGGCGAGCTGCGGTTCGTCGTGCAGGAGGCCCTCCGCTGTGTGCCCTACCAGTTCAGGGTCGCCGTGCTGCTGTGCGACCTCTATCAGATGAGCTACGAGGAGATCGCTTCCACCATGGGGTGGCGCCTGGGAACGGTGCGCTCGCGCATCCACCGCGGCCGGGCGATGCTGCGGGAGCGCCTCTCGCCCTACATCGAGACCGCCGAGGGGTGACCGGAGCAGCGGGGTCGCACCCCGCAAACCTGCGCGCCCATGTCTTCGTTGTCTTCGTTGTCTTCGTTGCCTGAGCGGCATCCCGGAGGCAGGGAGCTGAGCTCCTACCTCGACGGGGACCTCGGCGACCGTCGCCACGGGCGGGTGGCCCGCCATGTGGACGCCTGCCCGACCTGCGCCCGCGAGCTCGCGGCACTCCGAAAGATCGGCGCCGCGCTGGCGAGCCAGGAGGAGGTCGAGCCGCGCCCCGGGTGGCTGCCGCGGGTGCAGGAGCAGGTGGCCGCCGGCGCGCGGCCGGCCTCGACCGCCCGGGTCCGGCACCGCCTCCGGCTGCGGCTCGCCGGCGGGATCGCCGCCGTCGCCGCCGGGCTGGTGAGCGTCGGGCTCTGGCTTGCCCCGCCCCCTCCGGCCCCGGTCTCCTTCCAGGACGAGGTGCGCCAGCACCTCGTCCAGATGAGCAACCCGCTGAGCGACCAGACCAGCTACGTCGTCGAGGCCAGCTACCCGTGAGCAGGTGGCGCCCGGCGACCGGGCGGTACCGGGCCGGGGGGTTGCGCCGGCTGGCGCTGGCCTTCGCCGTCGCGACGACGCTGGCGGGCGCTGCGGCGCCGGGGGCTGCTGCGGGAGGCGTCATCCCCGCCGGCCCCCTGCGTGGCGGCCCAGGGGTCCCGGGAGACCCCGGCACTGACCCGGCCGCGGAATCGTTGATGAGCCTGACGCTGCACGCGGCCCGGTCGGGAGGCTACGCGGGCACGGTCTCGGTCATGGTCAACGGGCAGGGTGGCACGAGGTCGGGGGAGCTGCACATCGTCCACGCCGACGCCGGCCACCTGGTCATCGAGGCCCCCGATCCGCCGGGGCCAGCCTCGGGGTCGCTGCTCGTTCAGGCCGGCCAGAGCCGCTCCGTCCAACGCGTGCCGGGCGGCCCGATCAATCGTGGCCAGATCGTGCTGGCGGACGACCTCGAGCCCGACGGCAACCTCCAGCAGATGCTGAGCAAGTACCGCGTCCTGCTGGAAGGCGACGTCCGGGTGCTGCAGCGCGACGCCAGGGTGGTGCGGATCGAACGGAGGGCCGACCACCGGCTCGCGGAACGGTGGACGATCGATGCGACGACCGGCCTGGTGCTGCGGCGGGAGAGCTACGACGCCGGAGGCAGGGTGGAACGATCGATTGCCTTCACCGAGGTCCAGGATCCGTATGTCCCCACCGCCGGGGACCTCCGCCGCTCCGTCGAGGGCGGGGCTTCGTCGCCGGCGCCGCAGCACTGGTTGAAGGCCGGCGAGCTGTCGCGGGGGGCGAAGTCCCTCGGCATGCCCGAGACCCTGCCCGCGGGCTACCGGCTCGAGTCCGGTACGACGTTCACGGCGGGGGGCACCTCGGTCGTGCAGCTCGTCTACACGGACGGCCTCGAGGACGTGAGCCTGTTCGCCCAACCCGGGGCGGTGGCACGGTCCCGCCTGCCGGCGAGCGCCCGGCCGGTGCACCTCCGCGGGGTGGCCGGGCTCGCATGGGACGGGTTCCCCCGGGGGGTGGCCTGGCAGGACGGGCAGCGCATGCTCACGCTCGTGGGATCCTCGTTCACCGACGAGGTGACGCAGATGGCGAACGCCCTGCCGCAGGCCCCGCTGCGGCGGTCGCTGCGCCAGCGCGTGGGGCATCTCGTCAACTGGGTGAAGCGTCAGCTCCCCTGAGGCAGGCGGCCTGGCCCTTCACTCGGCCTCGGCCCAGCGGTAGCCCAGCCCGGGCTCGGTCAGGATCAGGCGGGGGTTGGAGGGATCCTCCTCCAGCTTGCGCCGGAGGTGGCCGACGTGGACCCGGACGTTGGTCTCCTCGAGGTAGCCCGGGCCCCAGACCGTGCTGAGGAGCCACCGCTGCGTCAGCAGCTTGCCCGGATGGGTGACGAATGCGACGAGCAGCTGGTACTCGGTGCGCGTGAGGTGGACCTTGACTCCCTTGCGGGTGACGCGCTTCTTCGCGAGGTCGACCTCGACGTCGCCAAAGCGCAGCAACGACTGCCGGGCATCGGCGGGGGCAACCCGGCGCAGGGTGGCCCGCATCCGAGCGAGCAGCTCCTCCATGTCGAACGGCTTGATGACGTAGTCGTCGGCCCCCCGGTCGAGGGCGGCGACCTTCTCGGACTGGGAGTCCCGGACGGTCAGCACGATCACGGGCTGCTTGGCGAAGGAGCGCAGCCGGGTCAGCACCTCGAGGCCGTCGAGGTCGGGCAGCCCGAGGTCCAGGATGACGAGGTCGACGCCGTCCGCACGCAGGACCCCGAGCGCCGTCGTGCCGTCGCCGGCAGCCAGCACGTCGTAGCCGCGGGCCTGCAGGCTCGTCCGGAGGGTGCGCACGATCTGGCGGTCGTCCTCGACGACGAGCACTCTCACGCGGTCCCCCTCCCCCCGTCCGGACCAGGCGGGTCCGAGGCAACGGCGTCCGGACCAAGCGGCAGCCGGAACCCGACGGTGGCGCCGCCCCCGGGGGTCTCGGCCACCCACATCGTGCCGCCGTGCGCCTCCACGATAGCCCGGGAGATCGCAAGCCCGAGGCCCACCCCGCCCTGGTCACCGGCGTCGTCGCCCCGGAAGAACTCCTGGAAGACCCGCTCCCGGTCCTCCGGGCGTATGCCCGGACCGTGGTCGGCGACGGCAACCTCGATGAAGCCATCCGAAGCCGCCGCCGAGATCTCCACCGGCACCCCGTCGGCGGAGAACCGTAGGGCGTTCTCCAGCACGTTCGACACGACCTGGTCGATCTGCAGGAGGTCCATCGGCACGGGGGGCAGGACCCCGGCGTCGTCGACGATGATCGTGCCCCCCCGCTTGCGCAACCGGGCGACCGCCGCCTCGATCACGTCCTCGACCGGTGCCGCCGTCTTCTCCTGAACGAGCGCCCCGGCCCGCAGCCGGGACAGGCTGAGCAGGTTGGCGATCAGGCGGTTGAGCCGGTCGCTCTCCTCTGCGATCGTCGTCAGCAGGTCCTTGCGCTGGGCGTCGTCAAAGACGACGCCGGGATCGAGGAGGCTGGTCGCGCAGGCTTTGATGGCGGCGAGCGGCGTCCTCAGATCGTGCGTGACGGACGAGAAGAGGGCGGCCCGGACCCGGCTCGACTCGGCCTCGGCCTGCGAGTGCCGGGTCTTCTCGGCCAGCACCGCCGCCTCGACCGCAAGCGCGAGCTGCCCGGCGAAGGCGGCGGCAAGCTGGAGCTGGCGCTCCTCGAACCGGCCCCCCGGCCTCGGGTACAGCGTGACCTGGCCGAAGATCCCCCGCTCGGTTCTGAGGGCCACGATGGTGCCGGGGACCCCCGGCGGCGGCGGGGTCCCCGCCGAGGCCGTGAGGTCGAGGCCTCCCTCGAGGCCCAGCGCGGCAACCTCGCACCGGGCAAGGGCGAACAGCTCGACCATGTCGCTCGAGAACTGCCGCAGGGCGGTGGGCAGCGGCGTACCGCCGAGCAGGCGCGACGAGATGCCGTACAGCAGCCGGGCCTCCTCCTCACCCTGCTCCGCCCGGAGGCGCTCCGCCAGGGCCCTGGTCAGCAGCGTCGCCACGAGGACCGAGACGATGAGGAACGCAAACAGCGCGAGGAGGTCCTCCCCCTTGGCGACGGCGAACGTCCGGAGCGGCGGTGTGAAGAAGAAGTTCAGGCCCAGAAACGAAACGAGGGATGCGATGAGGCCCCCGGCGAGCCCGCCGGCCCCGGCCGCCGCCACGACGGAGAGGAGGTACAGCATGGCGGCGTTGGTGGCGGAGGCGGGGGACTTCAGGAGGGGCATGGAGGCGACGCCCGTGGCGACGACGGGGAACAGCACCCCGGCGAGGATCTGGACGGCCAGGGCGCGGGGACCGGATCTCGCTCGCAGCCGGGGCCTGAGCGCCGCAGTGCGCATGCGGCAAGTGTAGAACCGAGGGCTGGCACACTCTCCGTGGCAAGCGGCTGGAATACTCCACAAATAATGTGGAAAATCCCACACACCCTGGCCCTGCTGGCTCAGTCCTTCCGCCTGAAATACCAGCGGATGCCCGATTTCAGCAGGGCGCCGGCGACGACGACGGCTGCGAAGGCCACGAATCCAGTCACGTTCACTCTCCGATCGCGTGCAGGATCGCCCGCTCGATCTCGGCC
>DASXNO010000045.1:0-2893 GCA_036495025.1 Actinomycetota bacterium | reverse complement strand
CTGTCGGTGGACCGGGCCGCGGGCATCGGGACCTACTTCGAACCGAACGTCTGGATCCGCCACCGCGTCTGATCGGAGTTCGAATGGTCGAGGACAGAGAAGGGTTTCCTCCCGGGGTCCCGAGTTGGGTCGACACGTCGCAGCCCGACCCCGAGGCGGCAGTTCAGTTCTACGCGGGCCTCTTCGGATGGGAGTTCGAAGATCGCACGCCCGCGGACTCGCCCGGCGGGTATTTCGTGGCCCGGCTTGGGGGCCGGGACGTCGCCGCCGTCGGCGCCCGGGTGGACCGCCAGCTCTCGAGGCCGGTCTGGAACACCCACATCGGGGTCGACAACGCCGACGACGCAGCAGCCAGGGTCGTCCATGCCGGTGGCAAGGTGCTCACCGAACCGTTCGATGTCTCCGACGCCGGCCGGATGGGCGTGGTCGCCGACCCTGCGGGTGCCGTGTTCCGCCTCTGGCAGGCGTACGGGCACAAGGGGGCTCAGCTCGTCAACGCTCCCGGCTCCTGGAACTGGAGCAACCTCAATACCGGCGACCTGGAGGGCTCCAAAGCGTTCTACGGAGCGGTGTTCGGCTGGGAGTTCGCCACGGTGAGTTTCGGCCAGTACGCCACCGTCCTGTGTCGCCTGCCGGGCTACGGACGCTTCCTCGAGTCGTTCGACCCGAACCTGCGCGAGCGTCAGGCGAAGGCGGGAGTGCCGCCCGGCTTCGAGGACGCCGTCGCGTGGATGGTCCCGCTGGCAAGCGCCCCGGCCATCACGGCCGCCGCGCCGCACTGGAGTGTCTCGTTCTCGGTCGCCGACGCCGATGCAACCGTCGAGCGGGCCGCACGACTCGGGGGCGGGATCGTGGTCCCGCCATACGACGTCCCATCGGTCCGGATGGCGGTCCTCAGCGACCCGCAGGGAGCGGTGTTCACGGTGAGCAAGTTCTCGATGCCCGACTAGTCGTCGCACCTGGGGTCCGTCCGGCTGGGTACCATCGCAGGTGCATGCCCAGGACCAACCTCGAGGTTGCCGCCGCCCTCCACGAGCTCGCCGACCTGCTCGAGATCAACGGCGGGGACCGCTTCCGTACGCTTGCCTACCGCCGTGCCGGCGACGCCGTGCGCGGCCTGGGCCGCGACGTCGCCACGATGACCGAGGCCGAGCTGACCGCGGTCCACGGCATCGGGAGGGCGACCGCCGGCAAGGTGCAGGAGCTGCTGGTGAGCGGGTCGATCGCGCTGCTGGAGCAGCTCCGGGCGAAGTACCCCGCCGGCGTCCTGGAGATGACCCGGGTCGCGGGGCTCGGCCCGAAGAAGGCGCTCGCCCTGCACGACGCCCTCGGCGTCGGCAGCCTCGAGGAGCTCGAGGAGGCCCTGAAGGCGGGACGGCTGCGGGAGCTCAAGGGGTTTGGCGCCAAAAGCGAGGAGAACCTCCTGCGGGCGCTGGCGACCCATTCCCGGGAGGAGCGACGCATCCTGCTGGGAGAGGCGCTGGTCGTTGCCGAGGAGCTGTTGGAGGGCCTCAGGACGATTCCCGGCGTCGAGCAGGCTTCGTACGCGGGGAGCCTGCGGAGGATGCGGGACACCATCGGCGACCTCGACCTCCTGGCAGCGACGTCGCGTCCCGAGGAGGTCGTCGAGGAGTTCGCCGGAGTCCCCAACGTCGGGCGGGTCGCCGCCAAGGGGCCGACCAAGGTGAGTGTGCTGACGCGGGGCGGCCTGCAGGTGGACCTGCGCGTGGTGGCGCCCGGGGAGTTCGGCTCGGCGCTCCAGTACTTCACGGGGTCGAAGGCCCACAACGTGAAGGTCCGGGAGCACGCCATACGGATGGGTTGCAAGCTCTCGGAGTACGGGTTGTTCCGCGGGACGGAACGCATCGCCGCGGCGACCGAGGAGGAGGTGTACGGGGCGCTGGGCATGCAGACGCCGCCGGCACCGATGCGGGAGGACCGTGGCGAGGTCGAGCTGGCGCTGCGGGGGGCGCTCCCCTCGCTCGTGACGGTCCGGGACCTGCGGGGTGACCTCCAGAGCCATTCGGTGTACTCCGACGGCCGGCGAACCGTCCGGGAGATGGCACTGGCCGCCGCGGCGAAGGGCTACGAGTACTTCGCCATCACTGATCACGGGCGCAACCTGTCCGTCGTGCGCAACCTGTCCCTGGAGGACATCGACCGCCAGCGGGCCGAGGTCAGGGCGTTGAACGAGGAGTTGGCGGGGCGCATCGTCGTGCTGCACGGGCTCGAGGCCAACATCGGCATGGACGGCGAGCTCGACTATCCCGACGAGGTCCTGGCCGGCTTCGACGTCGTCGTCGCCAGCCTGCATCATCAGCTCCGGGGTGAGCGGGAGGCGATGACCCGGCGGGTGCTGCGGGCGATCGAGCACCCTGCCGTCCATATCCTGGGCCACCCGACCGGGCGGATGCTGCCGAGGCGGCCGGCCAGCGACCTGGACATGGAGGCGGTGTGCCGGGCCGCCCTGGCCCACGGCGTGGCGCTCGAGATCAACGCCAACCCCCGCCGGCTCGACCTGAAGGACGACCACGCCTTCCTGGCCCGCCAGATGGGATGCCTCTTCGCCATCTCGACCGATGCCCACTCGCCCCGGGAGCTGGACCTGATGCGCTTCGGCGTGGGGACCGCCCAGCGGGGCTGGGTCGAGGCGACCGACGTCGTGAACACCTGGCCCCTGGAGAAGCTGCGGCGGTTCCTGGCGAAGTCGCCGCTCGACCGGTGAAGCCGCTCGGCCGGGCCTTCTACGCCCGGGATGCCCTGGAGGTGGCGCCCCTGCTGCTCGGGCGGACGCTGGTGTCGGAATCGGAGGCGGGTACGGTGACGGGCCGGATCGTCGAGGTGGAGGCCTACTGCGGCCCCCGGGACCCAGCGAGCCACGCCTACCGGGGTC
>DASXNO010000044.1:0-2147 GCA_036495025.1 Actinomycetota bacterium | reverse complement strand
CGTCGCGGTCGGCATCTTCCTGCTGGCCCGGGTTGTGCCGGTCCGGGACTGGCGTCCCCTCTCAATCGGCGATACCTGGCTCCGGCTCCTGGGGCTGCCGATCCTGCTGGGCGCCACCACCTTCACGCTGTGGGCGCGGGCGGTGCTGGGCACGATGTGGTCCTCGACCCCGATGGCGCGCGAGCAACACCAGTTGCGAACCCAGGGGCCTTACGGCATCACCCGGCACCCCATCTACACGGGCATCCTCGGCATGCTCCTCGGGACGGCGCTGCTGCGCGGGCTTGGTTCCTGGGCCATCGTAGTCGTCGTTGCGGCCGCCGCGTTCGAGGTCAAGATCCACTACGAGGAGCGGCTGATGGCCGCGTCCTTCCCGCAGGACTACCCGGCGTACCGCCGCAGCGTGCCCCAGCTCATCCCGGGGCTCGGCAGGCTGCGCCGTCAGGCGGCCGGATGACGACGCGCGCCGCACGGGCTCGCCGGGCCACGACCTCGGCGGTGGACGCCGAGGCGATCGACATCGCCGCTTCACTCGACGCCATCGGCAAGGTGATGCGCCGTTGCGCCTGGGACGAGGCCCGCAGGCTGCCGGTGGCCCTCACTCCTCCCCAGTTCCTGGCGTTGCAGATCCTCGTCGAGGCGGCGCGGCCGGGCCTGGAGTCCGGGGGCTCCGCAGGCGAAGGCCTCTCGCTGTCGGCGCTCAGCACCAGGATGGGGCTCGCCCACAGCACGACCTCGGGGATCGTCGACCGCCTGGAGCGCCTCGGGCTCGTGCGACGGGTACCGCGGCCGGACGACCGCCGCTTCGCGATGGTGCAACTGGCCGATGCCGTGTCGGCGTGGGTGCGCGACGACCTGCCCTCCCGGAAATCCGCTCCCCTCTCGGCTGCGCTCCGGCGGGCGACGCCCGAGGAACGCACCGCCATCCGTGAGGGCGTCGCCACCCTGGACCGGCTGCTGAGGCTGACTGCACCGGATCCGAAATAACGCTTCTGCGGCTCGCTCCTGCCCGATAATCCGACCGAACCGCGCACCGTTGGAGGGGCCCTGAGGAACGCCCTGCTCGCACTGCTGCTGGCCGCAGTCGCCGCGACGGCCTGTGGCGGGTCGTCCGCCGGAAAGGCGCCGGCAACTTCGACGAGGCCCCCCGCAGGCACGCCCACCGCGACGGCCAGCACCGGCGCAGCCGGCGTCTCCCTCACCGTCACGAGCCCGGCCTTCGCCGACGGGGCGCCGATCCCGGTCAAGTACACGTGTACGGCTGCCAACCCGGTCTCGCCACCGCTGGCGTGGTCCGGAGTTCCGATCGGGACGGCGGAGCTCACCCTGCTGGTCGAGGACCCCGACGCCTCGCCCACTGGCTTCGTCCACTGGGTTGTCTACGGCATCCCGCCCGAGACGCGGGGCCTGGCGGAGGGCGCCCTTCCAAGTGCGGCCAGGCAGGGGGCGAACGGGCGAAACCAGGACCAGTGGCAGGGACCGTGCCCCCCGGTGGGGGACGCCCCGCACCATTACCGGTTCACGTTGACGGCGGTGTCAAAGTCGCTGGGGTTGGCTCCCGGAGCGACCGCGGCACAGGTGAAGGCCGCCATGGCGGGCTCGATCGTCGGACAGGGCCTGCTCGTCGGCCGCTTCGGCCGCGCTGTCCCCTCGTAAGGGGAACACCTTCCTACGGACTGATCCCGCCTCCCCCGTTTGCTTTGTAAGCCGTCGGGGCAGCTTGTCGGTGTATGAGGATTTCCGCGAGACAGGGGGCCGGCATCGCCGCCCTGCTCGCCGTCGCGTTGCTGGCGATGACGATGGCCGCCGCCGGCCCGGCACCCGCAGCCGCGGCACCTCGCACACAAAGAGAAGGCTCAGGGCCGATCATGCCCGTGACGCCCTGCTCCTTGCTCGCCGGCATGGACTTCTCGGGGGTGCCGGAGGCCCCGGGCAGGGTGACCTCGTCGGCACTCGTCACCGATACGCTCGGCCCCCAGAGCGTGGCGTTCTGCGACGTCAAAGGCGTCTTCGCACCGCAGACCCATTTCGAGATCAAGCTGCCCGCCGCAACCTGGCACGGTCAGTACGTGCAGGAGGGCTGCACGGCATTCTGCGGGTCCGTGCAGGCTGCGTTCTCGGACTTCCCGCTCACCGGCTTCACCTGT
>DASXNO010000043.1:0-13010 GCA_036495025.1 Actinomycetota bacterium | reverse complement strand
CGTTGCCGGGCCAGGCACCCCGGAGCAGGGTGTGCAGGGCATGCGGGGCGAGGGTGATCCGCCGGCCCGGGGCGTGGCGCTCGAGGAGATGCGGCACCAGCTCCCGGATGTCGTCGATGCGGTGCCGCAGGGGCGGCACCGGAACCGATTCGGTGAAGTGCGGGAGGATCGCCCCGAGACGCCCCTCGACGTCGGTTTCCGGGTGCACGGTCCCCACGACCCAGGGCCGGTGCGGCGACCTGGCCACTGTCTGCAGCAGCGCACCCAACGTGACGAGCGCCGCCGGGCTCATCTGGTCGACGTGGCGCACGACGAGCGTGGCCGACAGGTCGTCCAGGTCGACGTTGCTCGCCAGCCAGGCGTCGACATCGGGGCCACAGGCGAGCGCGTCGAGCACGGTCAACCGCCGCGCCGGGTACCAGCGGCGGTGTGCGGCCTCGGCCAGAGCGAACTTGCCCACGCCGGACTCCCCGACGAGCAGCACCCAGGAGCGCGTCCTGCAATGTGTCTCGACGTGGTTCTCCGCCTCCAGCCACGCCACGCTGTGCCCGGCGAGGCCCGGCAGGGGTTCGGACGCCATGCTGGTGGCGGTGTGGCCCCGGGGGGCCGTCTCCCCCAGGGTGATCTCGACGATCGTTCCTGCCGTGCCGGGCGGGAGAGCGAGCGGATGGCACCGCAGCCGCGCGAGCCGGCCCCCGGAAAGCACGACGTAGACGGAGCTGTCGTGGTTGCCGCCCATCAGGTCCGCAGCCTTCTCCCGCAGGAAGCGGAGGTCCGCCCCGTCCAACGAACGGTCCGCCAGGTCGTTGGACATGACGAGGTCGTCACTGAGGGCCAGCACGGCGTTGGCAGTGCGGCGGTTGGCGGCGAGGAATTCCCGAAGGAGGGCCTGCTCGCGTTCGCTGCTCTGCTGGATGAGGCGTTGCTCGATCTCGGCGGCCGCTTCCTGGGCCAGCGCCTGCATCAGCAGGTTGGCGTCGGAGCGCCGGGTCGTGAGGTCGATGACGCCTTCGAGGCGACCGTTCAGCAGGTTTCTGATCGGCGTCCCAGCACAGGACATCACCTGGAGGCGCTCGGAGAAGTGCTCGGAGCCGAAGACCCGGGCCGACCGACGCTCCTCGATGGCGGTTCCGATGCCGTTGGTGCCGACGAATTCCTCGGCGTAGCTGAACCCGGGCGCCAGGAGGATGTCGTCCAGTTGCCGCATGAGGGCAAGCTCGCCGACCCGGCGTTCCAGGACGCACCCGTGGGCGTCGGTGAGGATGACGCTCATGGGGGCGTCCGATAGGGCGGACTCCAGGCGGTCGAGCACCGGCCGGGCGGCATGGACGAGCCTGCTGTCCGTCTCGGTCTCCGACCGGAAGGGCGGCTCCAGCTCATTCACCGAGACGCCATAGAACTTCGATCGCCGCCAGGAGGCGAGAATCCTGTCCCGTACCTCCGGACGGTCGAGGTCACCGGAGAGGTCACCGGATTCGAGGAAACGCTCACGAACCCGGGCGACGACCATCCCCGTGCCTGTTGGCTCGTCTGTCGCGCGCCTGCCTCTCCGATGACGGTCCACGACCCGACCCAGCCGTTTCTGTCAACCCCACGCCGTACTGCCGATTGTAGGCCTGAACCCTACCGACGGGGATCTCAAGATGAGACCGCGCGGTGCCTGCCGATCATGTCGAATCGTGGTGGGGGATGGGCCGATCACGATCGGCCTGTCCGGTGAGTCCACCAGCGAGCTAGGAGGCCGCATGAGCCGACAGAGCCAGACCAGGGCACACGAGAAGATCAAGGAACTGTCGTGGGAGCCGACCTTTGCCACGCCGGCCCAGAAATACGCCACCGACTACACCTTCGAGCATGCCCCCAAGAAGGACCCGCTCAAGCAGGTGCTGCGCTCGTACTTCCCGATGGAGGAGGAGAAGGACCAACGGGTCTACGGGGCAATGGATGGAGCCATCCGGGGCAACATGTTCCGTCAGGTCCAGGAACGCTGGATGGAGTGGCAGAAGCTGTTCCTCTCGATCATCCCCTTCCCCGAGATCTCGGCCGCCCGGGCGATGCCCCTGGCCATCAGCGCCGTGCCGAACCCCGAGATCCACAACGGCCTGGCCGTCCAGATGATCGACGAGGTGCGGCACTCGACCATCCAGCAGAACCTCAAGCGGCTGTACATGAACCACTACATCGACCCGGCGGGGTTCGACGGCTCCTTACGGTTCTTCCACAGCGACTACTGCGGGACGATCGGGCGGCAGTTCGCCGAGGGGTTCATCACCGGCGACGCCATCACCGCCGCCGACATCTACCTGACGATCGTGGCCGAGACCGCGTTCACCAACACCCTGTTCGTCGCCATGCCGGCCGAGGCGGCCGCCAACGGCGACTACCTGCTGCCGACGGTGTTCCACTCGGTCCAGTCGGACGAGTCCCGCCACATCAGCAACGGCTATGCCATTCTCCTGATGGCCCTGGCAGACGAGCAGAACCGCAAGCTGCTCGAGCGGGATCTGCGCTACGCCTGGTGGAACAACCACCGGGTGGTGGACGCCGCGATCGGCACGTTCATCGAGTACGGCACCAAGGACCGCCGCAAGGAGCGTGACAGCTACGCCGAGATGTGGCGGCGGTGGATCTACGACGACTACTACCGCAGCTACCTCGTCCCCCTGGAGAAGTACGGGCTCGTGATCCCGCACGACCTCATCGAGGAGGCGTGGAACCAGATCTGGAACAAGGGCTACGTCCACGAGGTGGCCCAGTTCTTCGCCACCGGGTGGGAGGTCAACTACTGGCGGATCGACGGGATGACCGACGAGGACTTCGAGTGGTTCGAGTACAAGTACCCCGGCTGGTACAACAAATACGGTAAGTGGTGGGAGGCCTACAACCGCCTGCGCTATCCGGGCGCCGACCACGGTCCCATCGCCTTCGAGAACGTCGACTACCAGTACCCCCACCGGTGCTGGACCTGCATGGTGCCCTGCCTCGTGCGCGAGGACATGGTCATGGACGAGGTCGACAACCAGGTCCGGACGTACTGCTCGGAGCCGTGCTGGTGGACGGACAAGTACGCCTTCCGGCCGGAGTTCGAGGGACGGGCCACGCCGTCGATGGGCCAGCTCGTCGGCAAGCGCGAGTGGGAGACGATCTACCACAACTGGGACCTGGCCGACATCTGCCAGGACATGGGCATCGTCCGCGACGACGGCAAGACCCTGATCCCCCAGCCCCACCTCGACCTCGACGACCCGAAGAAGCTGTGGACGCTCGATGACTTCCGCGGCCATCCCTTCCCGAGTCCCAACGTCACGCTGAACGCGATGTCCCCCGAAGACCGGGAGGCGTTCGCCTCGCAGTACCGCAAGGGCGGGCCGGGCGGCCGGCCGGCACCGGTCGCCAGCTAGCGACGGCTCCACCGAACGCGGGGGCAGGCGCCGGCCAGCGCTTGCCCCCGGGGCCCTGGCAACACGCGTCACGGACAGGGAAGGCAGCTTTGGATGGGACCCAGGCACAGGGTGCGCTTCGAACCGGTCGGGATCGAGATCGAGGCCGACGAGGACGAAACCGTCCTCAATGCCGCATTCCGGCAGGGCGTGATGCTGATGCACGGCTGCAAGGAGGGGCAGTGCTCCGCCTGCAAGTCCTTCCTCCTCGACGGCGACGTGGACATGGAGCGCTACTCGACGTTTGCCCTGGCCGATTACGAGCTGGAGGAGGGCTACGTCCTCCTGTGCCGCTCCCACGCCTACAGCGACCTGGCCGTCGAGCTCATCAATTACGACGATGAGATGCTCCGCTCGGGCGTGCCGATCCAGGTCGTTCAGACCCGGGTCGAGACGATCGAGGCCCTGACCCGCGACCTGCGCCGCCTCGTGCTTGTCCTGGAGGACCCGCCCGAGATGGCGTTCAACCCGGGGCAGTACGTGGACATCACGATCCCCGGCTCGACGAAGACCCGCTCCTTCTCGATGGCGAACACCCCCTCGACCGACGACCACCTCGAGTTCGTGATCCGGGTCTACCCCGACGGTCACTTCTCCGGCCTCCTGGAGGAAAGGCTGCGGCCGGGCGACCCCCTGAAGGTGACCGGACCGTACGGGGTCTTCACCCTTCGGGACCACCCCGACCGTGACCTCCTCTTCGTCGGGGGAGGGGCCGGGATGGCCCCGATCCTGTGCCTGCTGCGCTCGATGGCCGAAGCCAGCTCGGAGCGGCTGGCCACCTATTACTACGGGGCCCGCGCCCGCCGCGACCTCTGTTACCTCGAGGAGATGGAGGCGCTGGCCCGGCGCCTGCCCGGCTTCCGCTTCGTCCCAGCCCTGTCCGACCCGGTCGTGGGCGAGGAATGGGCCGGAGAGGTCGGGATGATCACCGACGTGGTCCGGCGGGGAGAGGACAGCCTGGCAAGGGCCGATGCGTACCTGTGCGGTCCCCCGCCGATGATCGATGCGGCGATCCCGGTGCTGGCCGGTCTCGGGGTCGACCCCGGCCACATCTATTTCGACAAGTTCACGGTAAGTGCCGACCAGGAGGGAGAGGGAGGTTAGCTATGGCCACAGCCACGAGCACGACAAAAAAGAAGGAGGACGCCAGCCTACCCAAGCCGGTGTTTACCAACGCCGAAGCGGGAGCCCTGGAGTTCCCGAGCTCCGAGAGCCGCGTGTACAACTACTACAAGCCGAGGCGGATGAAGGGGACGATGTACGAGGACGTCACCGTCGAGGTCCAGCCCGATCCGGCCCACTATCTCTCGCAGGACTGGGTCTACGCCTTCCACGACGGCGTTGCCGGCTTCCCGGCGAGCTGGACGGCCCTCAAGTCATCGGACTGGCATACCTTCCGCGACCCGAACGAGGAGTGGGAGAAGACGATCTACTACAACAACGCCAACGTGGTCCGGCAGATCAGCCAGAACATCGCCAACGCCACGGAGACGAAGGCCTTCGCCCGGTGGGATCCGAGCTGGGTCAAGGTGGTGGCACGCCACGTGGGCGCCTCGATGCACGCCGAGCACGGCCTGGGCATGCACGTCTTCCTCCCCGCCCAGCGGGACGCCCCGACCAACATGCACAACAACGCGATCTCCGTGAACTCGATGCACAAGCTGCGGTTTGCCCAGGACCTCGCCCTGTACAACCTCGCCCTGGACGACGCCCTGCCGGATTTCGACGGAACGGTGCATCGGGAGGTCTGGATGGAGGACCCGGCCTGGCAGCCGGCCCGCGAGAACGTGGAACGCATCACCGGCATCCGGGACTGGGCGGAGGCGGTGTTCGTGGCCAACTGCATCTACGAGCCGCTGGTCGGAGAGCTGTTCCGCAGCCAGTTCGTCATGCAGGTCGCCGCGTCCCACGGCGACTACACGACCCCGAGCGTCGTCGGTGCCGGCGAGAGCGACTTCTTCCGGGACCTGCGCTACACGGTGGACATGTTCGGGATGCTGGTCAACGACCAGGACCACGGAGCGGAGAACAGGCAGACCCTGCAGGGCTACCTCGACCAGTGGACGCCGCTCAGCATGACGGCCGCCCGCCACCTGCAGCCCCTGTGGTCCCAGCCGGGGCACCGGGTGATGCGGTTCGAGGATGCCTTCGACGCATCCAAGCAACGGTTCGGGCGTCTCATCGCCGATTTCGGCCTCCAGGCGCCAAAGGAGGTGTAGAGGTGACCACCAGCTTCGAAGTCAACAACACGTCGTCGAACATGTGCGGCTGCACCATCATGAACAATCAGGACGGCTATGCGATCGCCCAGGTCATGCGGACTAAACCCAATGTCACGGTCACAGAGTTCCCGTCGATGATCCGGATCGATGCCAAGGGGAGCGTGGAGTTCAACTTCGACGAGCTCGGCGAGGCGCTGGGCTACGGAGAGGGCCAGTTCACCCAGGCCAACTTCGAAGAGGTCATGTCCACCCACTACGGGCGCATGATCAACCTCGACGACCGCACGCTGTTCTTTGCCAACCCCGAGGACGCCGCCGAGTACCTCGGCTTCGATCTTCAGCCAGTCTGAGCGCGGTCTGAGAGAAGGGAGGCCCGAGGTGTACGAGAAGGACGGCGAACGGTACTTCATTGTCGACGGCCATATCCACTTCTGGGATGGCAGCCCCCAGAACCAGGCCAACAAGTATGGCAAGGGCTTCATCGAGTGCTTCTACGACTATCACCGGAACCTGAGCCCACCCGAGTGGGTCTGGCCCCTCGAAAAGTTCGAGAAGTACACCGAGCAGGACCTGATGACCGATGTCTTCGAGGACGGCTACGTGGACGTCGGGATCTTCCAGCCGACCTACCTCACCGACTTCTACAAGAACGGCTTCAACACCACCGAGGACGACGGGGCCATCGCCGAGAAGCACCCCGGCAGGTTCGTGGTGAACGGCGCCTTCGACCCCCGGCTCGGCGAGCCGGGGCTGGAGGCGTTCGAGAGGCTCGTGGCCCGCTGGGGCCTCAAGGGGGTAAAGCTCTATACCGCCGAGTGGCGGGGGGCCTCCCGGGGCTACAAGCTCTCCGACCCCTGGGCGCGCCGCTACCTCGAGAAGTGCGCCGAGCTGGGCGTCCGCAACATCCACGTCCACAAGGGCCCGACGATCTGGCCCCTCAACCGGGACGCGTTCGACGTCGCCGACATCGACGACGCCGCCACCAACTTCCCGGAGCTCAACTTCATCGTCGAGCACTGCGGGCTGCCCCGCCTCGAGGACTTCTGCTGGATCGGGGTCCAGGAGCCCAACGTCTACGGCGGCCTCGCCGTGGCGATGCCCTTCATCTTCACCCGGCCGCGCTACTTCGCCCAGGTGCTCGGCGAGCTTCTCTACTGGCTCGGTGCGGACCGCCTCCTGTGGGCGAGCGACTATGCCATCTGGCACCCGAAGTGGCTTGTCGAGCAGTTCGTTGACTTCGCCATTCCGGAGGACATGGTAAGCGAGTACGGGCAATTGACACCCGACATCAAGCGCAAGATCCTCGGCCTCAACGCGGCCAGGCTCTACGACCTCGAGGTGCCGGCCCCCGTCTCGGTCAGCGGCAATTCCCATACGGGCCTGGACGTGTCCGAGCGGCCGGCGGTGGTGCCCGCGCCGTGACCCCCGTGCGAACGGGTACTGCCGCCGGCGGGGCGGGGGCCCCGGCCGTTCCGGCGGCGGGCGCGGGTGAGGCCCGGCCCGGGCTGGCCGGGGCGGTGATGGCCGCCCTGGCCAGCGTGCGGGATCCGGAGCTCGACGAGTCCGTTACCGAGCTGGGTTTCGTCGACGGCGTCATCGTGTCCGGCGGTCGGGTGGAGGTGTCGCTGCGCCTGCCGACCTATTTCTGCGCCCCCAACTTCGTCTGGCTGATGGTCGACGACGCCCATGCGGCGCTGAGCGCCATCCCGGGCGTCGGTCAGGTGCTGGTCCGCCTCGTCGACCACTTCGCCGCCGACGAGATCAACGCGGGGTTCCGGGGGGACCAGGGCTTCGAGGCCACCTTCGCCGGCCTGGCCGACGGGGAGCTCGACGAGCTCCGCGAGACCTTCCGGCGCAAGGCCCTCGCCGCCCGCCAGGACCGGATGTGCCGGATGCTGCTGGCCGGCGGGGCCACGCCCGGCGACCTGGCGGAGCGCCGCCTCGGGGACCTGCCGCCGGGCCCCGACACCGATGCCTACCTGCAGCGCCGGGCCGAGCTCGGCATCGACACGTCGCCCGAGGCGCCGTTCCTCGTCGACAGGACGGGCGCGCCCGTTTCGCCGGAACGGGTGACCCCCTACCTGCGGCGGCTGCGGACCATCGCCGTCAGCATCGAGGGCAACGCAGGTTTCTGCCGGGGGCTGCTCGCCACCCGCTACCCGGCCGGACAACAGCCCGAACACAGCGCCGCACAGAGACGGGGAGGAGACAGATGAAGGCCGTCCGCCTGCACCGCTATGGCGAGAATCCCAGCGTCGAGGAAGTCGCCGAACCCGAGCTGTCCCACCCTCTCGATGTCATCGTGCGTATCGGCGGGGCCGGGCTCTGCCGGACCGATCTCCACATCGTCGAGGGTCAGTGGCGGGAGAAGTCGGGCGTGACGCTGCCGTACACGCTGGGGCACGAGAACGCCGGCTGGGTCCACGCGGTGGGCTCCGCCGTCGACCACGTCGCCCTCGGCGATGCGGTGATCGTTCACCCGCTCGTGACCTGCGGCCTGTGCCACGCCTGCCGGGCCGGCAACGACATGCACTGCAGCGAGTCCGCCTTCCCCGGCATCTCCACCGACGGTGGATTCGCCGAGCTGCTGAAGACCAACGCCCGCGCGGTCGTCCGCCTGGGCGAGGGGCTCGCACCGGCCGACGTGGCCGCGCTGGCCGACGCCGGCCTGACCGCCTATCACGCGGCCAAGAAGGCGATCCCACTGCTGTATCCCGGCACCCGGGCGGTGGTCATCGGCGCCGGCGGGCTCGGCCACATCGGGGTCCAGGCCCTCAAGGCGCTGACTGCCGCCGAGGTCATCGTCGTCGATCGCTCACCCGAGGCGCTGAAGCTGGCGGAATCGCTGGGCGCCGACCAGACCGTCGTGGCCGACGGCAGCGAATCCGAAGCGGTCAAGGACCTGACCGCCGGCCTGGGGGCCGAGGTGATCCTCGACTTCGTCGGCGAGGGCGGCGCGATCGAGAAGGGGATCGCGATGCTGCGGCGCGCCGGCAGCTACTTCGTGATCGGCTATGGAGGCACCCTCGACATCCCCGCCATCGACATCATCTCGACCGAGATCAACTTCGTCGGCAACCTCGTCGGCACCTACAACGACCTTGTCGAGCTGATGGTCCTGGCCGCGCGCGGCCAGGTCACCCTTCACACCGCGACGTACCCGCTCGACGCATTCGGTGAAGCATTGGCGGACCTCGACCAGGGCCGGCTCCGGGGCAGGGGCATCCTGATCCCCGCTACCGCATAAGGGGGATCTGCATGGCCAAGGAGCTCCGATTCAACCAGGAAGCCCGCCTCCGGCTGGAGTCGGGCGTCAACAAGCTGGCCGACACCGTCAGGGTGACCCTCGGCCCCAAGGGGCGGAACGTCGTGCTGGAGAAGCTCACGGGGACGCCGACGATCACCAACGACGGCGTGACGATCGCCCGTGAGATCCACCTCCGGGACCCCTTCGAGGACATGGGAGCCCAGCTCGTCAAGGAGGTCGCCACCAAGACCAACGACATCGCCGGCGACGGGACGACCACCGCGACCGTGCTGGCCCAGGCCATGATCCGCGCCGGCATGCGGGCGATCGACCAGGGCGCCAACCCCATTCTCCTCAAGCGGGGGATGGAGCGGGCGGTGGGCCGGGTCCTGCCGCGCCTCGACGCCATGGGCCACGCCATTGCGGGACGAGCCGAGATGGCCCACGTGGCGTCGATCTCGGCCAACGACGACGCCGACGTCGGCGACGTGATCGCCGAGGCGCTCGACGCGGTCGGCCTGGAGGGCATCATCACCGTGGAGGACTCTCCTGCCCGGGGGATGGAGGTCGAGTTCACCGAGGGCTACCAGTTCGCCAACGGCTTCGTGTCGCCCTACATGGTGACCGACGAATCCCGGATGGAGGCGGTCTGCGACGACCCCTACATCCTGCTCACCTGCGAGAAGATCACGACCGCCGGTGAGCTGATGCCCCTCCTCGACAAGATCATGCGGGCGCCGCGGCCCCTGGTGATCATGGCCGAGGCGGTGGAGGGCTCCGCGCTCGGGATGCTGGTCAGCAACCACGTCCACGGCAACCTGCGCTCGGTTGCCGTCCGCGCCCCCGGGTTCGGCCATCGCCGCATCGCCGAGCTCCAGGACGTGGCCGCCTTCACCAACGGTCGGGTCGTGACCCAGGATGCCGGGCTGGCCCTGGACAACGTGGCGCCCGAGCACCTCGGCCGGGCCCGCCGGGTGGTCGTCACCCGCGACAGCACCACGATCCTTGACGGTGCCGGCAGCCCCGAGAGCATCGGCAACCGCCTCGGGCAGATCCGGGCGGAGCTGGCCCGGGCGACCAACCCCCGGGATCAGGACAAGCTGTCCGAGCGGCTGGCCTCCCTTGCGGGACGGGTGGCGGTGATCAAGGTGGGAGCGGCGACGCCGGCCGAGCTCAAGGAGAAGCGGCATCGGGTGGAGGACGCCCTGTCGGCCACCCGGGCGGCGCTCGAGGAGGGCATCGTTGCGGGAGGGGGCACCGCCCTGCTGCACGCCGAGGACGTGGTGGAGGCCCTGATCGGTGAGCTGGACGGGGACTACGCTGTCGGGGCCCAGGTCGTGCATTCGGCCCTCTCGGCCCCGCTGTACTGGATCGCTCGCAACGCCGGCCACGACGCGGCCGGCGTGGTGGAGCAGTGCCGGAAGATGGGCGACACGGAGGGCCTCGACGCCCTGACCGGCGAGTACGGCGACCTGGTCCGCCTCGGCGTCATCGATCCCATCAAGGTGACCCGGTCGGCGCTCGAGCATGCGGCCTCGATCGCCGCCCTCCTGCTCACCACCGACGTCCTGGTCGCGGAGGAGATCCAGGGGGTGAGGGGAGCGGTCCTCGCTCCAGGGTTCGGCGACCTGGCCGAGGGCCTGCCCAGACCGTCCTCAGACGCCGCCACGCCGTCGTTTTGATCCGAGGGTAGTCCGGAATCGCGCGCATGCGCGCGTTGTGCACCTAACAAACGGTTGGCTAGCTTCCGACCTCGTTGCGTGACGATCCGAGTGGCTCTCCGTGGTACTCGCCGAAGTGCTCCATGTCGTGGGCCCCGTGGCGCGCGAGCGTCTCGGCGACCTGGACCTTCAGGCGTTCGTCGGCCGGGACCGCAAGGAGGTACCGGCCGGCCGCGAGTTCCTGGGCATAGCGCTCGCGCTCCTCGGGCTCGTCGCCGAGCACGAGCTCGGCGAACCGGGAGAGCCGTCCCCGCAAGCCCTGCTGGTGGTCGGAGGCTTCGAGGCGGGCGGCCCCCTCGGGGCCGCTGAGCACGACGATCTCCTCCGGGTCGAAGCCCTGGTGGGCAAGGTCCTCGATCGCCTCGGTCACCTGGCTGGGGTCGTCCAGGACGGCGAGCACCCGGTCGACATCCCGATGGGTCAGGAAGCCCTCCGGGGGCTCACGGAGCGGAATCAGGTCGCCTGTATCCGTCACGGAAGTTCCTCCAGCTCGGCTCCGGCTCGGCTCTGTGGGCGCTCTCGGGACGCCCAGGTGGAGCTTAGCGCACCGAGCGCCCATATCAGAAATCCAACATCAGAAATCCAACATCAGAAATCCAACATCAGAAATCCAACATTAGAAATTGGCGGGGCGACGGCGAGGGTCCCGTGAACACGTGGGTCGATCACCGCTCGCACGGTCGCTCACGAGGCACGGGTCGCTTGCGCATCTGGCCGAGCCCTCGGGGTCGGTGGCTCGTCGTCCGGTTCCGAAGGGTCGTCGACGTCGAAGCCGACCTCCCGGAGGGCCGATCTGACCCTTTGCGCCTCGGTCTCGGAGGGGGTTTCGTGGCCCGTGAAGACGAGAGCAGCCCCGATCGCCTCCTGAAACCAGGGCGCAATCCCATAGATGGTCTCGTCGCCACGGGCGCCGCGCCGTTGGACGGGCACGAGAAGATCCTGGTCGCGAAGCTCGTCGATGGCGACCGCCAGGTCCGGATCCCGCCGCAGACGCTGGTACTGGGTGCGGGTGAGGTGGTGACCTCCCTCGAGGGCTCGAAGGAGCTCGATCGCCAGCGGCGACAGCGACTCGATCGCCTGGACGACGGCATTGAACGCCCAGCTCCTCGGCCCCGAGCTCCGATCGCCTCCGGTCTTGCCGTCGGTCGCACGCCGGACCCGCTCACCGACCTTTCGAGCGAGCTTCTCCACCCCGGTTCCCGGCGCGATCTCCGTGGCGTCCTCGCGAAACTCCGCGAGCAGCCCCGCGAGCAGGCCCTGGAGGTCGTTGTCGGCCTGGGCTGCCTGGCCGCCCATCGTCCCCAGCATCCGTTCCCACGCCACCTTGATCAGCCCCCCCGTGTCCTCGGAGAGCCGCTGGACGGTTGATTGAATGCTCTGCAACGAGCGGATCGTTTGATTGCTGATCTCAATCGAACGGCGGTCGACGTCGCGGGCGAAGAAGATGGCGACCAGCGACAGCACCACGCTCACCACCGAGCTGAGCAGCCCGGCCCACAGGCCGACCGTCTCCAGTTGGGTCAAGGCAAGCAGCCGTGTGCCACTCACGGTCGTGTCGTCCCCGGTCAGGAGACCGCGACGGAGCTGCCCTCCCGGCTCATCAAGGCATCGATCATGCCGTGCAGATGCGCGGTCGCCAGCTCGATGTCGTAGTACTTGCGTTGACCCGCCCGTGACTCCGCAGCCAGCACGCCGCAGCGGTGAACCGCGCGGAAGTCACCGTAGGGAAATTTGTAGTGGGCCTTCGTGTCCTCGTTCTCTTCGTCGTCCACGCCGAGGTGCCAGCGCGCGTAGGCGGGCAATCCGTGCTCCTCGATAAACCGGTTCTCCTGTTCCGCCGACGGTTGATGCTCACTCCACGCATCTCTCTCGTCCGCAACGAACTTTCCCTCCCTGATCAGCGTCTTCGCTTGATCAAAGGCGGTCCGGTTCAGCCGTACGGCCATCGACCTCACCTCCTCGATCCCGGCGTGACCCTGGAGTCGCCTGGCCAGTCGCAGCGGCTACCCACGAAGGGCCAGGCGACGGTCACGAGACCCACTCTGCGGGGTAGGGGCCCGTCGCCACATCACGGAGCCGCGTAGAGATTGGATCCTCGACGTGAGGAGGAAACCGCGTCCATTGGCGAGGTCAGCCGGGAGGTCAGCCGAGGATCCGGGTGACCCGCTGGTCGATGAAGCGGGTCACGGTCTGCTGTGCAGCTCCGAACAGGATCGCCCAGACGAGGAGGCCCCGGGGATTGCTGGGGGCATGGAAGTGGGGGATGAGCCTGTCCTCCAGGATCAGCAGGCCGACGACGGCGAAGAGGGGCCCCATCGTCAACTTCAGGAGGAGTTGAAACAGCGGAAGGCTGAAGGGGTTTCTTGCCCCGTTGGCTTTG
>DASXNO010000042.1:0-2100 GCA_036495025.1 Actinomycetota bacterium | reverse complement strand
CGTCACGGTGGCTTTCACCAGCGCGAGGAGGTCCCTGGCCGTAACGGCGGGCTCCGCCTGTGCCGCCGCGCCCGGGGCCGGCGGATCACCCTCCCTGGTCACGCCCGAAAAGACGAGAGCGAAGGGGATGCCGAGCTGGGCGGCCAGAGCGCCGTCTGTGGCCGGCCGGTCCCCCACCATGGCCCGCAGATCTCCTTCGGGCACCATTGCCGCCAGCGCGTCGGCTGTCGCCCGGTGGGGTTTTCCCGCCACCTCCGGGACCGTCTCGGCCGCGGTCGCCACCGCGGCGAGGAGTGCGCCCGCGCCCGGGATCAGACCATCGGGCGTCGGAAACGTCGCATCCTCGTTCGTACCGACTAGCCGGGCCCCGTTGCGCACCGCCCGGGACGCCCGGTCCACCGAATCGAACGTGAAGCCGCGGGTCCAGCCGACCACCACGGCGTCGGCCGGGCCCTCCGGCACCACTGCGACGCCCCGGTCGGCCAGCGCCTCGATGATGCCGTCGTCGCCCAAGACCAACGCCGTCGTCCCGGGCTGCAGAAGCCCGGCCGCGACGTCAGCCGACCGCAAGAGGTCTCCGTCGGCCACGCCGATGCCGCTGTGCTCCAGCCGGCGGCGCAACTCGGCCCGCGTCGGCGATGAATTGTTCGTCGCGAACACCACGCGGACGCCGGCGCCCCGCAAGCGAGCGACCGCCTCGTCGACACCGGGGATGGGGCGTCCGGACAGCCAGACCACGCCATCGAGGTCGAGGACCCAGGTACCTCCGCCGGGTGGTGGCCACATGGCGGCCGAGGCTATCTGTCGACCTCGCGGCGCCTCGCCGTAGGGAGGCGGCACCAGGGCGGACTGACGGCCGGCGGGGGTGCAATGGCCCCCGCCGGCCGGAACTCGAGCTCCGGTGGAGCCAAGAGCGAGACGCGGGAGAAGAAAGCGGTCGCGGACGGCATCGACGACATCACTGCCGTCGAGGTGGAAGGCCGCCTACGCCAATCCCCTCCCAACCGTCCCGGGCCGCACGGCGTAACCCTCGCCGTCCGGCGCCCCCCGGGCACACTTGGAGCTCTTTGCCAGGAAACCACACCTTGGTGCGCGACTCACGGATCTTGCGCCAACCGTCGGACGAATGCCTTTGGACCGTTACCAGTCCGCAACATCGCAGGATCGTGGGAGGGCTCGACCGCCGTCAGCTATGCGCGAGGGGTCAGGAGTCGACCCAGGGCGGCCGGAAGGCAACCGACCTCGCCGCGTCGCGTTGCGTGACGAGGCCAATGACCCGGTTGCCGTCGGTCACCGGCAGCCGCGAGCGGTGATGCAGGGACATGTAGGCGACCGCATCCTCCACGGTGGCGCTGGCCTCGAGCGCCAGCACGTCGCCGGATTCGGCCATATCCCCGAGGCGGACCTCGCGAGGGTCGAGCCCCTTGGCTACAACCTTGCTGACGATGTCGCGGTTGCTCACGGTGCTGCCAGCCAGGCTGCCGTCGGAGAGGCACAGCGGCACCGACTCATCGACGTGTGAGGCGAGGTAGCTGGCGGCATCAGCGGCTGTCTCTGTGGTCCGAAGGACCTCGATATGCACACTCATGACGTCTCGGACGGTCCGCATTGCACCCTCCTCGCCGCATCCGCATTGGACGCGAACGCGTGCGTATACCCTCGCGCCGCGGCGGCGAAACGACAACGGCCCCTGCCGAAATGGGTCCTCAGTAGGCCCTCTGCGACGGCCCTTGCCAGCCGATCATTACGAACGTATGTTCGTACCCTCATGGAGAGGCGCCACGAGTTGGAAATGCTGCGGCGCTCCCTCGCCATGCTGCGTCCTGGCGCTCCCGCGCTCGATCGGGAAGAGGCGATGCGTCTGGTGCGAGAGCTGCAGGACCTCGAGCGCCAGCTGCGCACGCTGCGGCGGGGCCTGCAGGAGTTGCTCGCCGAAACCCGAACCCGATGAACCCAGTCGGGGGTCGGCCGTAGGCGGCCCTCGGTCAACTCAAAGCGATGAGGTTCGTGGGATCCGCGAGGATCTCGCCCACCGCCCGCAAGAAGCGCGACGCGCCCTCCCCGTCGACGAGCCGGTGATCGAAGGCGAGGCTGAGGGTC
>DASXNO010000041.1:0-7887 GCA_036495025.1 Actinomycetota bacterium | reverse complement strand
CCTTCTTTGTTTGCTGAGGGGTAATTATGACCCCTTTTCATTCAAAGAACACGTGCCCCGAGAGCCACCAACGAGGTATGAAATCTGGATAGTCGTTGATCGCGCGTATACGCGCGATCGCGGACTATCCTCGTGGCCGCGCAGCCTTCTCGGCGCCCGATGCCAGCATGAGGGAGGGCCGGGGAGGATTTTCCTCGAATAGCGAGGATTTTTCGCAACACGCCCCCTTGGCGGGCCGAGCCTGCGCGACCGGGTAGCATGGCGGCATGGACGAGCGGGTGACGGCCTTCGTCGATCAGCACTCCAGCGCGGCGATGGTGACGCTCCGGGCCGACGGCACGCCGCACACCGCCCGGGTCGGTGTCGGCGTGGTCGACGGCAAGATCTGGAGCTCCGGCACCCAGTCGCGCGTGCGGACCAGGCACCTGCGTCGCGACCCGCGCGCCGGCCTCTTCGTCTTCGACACCTCGCCCAGTGCGCAGTGGCTCGGGCTCGACACCGAGGTCACCATCCTGGACGGCCCGGACGCCCCCGAGCTCAACTTCCGCCTGATGCGGCAGATGCAGAAGGGCAGTGCCCCCGAAGGCAAGGTCGTCTGGTTCGGCGGGATCATCTCCGAGGAGGAGTTCCTGGCGCAGATGCGGGCAGAGCAGCGCCTCGTCTACGAGTTCGACGTCAAGCGGGCGTACGGCTACTACTGAAGCCGGGCTCCCCACCGGGTCGTCACCGAGGCACCGGGCTCGAGGCGGATGACGCCCTCGCCGGACTGGAAGGCATTCGGAGGGCACGACATCGGCTCCGTTCCGAGGCCGCGGCGGCGACGCTCCGGCGCAAGGGTGTCACCGGTATAGAGCTCGAGGTAGGGATACGGCTTCATCGACCCGGCGCCTCGGGCATCAACCCACAGCTCCGCGCAGCGTCCGTCGGCTCCCCAGAGGCGGACCCAGGCGCGACCGTCCTCGTCGGGGGCCAGGTCACAGAACGCGAAGTCGATGGGCAACGACCCGATGCGCCGCCGGGTCCGGAAGTCGAAGGGGGTCCCGTCGACGCGCTCGGTCCCCGCCGGCAGCTGCCGGGCCTCGTCGGTCGTGATCCTCGTCTCCGCGGCAAGCTCGAGCTCGCAGTCGTCCAGAAGTCCGGCGCCGGGCGAGAGATAGGGGTGCTGGCCGCACCCGTAGGGGCAGGCATGGTCGCCCGCGTTCGTCGCGGTGGTCGTGACGACCAGCCCCTCGCCGGTGAGGCGGTAGTCGACCTCGACGTCGAGCAGGAACGGGTAGCCGGTCTCGGGAAACACGGTCGCCCCCATCACGACGCGCTCCGCGTCGTGGCGGATCGCTCTCCACGGGCGCCATCGCAGGAGGCCGTGGATGGCGTTGTTCTTGGCGGGCTCGGTGAGGGCCACCTGGTAGTCACGGCCGTCGAAGCGGTAGCGGCCCCCGGCGAGGCGGTTGGGCCAGGGGATCAGGGGCGTCCCGTGGGCGCCGTCGCACATGCTGGCGGCATCGTAAGGGTCGAGGATGGGGCGGCCGGCCTGCGAGTACTCGCGGACCCCGCCCCCGACCTCGACGATGGTGGCCTGCTGGTCACCGTGGGCGATGCGGTACTGCTCGCCCGATGGGAGTCGCTGCATGTGGCGGCCGGGGGCTAGCGAGCCCGCTCGGCGTACCGCTGCCGCGACGAGGGCCTGGGCGGCGGAGGCGGCGTGTCGGGAAGGGCGTCGAGCAGGCGGGCCGACACCGCCGCGATCTGCTCCACCGCAGACTCGAAGGCGGCGGCGTTGGCTTTCGAGGGAGCGCGGTAGCCACTGACCTTCCGCACGAACTGCAGCGCGGCGGCGCGGACCTCCTCCTCGGTGGGACCGGTGCCCCGAAGGGTCTTGATGCTGCGGCACATGACGGCTACTCCTCGGTCGTGACGCGCTCGGGAGAGGACCCTACCGGATTGGGGGCGAAGCGCCCGGCGACCTGCATGAGGACGCCGAGGACCTCGACGACCTCGTCGAGCTCGGGCTTTGCCCCAGTGGGCATCTTGACGATCGGCCGGACGATGGCCTCGTCGAGGACGTGCTCGAACGGCTCCAGCATCGAGGGAGCCTCGGAAGGGTCGGACGCGGCGACGCCGACGGAAGCAACGCCCATGGCCGAGAAGTTCTGAGCGTAGGCCGGCATGGTCCCGTAGCGGGCGGCTTCGGCCCCCACCCGCAGCGCGGCCCCCTGGCCGAGGGAGACCCGGATGTAGCCGGCCAGCTCCGGCTCGCCGGCACGGAGGCCGGGAGCCCGACCGGCGGCACCCTGACGCACCTGCCGGCGCGCCCAGACGATGCGCTCCGGCGTCATCCAGTTGACCAGGACCAGATCCGCGATCTCGCCACCGAGGCGGCACATCCGCGGGCCCATGGCGGCGACACCGAGCGAGACGTCGCCGCCGAGCCGGTCCCGCAGCTCGGCCACTGCCCGGCGGACCACCTCGACCGAGCGCGAGCCGCCCGATCCCACGACGAGCACCAGTCGCTCCAGCGGCAGCGGCGTCGCCAGGAGCTGCTTGGCGACGTCAGCGGGTGGCCGGCGGTCGCAGGGCACGGCGCCGATCCCCACGCGGATACCCGTTGTGGCGGTGAGCATGGCAGCGGCCACCGCGAGCCCATCCGCGGGCGGGGCATCGTTGGTCCAGACGGAGGAGTACCCCAACTCCTCCGCGCTCGCGGCGACGGTACCGGTCAACTCGAGATCCGGTGTCGCCGGTATGCCGAACCCTCGGCGGCTTGTTCCTCCTGGCGTGTCGATGGCGCCCTCCCCCTTGTGCAGGCTCCCCATTGCCGGGCATGCTCTGGTTGCTGTCGATACTCGAACGGCGGGATTCAGGTACGAAGAGCAGTATCCCTCGCCATCAGCCTTACGCCATCCCCCCTACGTCTCGGGGGAACGAGAGAGAGGAAGCCGACGTGGACCTTGTCATGGGCTGGACCACCTACGACTCGGAAGCGGGGCCGGTCCCGGCCTATCGGGCCAAGCCGGCGGTCGTCACCGAGCCACTGCCGGCGGTGATCGTCATCCAGGAGGCCTGGGGCGTCGACGGGCACATCCTGGACGTGACGGCAAGGGTGGCGACCGCCGGCTACCTCGCCCTGGCACCCGACCTGTACGCCCCCGGGGGCGAGCGCCCGCAGCCCCTCCGGGCCGAGCGGATGGAAGCCGTGAAGCAATTCATGAGCACCATGCCGCCGGGAGCCTGGACCGACCCGCGGGCGCGGCAGGAGGCACTCGACGGGCTGGCGGAACCCCAGCGAGCGGAGGTGACCGAGTCCATGGCGGCCATGTCCGCCGGCGGCGATCGCCTCCACCTGCTCCGGGCCGCGGTGGGTCACGTGCGGGCCGACCCCGACGCCGCCGGCAAGCCGGTCGGCTGCGTGGGCTTCTGCCTGGGCGGCTCGCTGTCCGGCCGGCTCGCCTGCTCCGAACCCAACCTCCGGGCAGCGGCGATCTTCTACGGCATGCCGCCCTCGGAGGAGGAGCTCCTGGCCCTCTCGTGCCCCCTGCTGGGCTTCTACGGCGGCGACGACCACCGCATCACCGACGCCGTGCCGACCATGGCAAAGACGATCGAAGAGATCGGGGGTTCCTTCGAGTACCACATCTATCCGGGGGCCCCGCACGCCTTCTTCAACGACACCCGTCCCTCGTTCCGGGTCGATCCGGCCCGGGACGCCTGGGCCCGCCTGCTCGGCTTCTTCGCCGAGCGACTCGGGCAGGGCTGAGGCCGGGCCTCCGAAAGGGTGACTCGGGTCAGACGGCCCGTTGGAACGAGGCGGCGGCCCCGATGCGGGTGCGCCAGGTGGCGTCGGTCGTCAGGGTGGCGACGTAGGCGGCCCGGCTGCGCTTGCCCGGTGCGTCGGCGGGCACCTGCGGCACGCCCTCGTACACCTCGCCGAAGTACGAGCGGAGGGCGTTCAACGCCTCGGCGCAGATCTGCGACGTCCGGGCCTCGGTGACCCCCAGCGAGGCGGCGATGTCCTGCAGCAGCTCGGCACCGAAGTAGTAGCGCTCGACGACCTCGCGCTGGGGCTCGGGCAGGCCGGCAACCGCCACGCGGAGCGTGCCGGACAGCTCCCGGCTCAGCAGCGAGTCCTCCGGGAGACAGTCGGGGTGGTTCTCGGCCACGACCACGGCGAGCGGGTCCTCGTCGTCGATCTGGTAGTCGAGGTGCAGCAGGCACGCGGCTGCGGCGGCGCTGCGGCGGGAGCGGAGCTGCTCGTCGGTGATGCTGAGCGCAGCGGCGAGAGCGGGGTCCGACGGAAGGCGGCCCTGCGCGTCGGTGAGGGCCTCTTCCGCCCTCCGGATCTCCCGGGTGTTGCGCCGGATGGCCCTGCCGGCCCAGTCCCGCTGCCTGGTCGAGTCGATGATCGCCCCCTTGATGCGGGTGGCGGCGTAGCGGGGGAACGGGACGCCCGCCTCCTCCCGGAACCGCGCAGCTGCCTCGACCAGGCCGAGGGCGCCGGCGTTCCACAGCTCGCCACGGTCGACATGGGAGGGATAGCGCGAGGAGACTTGGTTGACCGCGTGCTGGACGAGGTCGAGGTGATCGAGGATCAGGTATTCCCGCTCTGCAGCAACGACTGCCACACTGACCTCCGGAGGGTTCCGAGTTTTTCGCTCTCTGATAAGGTCGTCAGTGGGACGTAAGCAGCGGGTAAAAAGATCGGAGGGAGGCGTAAAGAAGCCATGAAAATTCCTGCGCCAACTCTCCGCCACCGCACCGTTCGAGCCCGTCGGTGAACTTCGGCACGGTCCTGGTCGTCGAGGACGAGCCGGCGATCCGGCGTTACCTCGCGGGCGTCCTCGAGGCCCAGGGCAGCCGCGTCCGGACGGCGGAGAGCGGTGAGGCGGCCCTCGAGACGCTCGGCGAGAGCTCCGTGGACATCGCGCTCGTGGACCTTGGCCTGCCGGGCATCGACGGGCTGACCCTCATCCGACGAATCCGGACCTGGTCGTCGGTGCCAATTGTGGTCCTGACCAGCCGCGATACCGTCGAGGACAAGGTGATCGCCCTCGACGCCGGCGCTGATGACTACCTCACGAAGCCCTTCGCGGAAGAGGAGCTGGTCGCCAGGATGCGGGCGCTGCTGCGCAGGGCCGCCAAGGAGGACCACGACCCGACCCTGCGCTTCGGCGAGCTCGAGATCGACAGCTCCCGCCACCTGGTCCATAAAGACGGTGAATTACTGTCGTTGACGCCGAAGGAATACGATCTGCTCGAGGCCATGGCGCGCAACTCCGGCAAGCTTCTTACGCACCAGTGGCTGCTCCAGAAAGTCTGGGGCGTGGGCTACGCAACTGAGTCTACGTATCTCCGGGTCTATATGCGCCAGCTTCGCCGCAAGCTTGGCGACGACTTGGACCGGCCCCGATGGATCAAGACCGAGACCGGTCTCGGCTACCGCTGGATCCCCCCATTGGAGAGGTAGCGGGCGGGTTTCCCTGCCATTCCTTGAGCCGGCGCCATCGTGGCCGACGGGGTGTGCGGAGGCACCATGGCCGGCATCATCGACGCCATCAACCGCATCGACGCTCTCTGCGCCACCGTCGGGATCCGCTCCCCGGCAGGCGCCGGGTTCGATGCGGCCCTCGCCCGGGCGCTAGGGGAAAACCCGGCAACAACGGCGCAGGCCGCGCCCGCGGGTACCCCCGATGTCCAGAGCTTCCCGGCCCCGGCGGGGTCCGGAACGCTCACGCTGCCGGTTGCCGGCCCCGTGACGTCGCCGTTCGGCCCTCGCACGAGCCCGACCACCGGCGTGCAGGAGTTCCACGAAGGCATCGACATCGGCGCCCCCCAGGGGACGCCGATCCGGGCCGCGGCCTCGGGGACCGTCACCTTCGCCGGCCAGATGTCCGGCTACGGCAACATCGTCATCCTGAGCCACGCCGGGGGCCTGGAGACCCGCTACGCCCACCAGAGCGCCATGTCGGTCACCGCCGGACAGACGGTAGCGGCCGGCGAGGTCATCGGGGCCGTCGGGGCGACCGGGGAGGCCACGGGCCCGCACCTGCACTTCGAGGTGCGTCGCAACGGCGTCGCCGTGGACCCGGCCCCCTACCTGGGCCTTCCCACGACCGGGAACGCTTAACTACTCTCGTCTGCCAGCCGGCGCCTGCGACTCGTCGGCTGGGACGTCCGGACTCGACCGCCCTCGCCCTTTCGCTTGGCGACGCCCGGACAGTCGCTCCGTATAGCGCGACTGCGGAGCTGGCCACCTTCCGTCGGCAGTCTCCTGCCCGAGGCCGTTGAGGACGGCTCGAACGATGCGCTCCACCACGCGGTCAACCTCCGGCTGACCGTTGAGGTGCATCATCCCGTCCAGGAGCATGGCGGCCAGTCCGTGCACGGCCGCCCCGACCACAGCATCCGCGCCAGGTCGGGCCGACTGAGACAGGCCGCCCGCAACAACCAGCCGGTCAAGCTCCGCCGCCAACAGGTCGTGGGGGTGCGCCGAGATCGGTGGGCCGGCTTCGGAGCTACCCACCCTGAAGGCGAGGCGGGCAACTGCGGGATCGTCCAGGGCCCATCGAACATAGCTGCGCCCGAAGGCCACGATGCGCTCCTCCGGATCATCGCCTGCTCTCGAGACGGCTCGGCCCAGGCGTTCCCCCAGTCGGGCCAGCACACGGTCTGACAGCGCACGCACCAGGGTGTCGCGTGACTCGAAGTGATGATAGGCGGCGCTTGGGCTGACGCCGGTGCGCGCCGAGGCCTCCCGAAGCGACCAGCCGTCGAGACCTTTCTCCCGGATGAGCGCCTCGGCCGCGTCGAGGAGGGCGCTCGGGAGATCACCGTGGTGATAGGGCCGCTCGGACAATGTCTCTATCTTAACGGCGCTCAGATCCTGTGGTACAGTGCACCAGAACTGAACACTGCTCAGATAGGAGGAGGTGGATCATGAACAGCGCAGAACTCTCAGCGGGGCCTTCGAGCTCTGACGTCTCGTTGCAAGCAAACCAACTCACTCCGCCGATTGTGAGGGGCGAACCGCGTGAGGTGGCCGAGGGGGTGTTCGTCATCCCGGACAACCGCGTGGATGTCGTCCCCAACGTCGGCATCGTCGTCGGCGAGCGAGCCGTTCTCGTGATCGACTCAGGCCTGGGGCTCCGGAACGGCAGGTATGTCCTCGACCAGGCGAAACGCCTGGCGGCCGGCCGGCCTCTGTACCTGACGATTACGCATTTCCATCCCGAGCACGGGTTCGGAGCCATGGCGTTCAAGGGCAAGTCGACTATCATCTACAACGCTGGCCAACGCGATGAACTGCATCGCAAGGGGCCCGCCTACGTCGAGCTCTTCAGCAATCTGGCGCCGACGATCGCTGCCGAACTCCGGGATGTCGAGCTGACCGATCCGGACGTCGTCTACGCCAACGGCCACGCGGAGATCGACCTGGGCGGCCACCGGGCCACGTTGAACAGCTGGAGGGCGGCCCATACCACGTCGGACCAAACGATCGTGGTCGACAACCGGGTTCTCTTCGCCGGCGACCTACTCGAGACACGGATGTTTCCCATCGTCCCCTTCTTCCCGCCCTTCGACACCGACGTCGACCCCAACGGCTGGATCGAGGTCCTCGATGACCTCCTCGCTCTCGACCCCGAAATAGTCGTTCCCGGCCACGGCGAAGTCAACGACAGCACGCTGATCAGCCACGTTCGTGACTATCTCGTTTATGTCCGGGACGAAGCGGCACGTCTCAGGGAGAGCGGCGCCTCCATCGACGAGACGGCCGCGACCATCGACAGGTCGGCCCGAGCCCGCTGGAGCACGTGGGATCACCCTGAGTGGATTGACTTCGCCGCCCGAGTCTTCTACGGGGCCAGCGCCGCAGGGTGAGCCGATGCGAAGCAG
>DASXNO010000040.1:0-27210 GCA_036495025.1 Actinomycetota bacterium | reverse complement strand
CCTTGCGGGGCGCCTCGGGCCAGCAGCATCGAGACGAACGACCAGTAGTCGTCCATGGTGGAGGCGAGCCACCCGCTCCCATCGGGGAACGAGGGCGGCGTGCTCCACCAGCTGTGGGCGGGATCGTCGAGGACCGACAGCGCACCGGTCTCGGGGTCGGGCACGTAGAACGTCGTGAGCCGGCTCAGCGCGTCGGAGGGGACCGTGAACCCGGTTTCGACCATCCCGAGCGGCTCGAAGATGCGCTCACGGAGCACCGATGCCAGATCCCTCTCCGCTGCCCGCGCCAGGAGGACGCCGAGCGCCTGGCCCGACGTGTTGTAGAGCCACTGCTCGCCTGGCTGGGCCATGAGCGGCAGCGAACCGAGAGCGCCGATCCATCCGTCGACGTCGTGGGCCACCGGAGGCCACGGTGGACCGCCGATGCTCTGGAGACCCAGCTCGGCTTCGGCCCGCTGGATCGGGTAGGTGCCCGGTGGCCTCAACACGGTCCCGAAGCCGAGCCGGTAGCTGAGCAGGTCCTCGAGGGTGATCGGCCGGTTGGCAGGGACCGTGTCGTCGAGCTCGGCGTCGATGGCCCTGAGCACCCTGCGCCCGGTCAGTTCCGGCAGGAGATCGTCGATCGGGTCCTCGAGGCGAAGGGTGCCTTCTTCGACGAGCGACATGGTGGCCGCGGCGACGATCGGTTTGGTGAGAGAGGCGATCCGGAAGATGGCGTCGCGCGCCAGGGGGGCATTGTCGGCGAAGGACGGCGTGCCGATGGGGTCGACGTGCACCTCGCCGCCGGTCGCCACGAGGGTGACGAGCCCTGGGAGGCGACCGGCGGCGACATGGGCTGCCATCGAGTCGTGCAGGCGGGCCAGGGCCTCCCTCGATAGCTGGTTGGTGGCGGCCTGGTTCGTGGTCATGCGTCGACTCCCGGTTCGTGTCCTGTCGTGGAGAGTAGACGATCGGCGGAAGAGCCAGGCCGGTCCCGGGTCGGCTTACTGCTTGAACGTGAAGGCGCCCTGGAGGTCAGACGCTGCCGCGTCTCGCGGGCCGAGGGGCTTGAGGCCGAAGCGGTGCTCGATCAACGAGGTGATCGACGTCGTGTCGTAGGTGGTGTGATCGACGAAGTGGCGCTTGGCGAACGGCGAGATGACGATGGCCGGAACCCGGGTTCCCGGGCCCCAGCGGTCACCTGCGGGCGGGCTGACGTGGTCCCAGAACCCGCCGTTCTCGTCGTAGGCCACGACGATGGCGGTCGAGCCCCAGGCCTTGCTCGCCATGATGCTGCGGATCAGCGAGGCGGCGTGCTCCTCGCCGTCGATGAGGTTCGCATAGCCGGGGTGCTCGTTGTCGGTCCCGATCGGCTTGTAGAAGCTCACGGCCGGGAGGGTGTCGTTGTGGATGGCCTGCACGAGGTCGGACTCATCCTTGAGGTGGGCGGCCTGGCCGGGCGTGCCGTTGGCGTAGTTGGCGTAGTAGGCAAAGGGCTGGTGGTTGAACTGGAACAGCTTGTCGGGGTGACCCGCCAGGGCGTTCGACCAGCCCCCCGAGTACCAGGCCCAACTGACGCCCTTGGCGCTGAGGCTGTCACCGATGGTCGGCCCGGTCAGCGGCGGGACCAGCTCGGTCCCGGCCGCCAGCTTGGCCGGGTGAGGGCCGCCGGCCGGAAAGGCGGTGTTGACGAGGTAGCCGTCCGGGGAGACGGCGCCGTCCTTAACCAGGTGGCCGTTCGCGTCGAGCGTGGCCCGCATCGATGCGGGGGCGTCGGACCACTGCGGTGTCGCCCCGCTCACCAGCCAGAAGTGGTTGAGCATCGACCCGCCGTAGGCGGCGTGGAAGAAGTTGTCGGCAAGTGTGTACTGCTGGGCGATGACCCCGAGCGGATAGTTCGTGGCGTCGTAGTAGCCCATCGTCAGGCCCCCGGCGCTGCTGTTGGCGACGAAGTGGTCCATGCGGCCCCCGTCGATCTGGGCCTGCTCCTGGTAGAAGCCAGCCCCGAGGTCGCCGGTGTTGTCGGTGGGCGGAACGTAGGGAGCGATGTCGAAGGGCGCGTTGGGGAGGTTGGCGACAAAGCGCGGGTCCGGTGGGTTGGGAGGCGCCGGGGCGCCCCCGACGGGCAACTCCGCCTTGGTGCTGTTCAGTGGCTGGGGCAGCGTGATGTACGGAGTGCCGTTGCGGTCGACCTGCGCTCCGGTGGCGTTGCCAATCCCGTTGGCGCCCGGGAACTTCCCGTAGAGGCTGTCGAAGCTCCAGTTCTCCATGTAGACGACCACGATGTGCTGGATGCTGCCGAGCCCGGCAGCCTTCGGCTTCGACCGCACGGTCGCTCCGTAGGCGACCGTCCCGATCAGGATGGCGATGGCCACGGCGCCGGCGACGAGCGTCCTCCGCCGCCCCGGTCCGCCTCGGCGAGCGACCCTTTCGACCAGCCCTCCCCCGGGCGCGGCGGACGGCGGAGGGGATGACGAAGGGGGCGCCCCGGCGGACGAACCCCGGCCGGCGGGGCCGTGCGAAACATCCGAGAAGCGGGCAACCCCCGCCGCCTGGACAGAGACCGGCCAGAGGTGGTCGATCATCAGGGTCGTCATGAGCAGCGCGGCGGCCGCCACCTCGGCGACCAGAGCGATGAGCGCCTGGGGTGCGGGCTGCAGGCCGCGCTCCGTGAAGTTGAACAGGCCCATCGGGGTCCGGGTGAGGCCGAAGGCGGCGAGCGTCCCGAGGCTCAGGCTGAGCCCGAGCGCCCGCACCGCAACGGTGCTGCGAACGAGGAAGCGGCCGACCTGCAGGATCCGTTCGCGGCCGACCAGCAGGGCGCCGGCCAGGATCGCCGAGGTCACCACCTGCAGGAGGAACCCCGTACCGATCTTGGGGACGGCCCGGAAGCCGTTGCGGTAGAGGCAGAGGTGGATATAGCCGCCGACGGCGATCGCGGCAGCGGCCGAGTACCGAAGCGCCCGGCGCCGTGGCCGCGCGCCGACTTGATTGCGAAACAGTCGCATCGTGGTTCTCCTCTCTCAGGGGTGGTTCGGGGGGGTGACGACGACGGTGCCGTGCATGAACGGGTGGATGTGGCAGATGTAGGCGTACGTGCCCGGCGTCGTGAACGTGTGCGTGAACTGGTTGCCGTTGTTCAGCACGCCAGAGTTGACCGACCCGCCGGTGAAATCGACGGTGTGCGGGACGTAGCCGTGGTTGGTCCAACGGATCGTCGTGCCGGCCTCGACCGTCACCTGCGCCGGCGTGAACTTGAAGTTGAGGATGTCGATTGCTACGACGCGCCCGGTGGGCGGCAAGGGTTGTGCGGCGGATCCTCCGAAGCCGGCGAACCAGAAGGCAGCGAGCACCACTGCGACGGTGCCGGCCAGGGCAGCGACCAGCAACGGGGTTCGCCGTACTCGTCGATCGGCATGGGGAGGGGCGGGTGTGGGTGTGGGGGGCATGGGGGTCGCTCCTGTTCGGTGGCATGAGATCGATCTCACCTGGAGATAGGGCGGTGGATACACGGCGAGAGGCCGGCAGAGGTGGTGTAACCCCCTGCGTATCTCTTCGTGGTGGCAACACCTTCCACCCCGACAGGAGGGACCCCCATGCATCCTCATGCCAGCCATCGCTCGATCGGACCGACAAGGCGCCTCAAACACTTCCTACGGCTCTCGGCGCTCGGCGCCGTCGTCGCCGTGGGCCTCGCCGCATGTGCCTCGGGATCGCCCTACGGAGCGAGGCCCCCCACCAACGCTCCCGCCTCGGGCATGCCGATGGCGATGCCGGCAGGCCAGATGGCACAGGCCGGCTCGGCCACCTCGACGCAGGGGTCGCCCGCGGTCTCCGCAGGGGCGGTGCAGGTCGGCATCGTCAACTTCACGTTCACGCCGGACACGCTGACGGTCAAGGTGGGGACCACGGTGGAGTGGACCAACCACGACGACATCCCCCACACGGTCAGCTTCACCGGATCGGCGGTCCACTCCGGCGTCCTCGCTCGCAACGGGTCCTACTCGCACACGTTCGCCGCCCCCGGGACCTACGCCTACATCTGCTCCATCCACCCCTTCATGCACGGAACCGTCATCGTGACAAGCTGAGAGGAACCTTCCATGAGCCAGCACACCCGACCCAGCAGCCGACGCCCGCAGGCCCCAGGCCCGTGAGGGACCGCAACGGCGGCCAGCGCCCGGACGGTTCCCCGCTGGACGAGAGGCCGGGCCCACCCTCCGAGACGGAGGAGGCGCGGGTCCGCGGCTTGAGGATCGTGCCCCCGGACAGCTACCCGGACTGGGAGGCGATCTACCTCGACAACGTCGAGCGGCTCTACCGGCTGATGTACAGCAAGGTCGGCAACCGCCCGGACGCCGAGGACCTCACCGCCGAGGTGTTCCAGGCCGCGCTCGTGCCGCTGCGGACCACCGCGTCCATCGGCGAGGTTCGCGCCTACCTGCTGGCCACGGCCCGCACCGTGCTTGCGGCCCACTGGCGCCGCAGATTCGGGATCGAGGTGACGGCGATCGAGGCCGCCGACGACCGGCCGCTCCTCGAGGACCTCCCGGAGTCGGACGCTCCGCAGCGCATCGCTCGCATCATGGCGGGCCTACCCGAGCGGTACCGTCGTATTCTTGAGCTCCGGTTCTTGCAGTCCTGCTCCCTGCGAGAGGCGGCCCGTGCCATGAATGTCAGCGTCGGCAACGCCAAGGTGCTCCAACACCGGGCGCTCCGCCAGGCAGCGCACCTCGCCGAGGGGGCACGATGAGCCGTCGCGGGCTTGCCCGCTTCATCGACGCCCTCCTCGGCAACCGCCGGCCCAAGCCGTTCGCTGCCGAACCCGACGACGTCGACGCCATGCGGGCGGCCATCGAGCTCAGCGCTGCCCAACCGGGAGCAAGCCTCCCCCGCAGCGAGTTCGTCGCCGACCTCCACCACCGCCTCGCCGAGGAGCTCGCTCAACCGGCGTCGGGAGAGGCTGCGGTCGGTCGCCGGCCCGTTACCCGGCGTGTCCTCGTCACCGGCACTGCGGCGGCTGCGGCGGCGGCCGTGCTCGGCGCGGTGGTCGACCACGAGGTCGTCACCTCCCCCAGCCGGCCGGCGGCGGGCAAGGAGCTCACGGTCGATTCGGGCACCTGGACCCCGGTCGCCACCAGCGCCGACGTGGCCCAGGGACAGGTCGTCTCATTCTCGACCACCAGCGTCGCCGGTTTCGTGAGCAGGAGCGGGCAGCGGCTCCTGGCGGTCTCTGGCGTCTGCACGCATCAGGGATGCCTCCTGGCGCTCGATCAGGCGGCCCGGCGGCTGAACTGTCCATGCCACCGGGCATCGTTCACGACCACCGGCGAGGTGATCAGCCACGAGCTCCCCCAGCCGCTTGCTCCGCTGCCGACGCTGCCGGCGCGCGAGCACGACGGCCGGATCGAGGTCTACTTGCCCCCGCAGGTCTGAGCACCCAAGATCGGAGGCGAACGCAAAGCCCGAACGCGTGCACATGGCACGGTAGGAAGGAGTACGTGATGTCGTTCACCGATGAAGAGGTCGCCTACCTGCGCTCGCAGCAACTTGCCCGGATCGCGACCGTCTCCCAGGAAGGACAACCAGACGTAGCTCCGGTTGGCTTCGAGTTCGACGGCACCCACTTCTACGTCGGAGGCAGGGACCCCGCCAGGACACGCAAGTTCCTCAACGTGGAGAGTGGAAACGACAAGGTTGCCCTCGTCGTTGACGATGTGGTTTCCACCGACCCCTGGACACCACGGTTCATTCGCGTCTACGGCACGGCTGCGCTGGTCGAGCGCCAGGGTCGGTTCGGGCCTGCTCTCTACCTGCAGGTCAGGCCCACCATTTCGTGGAGCTGGAACCTCGCCGGGCATCCGTACGGCGAGGGGAACGCCGAGCGGTTCGGACCAAGGCGCACCGTTCACCAGCCCCTCCCCTGACACAGATTTCATCGAGGTTGCTCCACGCAGGCCTTAGCCCGATGGCGCGGTAACGCGTTCACTAGAGTGCCGGCATGTCGAACCAGAACGCCAGCGCCGCGCCTCTCTCCGGCCGGACCGCTTGGGCGCGGGGCCTCGAGACGCCGCTGCGGGCGTTTCTCCGCACCGAGACCGGCAGCGCCGCGGTCCTGCTGGCGGCGACGATTGCGGCGCTGATCTGGGCGAATGTGGATGCGTCGTCGTACCGGACACTGTGGGGAACGCAGCTGTCGATCCGCGTCGGCGGGTCCGGTGTGGCGCAGGACCTCCGCCACTGGGTCAACGCCGGCCTGATGACGTTCTTCTTCTTCGTCGTCGGGCTCGAGGCGCGCCGCGAGTTCGACGTCGGCGAACTGCGCGAACGGCGGCGGGTCGCGGTGCCGCTCGCCGCTGCCACCGGAGGGATGGTGGTCCCGATTGCGATCTACCTCGCGCTCAACCTCGGCCGCCCCTCCGCCTCCGGATGGGGTGCCGCGATGTCGACGGACACCGCGTTTGCGCTCGGGATGCTCGCGCTCGTCGCGCCGCGCGCCCCCGACCGCCTCCGTGCGTTCCTGCTCACCATCGCCGTCATCGACGATCTCGTTGCCATCGCGATCATCGGCATCGTCTACAGCCACCACATCGAGGTGCCGGCGCTACTCGTCGCGCTGGGGATCTTCGGCGTGATCCCGCTGCTCCGCGCAGCCCACGTCCGTCGGGGCCTGCTCTACGCAATGCTCGGGATCGCGGCGTGGGTCGCCATGTTCCAGTCCGGCGTCGACCCCGTGGTCATCGGCGTGGCGATGGGCCTCATGACGTACGCGTACCCGGCCGTGCGCAGCGATCTCGAGCGAGCCACGGACCTCTTTCGCCTCTTCCGCGAGCAGCCGACGCCCGAGCTCGCTCGGTCGGCGCGCCTCGGTGTGGCTTCGGCGATCTCGCCCAACGACCGGCTGCAGCTCCTCTACCATCCCTGGACCAGCTACGTGATCGTGCCGCTCTTCGCGCTTGCCAACGCGGGCATCTCCATCGGCGGGGCCTTTCTGTTGCGGGCGCTCACCTCGCCGGTCACGCTCGGCATCGCACTCGGCTACGTCGTCGGGAAACCTGTCGGCATCACCGGTGCCTCATGGCTCATCGCTAAGCTGAGCCGCGGCCGGCTCCGTCCGCCGGTCGACTGGGCAACCGTCGTGGGCGGCGGAGCGATCGCCGGCATCGGCTTCACCGTGTCGCTGCTGATAGCGACCCTCGCCTTCAGCGGGGCGCAGCTCGAGGAGGCCAAGGTGGGGGTGCTCGTCGCGGCGCTCTGCTCCTCCGCCGTGACCTGGGTCGTGTTCCGCGCGACCGTTTTTCTCCCTGGCCGGCTCCGGTTGCGTGCGCTCTCGGGGGCTGCCGACGCCATCCTCGACCTGGCCGCCCCGGTCGATCCTGGCCACGACCACGTCCGGGGCCCCGAGGACGCCCCCGTCACGGTGGTCGAGTACGGCGACTTCGAGTGCCCGTACTGCGGCCAGGCGGAGCCGGTCCTCCGGGAGCTGCTCACCCAGCGCGGCGATGTTCGCTACGTGTGGCGTCATCTCCCGCTGACCGACGTCCACCCCCAAGCGGCCCTGGCCGCCGAGGCGGCCGAGGCCGCACACGATCAGGGTGCGTTCTGGGAGATGCACGATCTGCTGCTGCAAAATCAGGACCATCTCCGAGGGCCCGATCTGATCGGCTACGCTCGAGACCTCGGTCTCGACGCCGAGCAATTCGAGGACCACCTCCGACGCCACGCCGGTGCCGCCCGGGTCGCAGAGGATGTCGACTCCGCCGACCTGAGCGGCGTGTCCGGAACCCCCACCCTGTTCGTCAACGGACGGCGACACCAGGGCGCCTATGACATCGCCACGCTGACGTCCGAAGTGAACCAGGCCCTCTCCGCGGCGCCGAGGTCGTAGCCCGGTCGGGGCCGTGCCGATGGTAGTCCCAATTCGCGCGCATACGCGCGCCTGGCACCTAACCTTTTGCCGTGCCACAGCAGAATATACTCAAAGAGGTCGAATCGGAATGGAGGATGCATCCTTGCGGTATGGAATGACAGTTGGCGGACCAATGCAGGAGATCGGCTCCCTGGCCCGGGCCATCGAGGATCGGGGGTTCGACTCGGTGTGGAGCACCGAGACCTCCAACGGCGCCTTCACGCAGGCAACCCTGGTCGCTCAGGCGACATCCCGCGTGCGGGTCGGGACGGGCATCGCCCTCGCGTTCCCCCGCTCACCCGGGATCGCAGCGTTGAACGCCATGGACCTCGACGAGCTCTCCGGCGGACGGTTCGCGCTCGGCATCGGCTCGCAGGTCAAGCGGGTCAACGAACAACGCTTCTCCACGCCGTTCGAGCACCCTGCCCCCAAGATGAAGGAGTACGCCCAGGCGGTGCGGGCCTTCTGGGACGGCTACGCCGGTGAGGATCCGAAATTCGAGGGCCGCTTCTACACCGTCACCATGGCCCCCTGGCCGCGGCTCGCACCCCCGGTCCGCCCGCAGGTTCCGATCTTCCTCGCGGCGGTGAACCGCGGCATGCTCCGGGTTGCGGGCGCCGTGGCCGACGGTGTCATCGGGCACCCACTCACCTCCACCCGCTACGTGGGGGAGGTCGTCCGGCCGACGATCGCCCGGGCCGCAGCGCGGGCGGGCCGCAGCCCGGACGAGGTCGAGCTGGTGCAGAGCGTGCTGGTCTCCATCTCGGACGACCGCGAGCTGGCCCGGCGAGAGGTAGCCCAACAGATTGGCTTCTACGCCACGACCCGTACCTATGCGCCGGTCCTGGCGATCCACGGGTTCGAGGCAGTCATCCCCGAGCTTCGACAGGCCTACGCGGCGAAGGACATGGATGCCATGGCCGCGCTCGTCCCGGAAGAGATGGCAAGGGCGTATGCCCTCTTCGGATCCGCAGACGACGTCCTGCAGCAGGCCAGCGAGTGGGAGGGGCTAGCCGGGGAGCTCCTGCTCGGTGGCCCCTGGTACCGCGTCGATCCGGGCAGGATGCTCGAGAACCACGCGGCGATCCTCGAGACATTCGGGGCAGCATAGGCGGAAGAGCTCAGCGGGCCGCGGCCTCGAAGCAGCAGGCGGCGGGGACGACGGAGTGGCGGGCCAGCCTGACCGGAGGGGGGCGGAACGCCAGCGAGGCAACGTAGTTGCCGGGTGCCCCGACATCACGGACACGCCAGCCCCAGCTCCGGTCGGAACGAGCGAGGATGCCGCCCAGCCCGCTGCCATCCGCCTTCGCCCGGGCCTCGACCTTCGTCCAGCACAGCAGGAACCTGCGGGGTCGCTCATGGGGTCGGGCCCGGAAGAAGGAGCGTCGCTCGGCAGGCGGGAACCAGCGTGCGGCAATGTCCTCGCAGTCCTGCAGGTCACGGACCCATTCCATGTCGACGCCAATGTCATCGCTCGCTCGAAACGCGGCCAGGCAGGCCTCGCCGCTGTGGGAAAGGCTGAACGCGACCGGCCTGCTGCAGGTGGAAGGTGCCACGGTGGGCTTGCCGCCGGGCGGGTTCATGAACTCGACGGCCCGGGGCTCCACGCCCAGGTACGACCCCAGAAGGATGCGCAGCATGCCCCGGCCGACGATGAAGCGTTCTCGCACCACGCCGCCCGCGAGACGGCCCACCTGGCGCGATTCCTGGGGAGTCAGCACGGCCGCATAGGCCTCCATCCACGGACGCTGGGCAGCGAGCGGAGCGAACCACAGATGGACCTGCCCGCCGCCCAGGGAACGGGGTCCCGAGCACAGACAGGTGGGTCGCCAGGACGGTGGTCTCATACCGGCGCGCTGAGACGCAGGTCCCGCACCATCTCGTCAACCAGGACCGCTCCATGGTCCCGCAGGTAGAAGTGTCCGCCGGCGACGAGCTTGACCCGGAAGGGCGCGTCGGTGTTCCGGCCCCACGCCTCGAGGGCATCGGGACCGACGCAGGGGTCACCGCTGCCGGCGAACGCGGTGATCGGGCACGCGAGCACGCAGTCCCCCGTCGGGACGTAGGTGTCGATCAGCCGGATGTCGTCACGCAGGAGCGGGAGGAAGACGGCCCGCAGCTCGGCGTTCGCCAGCACCGCGTCGGACATTCCCCCGTAGGCCTTGACGTGGCGGACGAAGTCCTCCTCTGGGAGGGAGAAGGTATGGGCCGTCTCGGCCCCCAGGCTGGGTCCTCCCCGACCGGAGACGAAGAGGTGGACCGGCGCGGGCGGCGACACCTCCGACAGCGCAACGGCCACCTCGTAGGCGAGGGCGGCTCCCAGGCTGTGGCCGAACAGGGCGCAGGGGACGTCCAGGTAGGGACGCATGGCCTCCACGACCGGGCCGACCGCGTCGCCCAGGCTCGTGAAGCGGGCTTCGAAGAGGCGGGTCTCCCTCCCGGGGAGTTGCACCGCGCAGACCTCGACCTGGTTGGGAACGAGCGTTGGCCAGGCGCGAAACGTCGATGCCCCACCCCCGGCAAACGGAAAGCAGAAGAGGCGCAGCCGGGCGGTGCCAGCGTGCCGGCGGAACGGAAACCACGGGTCGGGCTCCATGGCGTCGGGCCCTACGCGACGGGCACCGGGCTTCGTTGACCCGCCGCCGGGTCCATGTCCGCATCGACTGAGGCAAGCTCCCTGGCGATGATCCGGTGCAGGAACGGTTTGTCGTCGAGCAACAGGAAGTGCGCCCCCTGCCGCAGGAACAGCTGGAAGCTCGAGGACGTGAACCGTCGCCACTCGAGCATGTCGTCCCGCGTCGCATACGTGTCCTGGGAGCCCGCGAAGCAGATGATGGGCACGTCCCATGCAGCGATGGGCCGGAACCGGTACCGGTACGCCATCTCGAACTCGGCCCTGATGGTGGGCAGCAGGAGGCTGCGCAGGCTCGGGTCCGCCAGGAGCGACTCGGTGGCGTCGATGTTGAAGTGCCGGATGCCGTCCGCAAACACGGCGTCGTCCTGCTCGTACAGCGCCCGTGAGACCACAAAGCCCTCGTTCTGCAGGACATCCTCCATCAGCGCCCGTTCGAACTCGTCGGTCAGCACGAGCCGGTCGGGCGTGCGCGTCCCGGACGCGAAGACGTGGGTCGGGCGGTACGGCGTCTCCTCCATGACATGGCGCGTGACCTCGAACATCGTGAGGCCACCGAGGCAGTGCCCGAAGAATGCGAACGGCTTGTCCTCCAGCATCCCGGTCAGTCCGGGCACGAGGGAGCGCACGAATGCCGACGTGTCCCTGATCGGCCTTTCGTCGATGCGTCCCAGCCGTCCCGGGGGCTCGATGGCGACCACCTCGATCCACGGGTCGAGCGCCTCCGACCACGCTCGAAAGAAGGCCGAACCACCGCCCGCGAACGGGAAGCAGAACAGTCGCATCCGGGCATCGGGGTTCGCCCTGACGGTGACAAGCCACGGGTCTCGCCGTCCCGGCGCTGCCGGTGGTCCGGGGGACCGTGGCATGTCCGCCGCCCCGGGGAGTTCATGCGGCGCCGGCACGTCCCCCACCCCGGGCACGTCCTCCACCTCTGACCCGAGAACCTCTGACCCGAGATCGGGGAGGAGATGGGCCACGAGCTGTTCGACGCTGGGCCCCTGCAGGAGCGAGGCCGTTGGCACGGGCTTGCTCAGGGCGTCCTCCAACTTGTTGACGAGGTTCACCGCCATGAGCGAATCGAGCCCGAGCTCGGCCAGGGATTGGCGAGTATCCACCGCCCCGTCGACGCCGAGAAGGTCCGCCACCAGGCCGGCAACGAAGTCGATGGCGACGCCTCTGCGCTCGCCCGGTGCGGCCTCGGCGAGACGGCGCTGGAGTGGCCGGGTATCGGCGGGCCTGGGCCCTGCGCCGTCGAGCTGGCCGGCTGCCTCCTGCTCGAGCTCTGCATAGAGTGCGGGGGCGGGAGCAGCATCGCGCAGGAAGGCCGGCCACCGGGTGATCGACACGAAGGCCTGCTCCTGTCCCGTCGCCATGAGATGCTCGAACACCGACATCGCCCCGTCGGCGGGGAGGTACTCGGTCCCCCGCCGCCGCCAGATGGACTCCCCCGTCCTGCCGGCGTCGGTGGCGAGCCCCGTGCCGGCCCATGGCCCCCAGTTGATGACGGCCGCGGGCAGCCCGGCGGCTCGCCGGTGCGCCGCCAGCGCATCCATGAATGCGTTGCCGGCCGTGTAGTTGATCTGGCCCGCAGCCCCGATGATGCTGAGGACCGACGAGAACAGCACGAAGAAGTCGAGATCCAGGTCGCGGGTGTGTTCGTGCAACAGCCAGCTTCCCTTGATCTTGGGGCTGGTGACGGCCGTGAAGTCCTCCCAGCTCATGCGGTCCAGGACGCCGTCGCGCAGCATCCCGGCGGAGTGGATGATGCCCTTGAGGGGCGGAAGCTCGGCATGCAGGCGGGCGACCAGGCCGGCGACGTCGTCTTCGTGGGTGACGTCGGCCACGATCAGCACCGCATTGCAGCCCCTGTCCCTGAGCCCTTGCAGGAACGATTCCGCCTCGGCGTCGGCGGGACGGCGGCTGGTGACTGCCAGGTGGCGAGCCCCCTGTGCGACCATCCAGCCGGCGAGTTTCCTGCCCAGGGATCCCAGGCCCCCGGTGATCAGGTAGGTCGCCTCCGCGCCGAGCGGCGGGGCGCCATCCTCAACCCGTGCGACCTCGCGGGAGCTGCGGACCAGACGGGGTGCGAAGCGGCTCGCTCCCCGAAGAGCCACCTGGTCCTCGGCCCCGGGGTGCAGGAGCTCCCGGACGACCATGGCCGCTTCTTCGTGGCTTGACGGGTCCGTCGAGGGCTCCAGATCGATCACGCCGCCCCAGAGCTTCGGTTGTTCGAGGCGGACGGAGCGTCCCAGGCCCCAGAGGGGGCTCTGCATCAGGCCCCCGTACGCCGTGCCGGCGCCGTCCCGGGGCAGCTGTGCCCCCCGCGTGAGCATCCAGACACGGGGCGCCACGTCGTGGGAGCCCCGCGCCGCAACCAGAGCCTTGAAGAGGCCGAGCGCACCACCCGTGACGACCAGCTCGTCGCGCTCCAGCGACGACTCGTCGCCGGGGCCCTCGCTGTCGAGGCCCCACAGGTAGACGACGCCCGTGAACGCTGCACCCCGGTCCCGGCAGGCCTGCTCGATCAGCGCCCCGATACGGCGTTGCGACTCGCCGAAGTCCTCGACGCCCCTGGAGCCCATGACCTCGTCCCGGAGCACGACCTGGCATTCGGCCCCCATCTCGTGGAGGACACCGGCCACCGCGCTGCCCAGGCCCTGGCGGTCACCGAGGACGAGCCAGAAGGCGCCCGAGCGATCCGGGGACCCGGTGGGATCCCCCGGCGGTGGGCGCTGCACCCACGTCAGTTCATAGACCCAGTCGAGATGGGGCGCTTCGTCGGGTGCGAGCTCCCGGGGTCCGAGCGGGCGGACGGACAACGCCTCGAACCTGGCGGCGACCGATCCATCGGGCTCGAAACACGTGATGTCGACGACGACCGTGCCGTCGGGGGCCGCCGGCCCGCGGCTGGTCGCGTGCGCCCACAGGCTGCGGGCGCCGGCCTTGAAGATCCTGAACCCGCCAAGGGTGATCGGCAGGTACAGTTTGCCGTTGTCGAAGGCCTCCGCGGCTGGGTTGGGGACCGCCCCGGCGGACAGGTAACGGGCCGGGTCGGCGACCGCCGGGTAGAGGTGGAGGCACGCGTCGAGAAGTGCCGGGTGCAGCCCTTCCTCGTCGCTGGCGACCCCCTCCGGGAGCACGACCCGGCCAAGGGCCTCGCCCGGTGCGCTCCACAGCTCCCGGACCCCCTGGAAGGCGGGACCGTAGTCGATGCCATCCCTCCGCAGGGTGGCGTAGTAGTGGTCGCGGTCGGCCGGCGATGCGCACCGTTTCCTGACGTCCGCCAATGTGGGCCCGGTCGACGGGCGGCTTCCGTTCGTGTCCACGCGCCGGACCCTGGCCGTCACGTGCGTGCGCCAGGCGTCCGCAGTCCCATGGTCGTGGGCAGTGCTGTTGAGCTGGTAGGCCCAGTCCCCACTTGCCTTCGGCTGGAACAGCAGATGGACGAGGCGGCCGGTGTCGGGGGGAACGATCATCGCCTCGCGGTAGGCGAGGTCCGTGATCTCCAGGCTGGCGCTGCCGAGCACCTCGCCACCGCTGCCGACGCCGGCGACGAGGGCTGCGGTCAGCGGAAGCACCACCCGTCCGAAGATCTGGTGGTCGACGAGGTAGTCCTGCCGATCGGTGGCGTAGACGGATTCGAATTCGCTGTGGGGCAGGCTCGACCGTAGCCGGCGGCCGACCAGCGAGGTGCCCGCCGCGTCGCCGTTGAGGGGGTGGGCCCCCGGGGTCGCAGCGTCGGGCAGCCAATGCCGCTTCCGCTGGAAGGGGTAGGTCGGGACAGTGACGGTGCGGCGCGCCTGGGACTGGTCCAGACCGGCCCAGTCGATGGCGTGGCCGTGCAGGAACAGCGTGCGCAGGGAGCCGAGCAGGACCTGCCAGTCGTCGACCCCCGGCCGCAGCGACGCCAGCCACGTGCAGTCGGCCCCCGGGAGGCACTGGCGACCAAGGTTGATCAGCGTCGGGGCCGGGCCGATTTCCAGGAAGGTCCGGTGACCCTGCTCGTAGAGCGTCCGCATCCCTGCAGCGAAGCGCACCGTCGAGCGGGCGTGCTGGCGCCAGTACGTGGCCGTGGGCGCGGTGCCGAGCCTCTCGCCGGTGAGGTTGGAGATCAGGTCCACCCTCGGAGCCTTGAAGGAGATCCCGGCAGCGGCCGACTCCAGTTCGTCGAGGATCGGCTCGATGAGCGGCGAATGGAACGCCTGCGACACCCGGAGTGCCCGGTGCGGGACGCCGTTGCGCTCGAGCTGCGCCACGACGGTGCCGACCGCCCCGGCGTCGCCGGCGATCACCAGGCTCAGGGGAGCGTTGCTGGCGGCGAGGCAGACGCGCTCGCCGGCCGGTCCCAGCAGAGCCTCGAGCGCCGCCTCGTCGGTCTGGACCGCGACCATCGACCCGGTGTCGGCGATCCGGTCCATCATCGTCCCGCGCCGGGCAACCAGGCGCAGCATGTCCTCGAGGCCCATCGCCCCGGCAACGCAGGCGGCCGCGTACTCCCCGACGCTGTGACCCATGACGGCGGCGGGCACGACCCCCCACGACCGCCACACCTCCGCAAGGGCGTACTGCAGCGCCACCAGGATCGGCTGCGTGTAGGCCGTCGTATCGACCAGGTGCTGGTGTCCGGGGTCGTAGAGGACATCCAGCAGGCCCGGTTGCAGCTCCCGGCCCAGCAGGGTGTTGCAGCGGTCCAGCGCCTTGCGGAAGACAGGGTTGGCCTCGTACAGCCCGGAGGCCATCGCCCCGTACTGCGACCCCTGGCCGCTGAAGAGGAAGACCGGACCCTTGCCCCCTGCGGGGCCCCCTGCGGGGGCCGGCGGATCCACCGGACCCTCGTACTGCGCCAGCGCACGCTCCAGATCCTCGACCGACCCGACCACGGCGGCATACCGAGCCGGGAAGTGGACCCGTCCGGCGCCAGCCGTGTGGCAGAGGTCAGCGATGTCTGCGTCGCGCAGGGCACCGAGACGCTCCCGGTACCGGGTCGCCGACGCATCCAGCGCCGTCCGGTCCCTGCCCGACATCGTGAAGAGGTGCAGCGGGCGGTCCGTGCCAGCCTTGCGTGGCGGTGGTTCCGGAGCCTCCTCCAGGACCGCGAACGCGTTGGTGCCGCCGAGGCCAAGCGAGTTGACGCACGCACGGCGCGGCCGGTCGTCGGTCGTCGCCCACGGCTGCAGCGCCGTCGCAACGTAGAACGGGCCGGTCGTCAGGTTGATCTTCGGATTGGGCCTCCGGAAGTGCAGGGTGGGCGGGATCTCCTTGTGGAACAGGGCCAGCGCGGTCTTGATGACGGCGGCCACCCCGGCAGCCTGCTCGAGGTGACCGATATTCGACTTGACCGACCCGATGCCGCACCAGGGCCCGTCCTCCTTCGATCGGGCACCGGACCCCCCGGCGACGCGGAAGGCACGCGACAGGGCCTGGATCTCCAGGGGGTCTCCGAGGATGGTGCCGGTCCCGTGGCACTCGACGTAGGAGATGCTCTGGGCGTCCGCCTCCGCCAGAGTGAGCGCCTCGACCATTGCCCGGCTCTGCCCGGCGACGCTCGAGGCCGTGTAGCTGATCTTCTCGCCGCCGTCGTTGTTGATGGCGGTGCCCCGGAGGACGGCGTAGATCCTGGCGCCGGCCGCCACGGCCTGGTCGAGGGGTTGCAGCAGCACCGCGCCGACCCCGCTGCCGAAGATCGTGCCCTGCGCCTCGGCGTCGAACGCCCGGCAGTGACCGTCGGGCGAGAGAATGTCCCCCGACCGGCTCGTGTACCCAGCGGTCTGGGGACAGCGCACCGTGGCACCGCCCGCAAGCGCAAGGTCACACTCGCCCGAGAGGATGCTCTGGCAGGCCAGGTGGAGGGCGACAAGGGACGTGGAGCAGGCGGTCTGGACGGTGATGCTGGGTCCCCTGAGGTTCAGCTTGAAGGAGGCCCGCGTGGCGAGGAAGTCCTTGTCGTTGCCGAGGTGTTCGAGGCCGCCCGTCGGGCCCAGGACCGAGGTGTTGCCGGAGGAGAACCGGTCCACGAGGTAGCTGGTGACGACGCCGCCCGCACCGGCAAAAACGCCGGCGACCTGGCCGCTGGCGCCCGGAAGGATGCCCGCGTCCTCGAAGGCCTCCCACGCCACCTCGAGGAAGAGGCGGTGCGACGGGTCCATGAGGGAGGCCTCGCGGGGCGAGTACTCGAAGAAGGAGGCGTCGAAGAGGTCGACCCCATTGATGACGGGAGCCGCAGGCACGTAGTTGGGGTTCCGGAACGTCGCCTCGCTGATCCCGGCTGCCCGCAGGTCATCCTCCGAAAAGAAGGTGACCGACTCGGTCCCGCTGCGCAGGTTCTGCCAGTACGTCGCCGGGTCCTCCGCGCCTGGGAACCGGCAGGCCATCCCGACGATGGCTACCCGGCGCTCATCACCCACTACCATCGCCGCTCGCCTGGAAGCCACGGGACCGCGTCCGGCGCTGCACCGCGAGGAGATCCTCGTCGTCGCGTCCTCCGCCATGTTCTGGGTCGGCCCGAGGGCCGCCCATGTGCCGGTAGGCCGAGACCACGTCGCCCACGGTCCGGATGCTGGTGATCGCCACGTCCTCGGCGAACGGGTCCAGCCCGGTGGCCACCTCGAGGCGCGCCACCAGCAGCGCCAGGTCGAGGGACTCGAACCCCAGGTCCAGTCCCAGCCGGCTCGAGTCTTCGATCACGCCAGGTGGCCGGTCCCGCTCCACCAGCAATCGCCTGAGCTCGGAGTGCACGAGCTTTTCGAGATCCACCTGATCGGGTGCCGTCTCTAACATGTCAGACCTCCGTCGACTGCAATGGTTTCCCCGGTGATGAAGGATGCGGCGGGAGAGCACAGGAAGGACACGACGTTGACCACGTCGTCGACCGTGGCGAGCCGCCGCAGCGGCGTTCGCCTGATGATGCGGGCCTTCGCCTCCTGGCCGAGGTGATCAACCATCTGGCTCTCGAAGTAGCCCGGGGCGACCGCATTGACCCGGATGTTCTTCTCCCCGAGCTCGGTGGCCAGGCTCCTCGTGAATCCGTCCAGCGCCGCCTTCGTCGCGCTGTAGACCGACACGCCCCGATGTCCCCGGAGCGCGTTGACCGACGAGATGTTGACGATGCTGCCGCCCCTTCCCTGCATGAGCATCATGCGGGTGCACTGGTGCGCCAGCCAGACGGAGGCGGTCAGGTTCACCGAGATCATCTGGTCGATGTCGGCATAGCGCATCAAGGGCAGGACGCCGTCCGTAGCCACCCCGGCGTTGTTCACCAGCACGTCGATGCGTCCCCACCGGGAGAACACCTCGCGGATGAAGTCGCTGGTGGCCGAAGGATCCGCGTGGTTCAGGCTCCGCCACAGCGCGGTCTGTGGCGGCGCGTCGGCGACAAGGGCGTCCAGTTCCTGGCTCGGGGACCGGCTGAACGTCGCCACCCGGTGACCCTCGAGGAACCGCTCCACCAGGGCAAGCCCCAGACCGCGGCTTCCTCCGCTGATGACCGCTACCGGCTGCGCCGACGGAGGGGGCGCCGGCCGCGCCGCGGTCTCAGAGGCCGAGATCGCCATGGGCACCTGCCGGGACGGCTGGTGGTCGCAGTTTCTTGAACCGGGCTGTGTGCCCGTGCCCGTGCCCGTCCACGATCTCGACCAGCATGGGGATCTTGTAGGGCTGAAGGCGCTCCCCGCAGAACGCTCGGACACTGGCGGCGAATGTCCGCGGGTCGTCGGGCGGCCGGCTTGGCGTCACCCGGGCGACGACGACGTGGCCGGTGACGGGATTCGGCTTGCCGACCACCAGGGCCTCTCGGATCTCGTCCATCTGGAGCAGGACGCCCTCGACCTCGGCCGGAAAGACCTTCTCGCCCCCCACGTTGATGATGTCGCTGCACCGGCCCAGGATCTTCAGGTACTCACCGTCGACCTGCACGACGTCCTGGGTGTTGAGCCACCCTTCCTCGTCGAATGGCGACGGCGCATTGAGGTAGCCCAGCATCGCCGACCGGCACCGTACCCAGAGGATGTTGTCGACGATCTTGTAGTCGACCACGCTCCGGTCCAGCCGGATCCACAGTTCATCGGGCGCCCTCGACTGCGTGGGGAGGATCCCGAGCTCGGTGAGGCCGTATGTCTGCTTCAGGGTGACGTCGGGGAGTGCCTCGTGGAGGTGCCGCAGCGTGGCGACCGGCATCGGCTCCGTCCCGTAGGTGATGAGGCGCAGGCTCGAGAGGTCGAAGCGCCTGTGCGCATCGGAGATGAGCAGCATGTTCAGGAACGTCGGGGTGGTCGGGAGCAGCTCCACGCGATGCTCCTCGATGCAGGCGCACACGGCGTCGGCGGTCCGGGCCTCCGACGTGATGGCCGTTCCTCCCTGCGTCAGGATGTGCAGCAGCGTGTTGATGCCGCCGATGTGGTCGAGGAGGAGGAACACCAGCGTGCGGTAGCCACGCCGGACGGTGAGGAATCTGTCGAGCAGGGAGGCCACGTTCAGCAGCGACGCCTTGGACCGCCCGGTGGAGCCGGAGCTGAAGAGGATCAGCCCGGGCTCGCCGATGCTGCGAAGCTCGTGGAGCAGGGGGTGTTCCGTTGCCGTTTCGACGGGCGTCTGCCGGCAGTACCGCCAGGCGTCGGCCTCCGTGAACAGGAAGACGTGGCCGACCTCGGCGGTGTGGAGGTGCTCGTCGAGGACTGCCTCAGGCGGCGTCCCGAGCGGGACGACGACGTTGCGGTTCAGGACGAGCGCCAGCAGCAGCGAGCATGTCTGTGGGGAGTAGTCGCCGACGATCGCTACACATTCGCCGGGACCAACGGCAAGACGTTTGAGTCGCCTGCTCCATGCTTGAATCTCCGTTCCCAACCACGCGTACGAGTGGGACTGACCCCGCCAACACAGCGCCGTTGCATCGCCGAACGAAGCCAGCCTTTCGTCGAGGGAGAAACCCAAGAATTATCCCTTTCAGGAAGGTGCAAGGAACCATCATTGTTCCAACAAATTCCAGGCTTATTGTGACGTGCAGGTGTGTGAACTTCAGGACTCTACGGCCGTCATCGCTCCGATGTGGCGACTCAACAGGTCCTGAACGGCCCGGAGATACCCTTCGTTCGCTCGCAAGAGGAGCGGGTACAGGCGGCCCTGCGCAAGGAGGTACCACTTGGCAAACTCGTTCTCCGTATGGATAACGACGTCAAGGAGGCGCCGGGCCTCCTCAACGAGCGTCACCCAGGCGTCCAAGGTACCGGTGGCGGTGAAACCGTGGGGGTCAGCTGCGGGATCTGCAAGCCTCAGTTTGTCGGGACGGGCAGGAGAATTGCTCGGTGAGTCGCTGCCCGTGCCCGCCCGGTTCAGTTCCAGATGGGACACACGGCGACCTTTCAATTCCGACGATTACTGGGGTCCAGCCGAGCCCGTAGGCTACCGAATCGCCCCAGAGCTGTCAACACGGTAAAAAGTAAACTTATTGTTAATCCCCCTGCTGAATTTCGAGCGTTAACCGTACTATTCAGGGCACGGCAGGACTCCTGCGATGCGTACAGGTGTTCGTTGTGCGTGGATGTTAGGCGCAGATCGCACGTATACGCGCGATAGACGACTAACCTCCCGCCCGGGCCCCCAGAACCTCTTCCGGTCCCCTTAAGCGCTCCGGTGCCCCTGCCGACCTGCCTACAGACAGACGCACGTACGTTCGTTCCACGGCGCCCTCGCTCCGGACGGGAGGCAACCATCGCTGCATCCGACCCATGTGCCACCTGTGGCCTGTGCTGTCGCGCCTACCTCGTGCCGGTGACCGGGCTGGACGTCTGGCGCATCAGCCGGGGCCTGGGACGGAAGCCGACCGACTGGCTGGCGGCCTGGCCCCAGGGGGATCCGAGCCCCGAGGGATTCCTCCTGCAGAGCGGCGGACCATCCTTTCGACTGGTCCTGCAGAAACAGGGATCGCTGACCCCGGGCCTGCCGTGCATCTTCCTGGCGGCGACGGATGATGGCACGTCCCGCTGTGGCATCTACGCCCACCGCCCGGAGACGTGTCGCGCCTACCCGATGGCGAGGCGCGCAACGGGCGCGGTGGTGCACCCGGAGGCCGTGTGCCCGCCGAATTCGTGGCCGGACGGGGGCTCGCCAGGCTTGCAGTGGTTGCCCGCCATCGACTTGCTGCAGTCAGACCTGCAGACCTATCGCGGTGTCGTCGCCGCCTGGAACCAGCAGGTTGGGCGCGACCGTCGGGTGGTACGGTCCTTGGAAGAGTTCTGCCAGTTCCTGCTGGATTCATACGAGGGCTTCCGGCCGTACGAGCGTCTCCCTGCGGAGCCCGCCTGACGGGCAGAGCCCCGCCACCAGAGGTGGCTTCTTTGTGTGTGGCGTTGCGGTTTCCGCAACGTGGTGCGCAGAGAAGTGGATGCGGGTCACGGTAGAGTCCGTGGGGGCAGGAGCCCACGGCGGCATCGAGGGGGATCTGCGTGGATCTGGGGCTGAACGGCAAGGTGGCGATCGTCGGCGCATCGAGCAAAGGCCTCGGCAAGGCTTCGGCCCTCGCACTGGCCCACGAGGGGGCGCGGGTCACCATCTGCGCACGGAACGGGGCGGATCTCCAGGCGGCTGCCGACGAGATCCGGCGTGAGACCCGCTCCGAGGTGCTGGCCGTCCCGGCCGACCTGGCGAAGGCAGAGGACATCCACGGCGTCGTTGCAGCCACGGTCGAGCAGTTCGGTGGCGTCGACGTCCTCGTCAACAACTCCGGCGGCCCGCCACTTGGCAGCTTCCCGGACCTGAGCGACGACGACTGGCGGCATGCGTTCGAGGGGTTGACGCTGAACTTCGTGCGCTTCGTACGGGAAGTCCTGCCGTACATGCACGAGAAGCGGTGGGGCCGCATCATCGGGATCCAGTCGACCTCCGTGAAGCAGCCGGTCGAGAACATCGACCTCTCGAACGGGATCCGTCCGGGCATCGCCGGGCTGATGAAGGCGATCATGCCTCGCCTCGCCAGGGATGGCATCACGATCAACCTGGTGCTCCCGGGCATGTTCCTCACGTCCCGCATCCTTGGCAGGCTGCCCGGGGGCGCTGAGGAGGTCGACAGGGCGGTCGAGGCGCAGATCGCCGCAGCAGTCCCCATGGGCCGTCTCGGGAGGCCGGTCGAACTCGGCCACCTGGTGGCGTTCCTTGCCTCGGAGCAGGCCGCCTACATCACCGGTGCCGTGTACCAGATCGACGGGGGCGCCATCAGATCCAACGTGTAGGCGACCCTTCCCCACCTTCTTCACGGGAGGCCACGATGATGTTAAGGGAGGCACGAACGATGGAGTATCTCGTCACCATGACCACCCACGTTCCGGAAGGAACTTCGGAAGAAGCCGTCGAAGACATGCGCACCCGCGAGGCCGCACACTCGCGCGAGCTCGCGGCGCAGGGGCACCTGCTCCGCCTTTGGCGTCCCCCGCTGCAACCAGGCGAATGGCGGACGCTCGGACTCTTCGCTGCCGACGACGGCGACCAGCTCGAGGACGTCCTCGCCTCGATGCCGCTCAGCGTCTGGCGCACGGATGAGGTCACGCCGCTCTCGCCTCACCCGAATGACCCGGCACTGGCCCGGACGTAAAGCTAGGGAGTTTCTGACCGCGTTCACCACCACGGTCCCGGAGGGCACACCCGAGCCGTGCGGTCAGAAGCCGAGTTCCTGCTTCACCAGGATCGCCGTCACTCGCTGGGGGTCCAGCACTCGGTTGATGATGAGCACGTTGTTCACGCCGCTCGGTACCCCGTAGACGCGCCGGGCACGCTCGTCCTCCAGCGGGTAGCAGTACTCCCGAATGCGCCGCAGGCCTCGCTCGAGATCGGCAACGATCTTCTGGCCGCCGATGACGAGGATGACGTGCCGGGCACCCGAGACCAGCGGACCGAGCTGGCTGCCACTGGCGGAGGCGACCAGAACCGCGCCGTCGTCGGTCACCGCGTGGACGCTGCCGACGACGTAGTCGGGCGCGGCAGCGAGCACTCGCATCTCCCGGCCCTGCATCTCCCGGTCCATCTGGTAAAGACGGAGCCTGAGGGCCTGGTAGCGTCCCGAGCGTTCGACGTCTTCGGCCACGCCGATGGATTCCAGGGTCCTCGAGGTGTTGTTGAACACCTCCGCCCCGTCCGGGAGGAGCTCGCGGACCTGGAGCCTCGCCTCCTGACCGGTGTCGACAACGAGGGCTCGGAAGCCGTTGCGCTCGAGTGCTTCGGCGGCTGCGACAATGCGGGCATCGGAGGCGAGTGCGCCGAACTCTGCGTTGGGGACCAGCAGCCCGCCGGGCGTCAGGCCCTCGACCGGCCTAGCCACTCGCGACCTCCGCCAGACGGCGGTGGACCAGCGCCACGGCCATGGCTCCCTCGCCGATGGCCGCCGAGCACCGCTTGACCGATCCATGCCGCACGTCCCCCGCCGCGAAGAGACCGGGGAGGTTGGTCTCCAGGGGCAGGGGCTGGCGTTGCAACGGCCACCCTCCGAGGAGCCCCTGGGCGCCGACCAGGTCGGTGCCCGTCATCAGATATCCGCCGTCGTCGCGCAGCACATAAAGCGGCCCGACCGCTTCGGTCCGGGGGATACCGCCGATGGCGATGAACAACGCATCGGCAGGAAGTCGTTCCGAACGGCTCCCCCCATGGGTTGCCAGAACCAGCTCCCGAAGGCGACCGTCGCCTTCGGCGGCGACGACCTGGACCCCGGTTCGGACCTCGATGTTGCTCACACGTGAGACGCGGTCGATGAGGTACTGCGACATCGACACGGCGAGCGTCGCCCCGCGGACCAGGACCGTGACCTGGCTGGCATAACGCGAGAAGCGCAGGGCGGCCTGACCCGCCGAGTTGCCACCGCCGACGATGACGACCCTGGACCCGCTGCATGCCAGGGCCTCGCTTGGCCCTGCGCCGTAGTAGACCCCGGCCCCGAGCAGACGGTCGATCCCCGACGCATCAAGTCTTCGCCATTCGACGCCGGTGGCAACCAGCAGGGCACGCCCCCGGACCAGGGTGCCGTCCGACAGGGTGCTCAGATACCCCACGTCATCGGGTGAAATCGCGATCAGGTCCCTGGCGAGGAGGATCTCGGCGCCGAAGCGCCGTGCCTGCGCCGCCGCTCTCGTCGCCAGCTCGTTGCCGCTCACACCGTCGGGGAAGCCGAGGTAGTTCTCGATCATCGACGTGGTTCCTGCCTGGCCGCCGGGGGCGATGGCCTCGACGACCACGGTCGTCAGCCCCTCGGAAGCGGCGTACAGGGCGGCGGCGAGGCCCGCGGGTCCCGCGCCGACGATGGTCAGGTCGTACTCGGCGAGCCTCGGCGCCGACACCATGCCCAACCCCGCCGCGACCCGTTCCACCGTGGCGGACTCGAGCCGGGTGCCGTCAGGGAGGACGCACAGGGGCAGCCGTGCGACGTCGATCGTCCCCAACTGCGCGAGCTCCGCGCCCGACCGTTCGACGTCGACCCAATCGTACGGCCGGCCGTTACGGGTCAGGAAGTCCCGGATCGCATAGGCGGCTGCGGAAGCCTGGGTGCCGGCCAGGATCACCTGGGGGGTCACCGGGCGAGCGTCGTAGTCGAACATGGCGGGTCGTCCGCCCCGTTGGTTCACGGATGCGAGGGCGCCGGCGGTGCGCCGGGTAGCTCGAAGGCGATCCCGTCGACGTAGCACCAGTACCAGTCTTCTCCGGGCTCGTACGAGCGAATGAGCGGATGAGCAATCCGGCGGAAGTGGGCGGTGGCGTGCCGGCCCGGCGACTGGTCACAGCACCCCACGTGTCCACATTCCTGGCACATGCGTAGGTGAAGCCAGTCGCGCCGGCCCTGGGCGAGGCAGTCCTCGCAACCCGTCGACGACGGGGTGACGTCCATGATCTGGTCCAGGTGGCTACACGTCGCTGCCATCAGCATTCTCCAGTTAGAGGTTGAGTTTCTTGCATTATGGCCGCAGGACTTGGACCTCCATTGGCTGCAACGTCACCGGGAGGACCTTGAGGGGTCCGTGGCCGGTCGTGCCGTCGACCTCCTGCACGGTCACGGCTCCCGTCTGCTCTACGGCCGCAGGAGGGGTGGGCTCGAGATTGCTGCTGTAGAGCACGTGGAAGGTTGAGCCGGCGTCGTGGAGGGTGCCATCGACGATGACCCGGAGAGGTTCGGGTTGCGACGTGCTCGTGTTGGCCACGACGAGAACCTCGTCCTCATTGAGGATGCGGGAGTAGGCAAGCACGCCCTCGAGAAACGAGGACACGGCGAAGTTCTGCCCGTCGCCGGAGATCGGCCGGAAGTAGAACCGACCGTACCTCAGGGCCGGCTGCCCGCTCCGTACCTCGGCGATCCTGGCGATCTCCTTGTAGAAGTAGCCGCTGGTCTTGAACCCGGGCCCACCCCAGAGGGCCTCCCGGACCGCCTCGTCGCTACCGAAACCATGCAGGCCCTGCTCAGTCCCGTAGTAGACGCACGGAATGCCGGGCAGCGAGAACAGGCAGGCGAGGCCAAGCGTCACCTGAGGGTCGAAGCCTGTCGGAGGGGCGGCGTCATCCCCCGGGGCAACGTGGCGTATCCGCTCCTTCACGTCGTGGTTGTCGAGGAAGGTGACGAAGAAGCGCGTGGCGTCCCCGTGGGAGCTGACGATGTTCCGCTCCACGTCCTTGCGGTGCTGGTACATGCCGACGACCGCCGCGGGCGCGACGAAGCCCTTGGTCACCGGCTTCAGGGTGTTGAAGAGCGGGTAGTCCAACGCCGCGTCCACGCCCACGATGTCGTCGCCCGAGGCCGTGTTGCGACCGATGAACCGGGCGATGTCCTCCTCGGCCCGGCTGTCGAAAACCTCACCGAAGGTAAAGAAGTTCTCCTTGCCGATGCTGAGGGCGAATTCCCGCACCGCATTGCCGAAGGTCCGTGCCAGACCCCCCTTCAGGTAGCGCAACGTGTCGATGCGAAAGCCGTCGATGTCGAACCGGGCGATGACGTACTGGTAGGAGCGGATGAGGAACCGCTGCACGTCTCGATCCTCGCTCATCATCTGCTTCAGGCTGGCGAAATCGCCGACGGTGTCGTCAGCGGTTCCCCCCATCGCGCCCTGGCGACGGAAGTACCGGTTCTGCTGGAGCTCGCGGGGCCATACGACGGCGTCATGGCTCGGCATCCCGATGTTCTCGACCGCCGGTTGGTCCGGCCGGGCGACGCCGTTCTCATCCCGCCACTCGATGTCCAGTGGGGTCTCGGAGTGTTCCGCCTCAGATCCCAGCGTGTCGTGGCAGTGCTGGTCGCTCTCTCGGCAGTTGTAGGCGAAGACGTTGCCCGTGTGGTTGAGGACGATGTCGAGCACCACGGAGAGACCCTGCTGGTGGGCGGCGTCAACCAGGGCGCGCAGCTCGTCGTCGGCATGATCCGCTCGATCGGCGAAACGGGGCTCGGCCCGAAGGAAATCGTGGATGCCGTAGCCGTGATAGATGTGCGGATCCCACTGCAGGTTCTTGAGGACGGGGCTCAGCCACAGCGCTCCCGCTCCGAGCCCCTTGATGTAGGGGAGTTGCGCGGTGACGCCCGAGAACTTGCCACCCTGGAACCCGGAGAAGCTCGGGTCGTCGAAGGGCTGATGGGTGGGGGCTGCGACGGGGTTGTTGAAGCGGTCCATCATGAGGAAGTAGATCCACCGGTCGCGCCAGTCTTCCGGTGAGGGAAACGGCCCCCCAGGCTGTCCGGCCGAAGCTCGGGCACGATCGAGCACCGTTTGGACCTCGGCGGAGTAAACGGAGTCTGGCATGAGAGCCCCCCCTTTTATCGTGCAGATCGGATTCCTTGCTCCAGCACCCGGGACGCCGCTCGGCCACCCCGGACGTCGCCCGAATCTTCCAAGAGGATAGAAGGTCGCAAGCCGGCTGGGAACAGAGACGTAGGCCGCCAAACAGGGGACGATGTCGGCATGCCGATCGCGCTGATGCTCGCGACCCTCACCGACCGCCGCGACTTCGGCGACGGGTGGCTGCTGGAGCGCAAGTTCGACGGTGAGCGCTGCGTCGCCCGCAAGCACGTTGGCGACGTGCGGCTCGAGTCGCGTACCGGCAAGGAACTCACCGGCACCTACCCCGAGGTCGCTGCCGCGGTCGCAGCCCAGGGCGCAGACGACCTCCTGCTCGACGGTGAGGTGGTCGCGTACGACAGCGACCGGACGTCGTTCAGCCGGCTCCAGCAGCGCCTCGGGGTCACCGACCCCAATGCCGAGCAGGTCGCCACGTACCCGGTCGTCTACTGCGTGTTCGACCTCCTCGAGGTCGACGGTGACGATCTCACCGACCGGCCGCTCCTCGAACGCCGCGCCCGGATGGAGAGGGCGATCCGGCCGAGCCCGGCGTTGCAGGTCACCGAAGCCTGGCACGGTGACTCCCAGCGGCGGTTCGCCGAGGCGTGCCGGGCCGGCTGGGAGGGGCTCATCGCCAAGCGCGCCGACGCTGCCTACGCCCCCGGCCGCTCCAGGGACTGGCTCAAGCTGAAGTGTGCATGGGGGCAGGAGTTCGTCATCGGCGGTTACACGGATCCCGCAGGCAGCCGCACGGACTTCGGTGCCCTGCTCGTCGGCTACTACGAGCAGGGCCGCCTGCGGTACGCCGGCAAGGTTGGCACGGGGTACACGTCCGCAACGTTGAGGAACCTCGGCGACCGGTTGCGCGGGCTGGAAAATCCCGAGTCGCCGTTCGTTGACGT
>DASXNO010000039.1:0-23348 GCA_036495025.1 Actinomycetota bacterium | reverse complement strand
GCGTGGGCCGGCGGCTTCGCCGCCTCCCTCATCATCGGCGCCGTCGCCGGGCTCATGCCCGCACTACGAGCCGCCCGCCTCTCACCCACCCAAGCCCTGTGGTCCGTCTAGCCGATGAGTTGGCGGTCGACGGCGGGGTTCCAGATGATCTCCCATAGGTGCCCGTCGGGATCCCGAAAGTATCCCGAATAGATTCCCCATGGGCGGTCGCGCGGCTGGCCGAGCACCGTCCCGCCGGCCGACTGGGCCTGATTGAGCACGGCGTCAACATCTGCCCGGTCAGCGACGATGTGTCCGAGACTGAACTCTCCCGTCTTGGGCGAGGAGTACGGCACACCGGCGTCCTTGGCGAGGTCCGAGCGGGGGTAGAGAGAAAGGATCAGCCCGCCATCGAGCGTGAACGCTGCGATGGCTCCATCCGCGCCGCTCTGGTCGTCGTGGAGCTCGGTGGCAACGACGGTCATCGAGCGGTGATGACGTTTTGATGACCACGAGGAAGGTTGGGGGTCAGTCCGGAGGTGCAACCGGCCTCCGACCTACAAAAACGTGGTACCCCGGACGGGTTTCGAACCCGTGATCTCCGCCTTGAGAGGGCGGTGTCCTAGGCCGCTAGACGACCGGGGCAAGCCTTCCTATCTGCTGCCGGGGAAGGACTCGAACCTTCGGCCTCCTGATCCAGAGTCAGGCGTTCTGCCAACTGAACTACCCGGCAAACGGAGCCAGTCTAGCAAGGGCGCGACTCCCCCCTCGGCCCCTGCATTATCGCATTGAGGAGTGGTGCCATGCGAGGTTAGGTCAGAAAGTGTCGCTATAGCTGACAAAATTACCTGAGCTCCGCTGGCGGCTGCCGGGCCGGCACGAATTTTTCCCTCACTTGGCGCAGGCGGTCCAGGACCTTGCCCCGGCCGATCAGGGCCATGGAGTCGAAGATCGGCGCCCCCACGTTCGAGCCGAGGACCGCCACGTAGAAGGGCACGAAGCCCTTCTTCGGCTTCAGACCCATCTCGGTCTGGACGCCCCGCAGCGCCGCCTCGATGCCGTCCCGGTCCCAGGTCTCCAGCCGCTCGAGGGCGCCCACCGAGCGGTCCAGCAGCTCGGGCACATAGTCCTCCCCCAGCACCTTCTCCGCAGCGGCGGGGTCGATCGGGACGTCCCGGAAGATACCGGCCACCAACGGTGCCGCCTGGTCGAGGCGCTCGATGCGGGTCTTCACCAGCGGCACCACCCTGGCCACCAGGGAGCGCTGCGACTCCGTCGGGGGATCGGCGACGAGGCCCACCCGCACCAGGAAGGGTTCGAGCCGCCGTGCCAGGTCCTCGTCGGGCAGCGAGCGGATGTACTCTCCGTTCATCCACGTCAGCTTGTCGAGGTCGAAGCGGGCCGGCGAGGCCCCCACGTCCTCGAGGCGGAACTGCGCCACCATCTCCGGCAGCGGCAGGATCACCGACCCGTCCCGGGGACTCCAGCCCAGCAGCGCCAGGTAGTTGACCAGGGCCTCCGGGAGGAACCCGTGGTCCCGGTACCACCCCACGGACACCTCGCCGTGGCGCTTCGACAGCGGCTGGCCGTCGGCGCCGAGGATCAGGGGAAGGTGGCCGAACTCAGGAATCTCGTTGCCGAGGGCGAGGTGCAGCAGGATCTGGCGCGGCGTCGAGGGCTGCAGGTCGAGGCCCCGGATGACGTGGGTCATGTGCATCATCCCGTCGTCGACCGGCGCGGCGAGGTTGTAGAGAGGATGGCCATCCTTGCGGACGAGGACGAAGTCGTCGATCTGCGTGTGGTCGACCGTGACGTGGCCGGTGACAAGGTCGCGGAAGGTCGTCGAGCCCTCCTCGGGCACGTGGAAGCGGATGACGTAGGGCCGGTGCTCCGCCTCGAACTTCGCCCGCTCGGCGTCGGTAAGCCGGTGGCATCGCCCGTCGTAGCCGGGCCGGCGCCCGGCCGCCATCGCCGCCTTCCGCCGCTCCTCCAGCTCCTCCGGCGTGCAGTAGCAGGGGTAGGCCGCTCCGGCCAGCAGGAGCCGGTCAACCACCCCTCGATAGATGTCCAGTCGCTCGGACTGCCGGTACGGCGCATACGGCCCCCCCACCTCGGGCCCCTCGTCCCAGTCGAGGCCAAGCCACCGGAGGTCCTCGAGCACCGCCCGGTACGACTCCTCGCTCACCCGGCTGCGGTCCGTGTCCTCGATCCGCAGCACCATGACGCCGCCGTTGTGGCGGGCAAAGAGCCAGTTGAACAGCGCCGTCCGTGCGTTGCCGACATGGATGGAACCGCTGGGCGCAGGGGCGAAACGAACTCGGACGTCCATGGGCGCCAGACTATCTCGGCGGGTCTCCGGGCCGGGCTCGGAGGTCAGGCGCAGATCGCGCGCATACGCGCGACAGGGCCCTAACCTCCGGGAAACGCGGCGGCGCCGTCCCGGACCCCGACCGCCAGGACCCCGATGCCTTCGATCTCCACCTCGACCCGGTCGCCGGCCCGCATCGACCCGATGCCCTTCGGCGTCCCCGTGAGGATGACGTCGCCCGGGAGCAGGGTGACGTAGGAGGAGACGAACGACAGCAGTTCCCCGACGCCGAAGACCATCGCCGAGGTCCGGCCATCCTGGCGCACCTCGCCGTTGCGGCGGGTCACCAGGCGAAGGTCGCCGGGGTCGACGCCGGAGTCGATCCACGGCCCGAGCGGGGCCGAGGTGTCGAAGCCCTTCGCCCTGCCCCACTGTGCGTCGACCGCCTGAAGATCGCGAGCCGTCGCGTCGATGCCGCACGTGTACCCCAGGACGACCTCCCGCCACCGGTCCTCGCCGACTCGCCGAGCCACGGAGCCGATGACCACGGCCAGCTCCCCCTCGTAGTCGAGCTGCCGGCAGGCGGGGGGACGCACCACCGCGTCGCCGGGTCCGATCACCGCCGTGGAGGGTTTGAAGAAGAACAGCGGGACCGCCGGCACCTCTGCGCCGCGCTCCGCGATGTGGTCGAGGTAGTTGTGGCCGATCGCAACGATCTTGGACGGCAGGCACGGGGCAAGGAGCCGGACCGACGTCAGGGGATGGACAACCCCCGTCCGCTCATAGGGCAGGAACGGCGTGGTCGATATCTCCTCGACATCCGTCCCCTCGACGATGCCGTAGGCGATGCCACCTGGACGGACGAAACGGGCAAACCTCAACTGAGCATCATCCGCTGTCCGCCGGAGCCCGGAAGCCTGGGAGTCCAGGAGCCTGAAGGCCTAGAGCCTAAAACTCAGCCGACGTACTCGTTCCAGGCGCCGTACCCCTCGAGGTCGCCCTTGACCGCAGACCAGAACACCTCGGAAAGCTTCTTGGTCAGGGGCCCGGGGTCGCCAAGCTCGCGATCGTCGACCGAGCGGATGGGCACCAGCTCCGCGGCGGTGCCCGTGAGGAACGCCTCGTCGGCGGCGTAGAGGTCCGTCCGGGCGAGGTCCGACTCGAACACCGGGATCGCGAGGTCGGTGGCGATCTTGATGATCGAGTCGCGCGTGATACCCGCCAGCGGGCAGGCCGACAGCGGCGGGGTCAGCAGGGCGCCGTCACGCACCATGAAGACGTTCTCTCCGCTGGCATCGGCGACGTAGCCCTCCTTGTTCAGCATGATCGCCTCGTCGTAGCCCGCCTTGATCGCCTCGACCTTGGCCAGGCTCGAGTTGATGTACTGGCCCGTGGCCTTGGCTGCCGGCGGCAGCACGTTGTGGTCGTACCGGCGCCACGAGGAGACCTTCATCCGCACGCCGCGGGTGAACCCCTCCTCGCCGAGGTAGGCCCCCCAGGGCCAGACGGCGATCGAGACGTTGACGGTACAACCCATCCAGTTGAGCCCCATCTCGCCGTAGCCCCGGTACACGAGCGGGCGGATGTAGCAGCTCGTGAGCTCGTTGGCCCGGACAGTTTCTTTCACCGCCTCCACAAGCTCCTGGGGCCGGAACGGCACGTCGATCAGGTGGATCCTGGAGGACCGGTAGAGGCGCTCGATGTGGTCGGTGAGCCGGAACACGGCCGGCCCCCGCTTGGTCTCGTACGCACGGATGCCCTCGAATACGCCGGAACCGTAGTGCAGCGTGTGGGTGAGCACATGGACCTTGGCCTCGTCCCACGGCACGAGGGCCCCGTCCATCCAGATGAACTTCCCCGGGGTGATGGGCATCGAACTCCTCCTCTACGCGCACCCGCACCAGGCGCGGGCCTCCCTACCGCCCTACGATTGTAGCCGAGCGGGGGGTCGCGACATAGCCCGCATTTTACTTCGGGTAACCGATTCTCGTTTTCTTACCCGGCGCCCTGAGGGGCTCACGACCCGAGATCGATGAACCGGGCCTGCGTGGCCCCGGCCACCGAGGCGATCTCGCCGACGACCTCGTCGGGGATCCGCGAGTCCACCGTCAGCCCCATGAGGGCCTCTCCGCCGATGGTCTCCCGGGACACCTTGATGCTGGCGATGTTGATGTCGGCATCCCCCAGCACCCGGCCGACCTTGCCGATGACGCCGGGGCGGTCCGCGTAGCGCACCAGACAGAAATAGCGTTCCAGCTCCATGTCGATCGAGAAGTCGTTCACCCGGACGAGATGCTCCTCGTCGGCCTTGCCGAACAGCGACCCCCCGACGGCGACGCCACCGGCAGGTCCGGAATCCGACTCCGCCCGGACCACGACGAGGTTGACGTAGTCCTGGCTGGTGGCCGACTTCGTCTCGGAGACCTGAATCCCCCGCTCCTCGGCCATCAGCGGCGCGTTGACGTAGGTGACCGGCTCGTGGATGAACCCGCCGAAGAGGCCCTTGAGGGCCGCCAGCGTGAGGATGCGCGTGTCGCTCTCGGCGATAGCGCCGTGGACCTCGACCCGGACCGCGGACAGGCCGGAGCCGACGAGGCCCGCGAGCGCTCGCCCGAGACGTTCCGTCAGGGGGATGAAGGGCCGGAGCGCCTCCCCGAAGTCCCCGCCGGCGGCGACGTTGACCGCGTAGGGGGCGAACTCCCCCCGCAGCGCCAGCAACACCTGCTCGGCGATCACGGTGCCGGCCCTGGTCTGCGCCTCCTCGGTCGACGCGCCGAGGTGCGGCGTCACCACGACCTGCTCCAGGCCGAACAGGGGGTGCGGTCCGGGGGGCTCCTTCTCGTAGACGTCCACGGCCGCCCCGGCGATCAGCCCCTCCTTCAGGGCCCGCACCAGGGCATCCTCGTCGATGATGCCGCCCCGGGCCACGTTGATCACCCGGGCCTCGGGCTTCATGACCGCGAACTCGGGGTCGGCGAGGATCGCCTTGGTCTCGGCGTTCTTGGGGAGGTGCACCGTGATGAAGTCGGCCTCCCGGCAGACCTCCTCGACGGTCGATGCCATCTGGATCTGGATGCCGCGCTGGGTGGCCCACTGCCGGGAGACGTACGGGTCGTAGCCGAGCAGCCTCATGCCGAAGCCCGCCGCCCGCTCGGCGACGAGGGTCCCGATGCGGCCGAGGCCGAGGATGCCCAGCGTCTTGCCCTCCAGCTCGACCCCGGTGAAGCGCTCCCGCTCCCAGCGGCCAGCCCGCAGCGACGCATCGGCGGCCGGCACGTGGCGGGCGAGCGCCAGCAGCAGGGCCAGGGTGTGCTCCGCCGCCGACAGCACGTTCGACGCCGGAGCGTTCACGACCTGGATCCCGAGGCGGGTGGCCGTGGCGACGTCGATGTTGTCGAGCCCGACGCCGGCCCGGCCGACCACCTTGAGCGAGGTCGCCCGCTCCAGCAGCTCCTTGTCGACCCTCGTTGCCGAGCGGACGATCAGCGCGTCGAAGTCGCCGATGACCTCGAGCAGCTCCTCGCGCGACATTTTCCGCGCCTCGACCTCGGTCTCCGTCCGGAGCTTGTCGAGGCCTTCGTCGGACAGGGACTCGGGAACGAGGACCTTCATGGCTGCAACAGCACCTCCTGCGCCGCGGCGACTCCCGTTCCCAGCTTGAGGGGGTAGCCCAGCTCGGACAGGACGACCTCGAGGGCGCCGAAGAAGCGCAGCACGTCGAGCGGGTCCACCCAGCCCAGGTGGCCGATGCGAAAGATCTTGCCCTTCAGCGGGCCCTGCCCCGGCCCCGTCACGATCCCGAAGCGGGACCGCAGCTTGGCGACGATCTCCGCGTCGCTGATGCCGTCGGGCACCCTCACGGCCGTGACGATGAGCGACCGCTCCAGGTTCTCGCCGAACAGGGGCAGGTCCAGGCCCCGCACCCCGGCCTTGACCATCCGGGACAGCAACTCGTGCCGGGCGAGGATGTTGTCGAGCCCCTCCTCACGGGCAAGGCGGATGGCGGCGGCGAAGCCCTGCAGGACCGAGATCGCCGGCGTCCACGGGCTCTCCGGGTTCTTGCGCTCCGCGGCGTCCTTGTAGGCGGTCCAGTCGAAGTAGAAGCGGGGGGCGTTCGAGGTGCGGTGGGCCTCCCACGCCTTCTCGGAAATGGTGATGAACGCAACGCCCGGGGTGGCGCCGAGCGCCTTCTGCGACCCGCCGACGCAGACGTCGATCCCCCAGCCGTCGACATCCAGCTCGACGGCGCCGACACTGGAGATGGCGTCGACCACGAAGAGCTTGTCTCGCTCCTTCACCACCCTGGCGATCGGCTCGATGTCGTTGCACACGCCGGTCGACGTCTCCGAGTGCTGGATGAAGACCGCCTTGATGCCGGGGTTGTCGTCGAGGGCCTTGGCGACGTCCTCGGGCTTGGCGACCTGGCCCCAGTTGTAGCCGAGAAAGGTGACGTCGAGGCCGAAGCGCTCGCAGATGGTCTTGTAGCGGTCGCCGAAGTACCCGACGGAGACGACGAGGACCTTGTCGCCTGCGGACACGATGTTGGCGACGGACCCCTCCATCCCGCCGGTTCCCGACGAGGTGTAGACGGCGACGTCGCCGCTGGCGTTCGCCTGCCAGCGGATGCCCTCGATGACCTCGGTCAGCAGGGCGCCGTAGCCGGGGCCGCGGTGGTAGACGAGCGGTTCGGACTGGGCGATGAGCACCGCCGGCGGCACCGGCGTCGGCCCAGGCGTCATGAGGATCTCTGGACGGTTTGGCACGCGATCTCCTTCCGGGTTTCCCAAATCGGTCGGGTCCCAGCGGAGGACACGCACAGGGATCCGCCCGCCGGGTTCACCTTTCCCCGAGTGTAATCGAGGCCAGATTTCCCGGCCGGGCGGCACCCCCCGAAGCCACCTACCGAGCCATCTTTCGAAGCCACCGCAAAAAGCGTGCAGCTGGGCTGCTTACGGCTGCGGCACCTCAGTGCGCGAGCTGAGGGCCAGACGGTCCACGAGCTCCTGGATCTGAGGGCCGGCAAACCGGCGGTGACCGCCGAGGGTCCGGACGTATGGCAACTTGCCTTCCGTTGCCCAGCGGGCAACGGTCTTGGGTGACACGTGCAGCAACCGTGCTACGTCGCCCGCTCGCAGGTACTCGTCACGGACGACGGCCCCCCTGGCCCTCGACTCAGGCCTCACCGAACCACCCCAACGCAAATACAACCCTTCATGCCTCTACTCCCCCCGTTCGCTACCGATTCCAGGATCTCTGGAATCCGCTTCAATTGCGTAGAGAAATGTTAACGCAACGGTCGTCCTGCCGAAAATGCTTGGAATCGCGTTTGAGACTGAAATGACCGGTTCGCGAGGTCGCTAGGCACGGGGCGATGGCCTGATATGAGGGAAAACTAACCTTGCAACATCTCTTTCAGGAGCTGTTGCACCACCGAGGGATTGGCCTGACCCTTCGTTGCCTTCATGATCTGGCCGACGAGGAACCCCTGCGGCTTGCTGTCGCCGCCCCGGATGCGCTCCACGACGTCGGCATTGGCGGCCAGCACCCCGGCGACGACGGCCTCCAGCTCGGAGCGTCCCGAGACCTGCCGCAGGCCCTTCTCCTCGACGATCTCGGCGGGCGGGCGGCCACTCGCGATCATCTCGTCGAGCACCACCTTGCCCTGCCCTCCCGAGATGGAACCGCCAGCGACCAGGCGCACGAGCGCCGCGAGCTCGGTGGGCGTGACCCTGGTGGTCTCCAGGTCCTCCCCCCGCTCCGAGAGGCGGCCGAGCAGGTCGTTGGCCAGCCAGTTCGCCACCAGCTTCGGCTCCACATCCCCCGCCGCGGCGGCGGCGTTCTCGAAATAGTCCGCCGCGGCCTTCGATGCCACCAGGACGCTGGCGTCGTAGGGCGTCAGGCCGTAGTCGGCGACGAACCGCCTACGGCGGGCCGGCGGAAGCTCGGGGATGCCCGACGTGATCGCCTCCAGCCACTCCGGCGACGGCTTGATCGGGACGAGGTCCGGCTCGGGGAAGTAGCGGTAGTCGAAGGCGTGCTCTTTCGTGCGCAGGGGCCTCGTGACCCCGGAGCGCTCGTCCCAGTGCCGGGTGGACTGGTCGATCGTGCCGCCGCCGCTCAGCACCTCCCGCTGCCGCACCTCCTCGTAGGCGAGGGCACGGTATAGGGACTTGAGTGAGTTGAGGTTTTTCACCTCGATCTTGGCGCCCCGCTCCCCCGGCGGCGCCACCGAGATGTTGGCGTCGAATCGCATCGAGCCCTCCTCAAGGCGCACATCGGACACGCCGAGGTACTCGAGGATCGACCGCAGCTCCTGAGCGAAGGCGCGGCCCTCCTCGGGCGAGCCCATGTCGGGCTCGGTGACGATCTCGACCAGCGGCGTGCCCGCCCGGTTGAAGTCCTCCAGGGAGTACTCGGCGTCGTGGATGCGGCCCCCGGCGCCCATGTGCAGGCTCTTGCCGGTGTCCTCCTCGAGGTGGACCCGGGTGATCCCGACCGCCCGAGTCCCGGCGCCGGTGGTCACGTCCAGCGATCCCTTCAGACCCAGCGGGATGTCGTACTGGGAGATCTGGTAGTTCTTCGGCATGTCCGGATAGAAGTAGTTCTTCCGGTGGAAGATCGACGAGGGGGCGATGTCGCAACCGAGCGCCATGGCGATCCTGATGGCGTAGGCGACCGCCTGCTCGTTCGGCACCGGGAGCGTCCCGGGATGGCCGAGGCACACCTGGCACACCCGGGTGTTGGGCTCGCCGCCAAAGCCGACCGGGCAACCGCAGAACATCTTGGTGGCCGTCGCCAGCTCGCAGTGGATCTCGAGGCCGATGGTCGTCACCAGGCCGGTCGCCAGGCCGTTCACCGCGCTGACCGCCTCGCTCACGACGGCTCCCCCCACAGCGGCGGGTGCGGCATGGGACCGAGCTCCTGCTCGAGGGCATGGGCGGCCCGCAGGATCGTCGCCTCGTCGAGGGCCCTGCCCATGAGCTGCAGGCCCACGGGGAGCCCGTCCTCGGGCGCGACGCCGCAGGGAATCGAAATCGCCGTGGCCCCCGCCAGCGAGGTCGGCACGGTGCAGACATCGGACAGGTACATGGTGAGGGGGTCCTCGATCTTCTCGCCGATCCCGAATGCCGTCGTGGGCGATGTCGGCGACAGGAGGATGTCGTAGCGCTCATAGGCGCGCTCGAAATCGCGGATGATCAGCGTGCGTGCCTTCTGGGCCTTGCCGTAATACGCGTCGTAATAGCCGGCAGAGAGCGCGTACGTGCCGAGCATGATCCGGCGTTTCACCTCCGGCCCGAAGCCCGCGGCGCGCGTGCGTGAGTTCATCTTGACAATGTCTTCCGCATCGACCCGCAGGCCGTACCGGACCCCGTCGAACCGGGCGAGGTTGGCCGAGGCCTCCGCGGGTGCGATGAGGTAGTAGACGTCGATCCCCAGGTCGAACGTCGGCAGCGACACCTCGCCAACCTCGGCCCCCAGCTTCGTCAGCAGCGCGATCGACTCCTCGACCCGGCTCCGGACCCCCGGCTGCACGCCTTCGCCGATGAGCTGCGTCACGACGCCCACCCGCAGGCCCTCCACGCCGGCGGCGAGTCCTTCCGTGTAGTCGGGGACCGGGTTCGGCAGGGAGGTGGAGTCCCGGGGATCGTGGCCGGCCATCGCGCCGAGGAGCAGCGCCACGTCCGCCACCGTTCGGGCGAACGGGCCCGCCTGGTCCAGCGACGAGGCGAAGGCGATGAGCCCGGACCGGGAGACGAGCCCGTACGTCGGCTTCAGCCCGACCACCCCGGACAGGGATGCGGGCTGGCGGATGCTCCCCCCCGTGTCGGTGCCGATCGACCAGGGGGCCTCCCCCGCCGCCACCGCGGCCGCGCTGCCACCCGAGGACCCCCCGGGAACCCGCTCGAGGTCCCACGGGTTGTGGGTGGGGAACCACGCAGAGTTCTCGGTGGAGGACCCCATGGCGAACTCGTCGAGGTTCGTCTTGCCGAGCATCGGCAGGCCCGCGGCGTCCAGGCGGCTGGCGACCGTCGCCGAGTAGGGCGGCACGTAGTTGTGCAGGATCCTGGACCCGGCGGTCGTGCGCACCCCTCTGGTGGCGATGATGTCCTTGACGGCGACGGGCACCCCGGCGATCGGGCCGGGATCCTCTCCCCTGGCCCGAGCGTCGTCGACCGCCCTCGCCTTCGCCAGCGCGACCTCCGGCGTGACGGTGATGAACGCCCGGACGTCGTCCTCGACCTGCTCGATTCGGTCCAGGAACGATTGCGTCAACTCGGTCGCGCTCAGGTCCCCGCTCCGCAGCCGTGCGACCAGCTCCGTGGCGGTGGAGGCCCAGGGGTTCCCGCTCGGGCTCATTCTTCGGACTCGAGGATGCGCGGCACCCGGAAATGCCCCGCCTCGACCGCCGGGGCGTTGGCAAGGGCCTCTTCCTGGGTCAGGCAGGGGGCGGGGTCGTGGGGGATGTCGGGCCGGAAGACGTTGGCCAGGGCGATGGGCTGGGCCGTGGGCGGCACGCCCTCGGTGTCGAGCGAGGTCACCCGGCCGGCATGGCCCAGGATGCGGTCGAGCTGCTCGCCGTAGAGGGCGATCTCCTCCTCGGTGAGCGCCAGGCGCGCGAGCCGGGCGACGTGGATGACCTCTTCGCGGCTGATGGACATGATCTGGGGGATTCTAGAATGGAGGTTAGGGAATGGAGGTAGGGCCGAGGTTTGGTGAAAATTTGTTTGCAGAGACCCATAAAGGTACCAAACCTCCGGCCCTGCGAAGATTTTTGCCTCACCTTGCCCCGGGGCCGCGGTAGTCTCCTCCAGTGATCCTGGCCCTGTGTGCCGGCAGGACGGCCCCGGCGGAGCTGCGGGCCCGGCTGGCCTACGACGAACTGACGCAGCGCTCGGTGCTGGAGGCCGACCGGCCCGGCGTCGGCGAGCTTGCGCTCCTCTGCACCTGTCACCGCACGGAGGCCTACTTCACGTCGGCGGGCGACGAGTCGGAAGCCGTCCACGGTGTCGCGGCGATCCTGCCGGGCCTCCTGCCCACCGACCAGCACGACCTCGAGGTCCTCACCGGCACCGACGCCATCGGGCACCTCTTCCGGGTGGCCAGCGGCCTCGACTCGCTCGTCGTCGGGGAGCCGCAGGTCCTCGGGCAGGTCCGCCGGGCCTTTGCCCTCGCACGGGACGTCGGATCGACGGGTCCCGCGCTCGCCAACATCTTCGGCCGGGCGATCCGCCTCGGCAGGCGCGTCCGCTCGGAGACGGCGCTGGGGCGGGTGGGCCTGAGCATCGGATCGATCGCGACCGCCCACCTGAACGAACGCCTGGGGGGCCTCAGCGGCCGAATGGGGACGATCGTCGGCTCGGGCGAGGCGGCCGCTGACGCCGCCACCACCCTGCGGAAGCAGGGCGCCCGCCTCTCGATCGTCAGCCGGTCCAAGGCATCGGCGGCGAAGCTGGCCGAGAACTTCGACGCCCCGTCCTACCCCCTCTCCGAACTTGGCGCCGTCCTGAACAAGAGCGACTTTGCCGTCGTGGCGGTCTCCGGCGGCATCGCGGTGCGGCCGCGCCACCTCCCCGTCCGCAGCGAGGAGCATCCGTTCGTCATCGTCGACCTCTCGGTCCCCCGGGCCGTCGACGTCGACGGCCGGAGCGACGTCGAGCTGCGCAGCCTCGAGGAGATCCCCGGCCCCCGGGGCCCCGAGGTGAGCGCAGGCTTCACGGGGGCCCAGGAGATGGTCGCCGAGGAGGTGGCCCGCATCGAGCGATGGCTCGAGACCCGCCAGTCCGGGCCGGCCATCGCACGACTCCGGGAACGGGCGGAGGCCGTCGTCGCCGACGAGGTCAGCCGGGCCCTTTCGGGCCTCGACCTGTCCGACCAGACGAGGGCCCGCATCGAATACCGCATGAACACCCTCGGGATGCGCGTCGCCAACAAGCTGCTGCACGGCCCGACGACGACGCTGCGCGAGGCCGACGACACCACGCGCGGCGCCATCATGCGAAGCTTCGGCCTCGAGTAGGCCTGACGGCGATGGCGCACGTCGGCACCCGAGGCAGCCGGCTCGCTCGGGCGCAGACCGCCTGGGTCATCGAGCGGTTGCGGGCCGCCCTACCCGACCGGCGCTGGCTCGAAGTCCTCATCTCGACCACGGGTGACCAGAACGGCACCATCGCGCTCGGGACCGGCGTCTTCGTCAAGGAGATCGAGCAGGCCCTGCTCGACGGCGCGGTCGACGTCGCCGTCCACTCCCTGAAAGACCTCCCAACCGAGCCCACACCCGGGCTCACCATCGCCGCCATCCCCGAGCGCGCCGACCCGCGGGACTGCCTCGTCGGGGGGCGGCTCGAGGACCTCCCCGACGGCGCCCGGGTCGGCACCGGCAGTCCCCGGCGGGCGGCGCAGCTCCGCCGGCTGCGGCCGGGCCTCGAGGTCGTGGCGATCCGGGGCAACGTGCCGACCCGCGTCGACAAGGTGCGCTCCGGGGAGGTCGAGGCCGTGATGGTCGCGGCGGCGGGGCTGGGGCGGCTGGGCATGCCCGCCGACTTCTTCTTCGACCCCGACGTGGTCCTGCCGGCCCCCGGGCAGGGGGCCCTCGCCGTCCAGACCCGGGAGGGCGAGGACCTGGCGTCCCTGGTCGCCGCCGTCGACCACCCGCCGACCCGCAGCGCCGCGACCGCCGAGCGGGCGGTCCTGGCCGAGCTCGGGGGAGGCTGCATGCTCCCGGTCGCCACCTACGCCCGCCAGGAGGGCGGGGTGCTCGTCGTGGAGGCTGCGGTGACCTCGGACGACGGGACCCGGCAGGTTCGGGCCCGGGCCTCCGGGGACCCGGCGAACGCGGTGGCCCTCGGAGCGGGCGTCGCGGAGCGCCTGGTCGACCTGGGTGCCGTGGACCTCCTGGAGAGCACCGGCGTCAACGCCGAGATACAACGTGGCTCGCCGGCTTGAGGGCAGGCGCATCCTCGTCCTGCGGCCCGAGGGCCAGGCGGAGGACCTGGTCCGAGCCCTGACCGCCGAGGGTGCGGACGCCGTGGTGGTCCCGGCAATCCGGATCCTGCCGCTCCCCGACACCGAAGCCCTGGATGCCGCCCTGCGCCGTGAGCACGACTGGGTGATCTTCACCTCGATCAACGGGGTGGCGGCGATCCAGGACGCCATCCCGCAGGCAAACCACACCCGGGTCGCCGCGGTCGGACCCGCCACGGCCGAGGCCCTCGCCTCGGCGGGCGTCGCCGTCGACTTCGTCCCGAGCGCCTATACGACCGTCGCCCTGGCCACGGAGCTGCCGGGCCCGCCGAGCCGCGTCTGCGTGGTGAGGGCGGAGGCGGCCGGACCCGAGCTCGAGACGATCCTCGCGGACCGGGGCTACGAGGTCGAGCGCGTGAACGCCTACCGCACCGAGCCGTCGGGGCACCACCTCATCGTCGAGGCGCTCGACGACGGCGTCGACGCCGTCGCCCTCACCAGCGCCTCGATCACCGAGGCCTTCGCCGATGCGGCCGGCCACCCGCCGGACACCCGCGGGGCGGCCGTCTTCTCGATCGGGCCCGCGACGACGGCCGCCTGCCGGCGGGCAGGCCTGGCGGTGAGGGCCGAGGCCGGCACCCACACGATCCCGGGACTCGTCGCCACGATCGCTGACACAATGGAGGCATGACCGCAGACCCCCGCCGGCTTCGCCGGTTGCGCTCGACCCCTGCCCTGCGGAGGCTGGTCTCCGAGACCCGCCTGTCACCCGACCGGTTCGTGCTCCCGCTGTTCGTCGCGGACGCCCTGGCCGAGGAGGAGCCGCTCGCCTCCCTGCCCGGGCACTACCGGTGGCCGGCGGAGCGCGTGGGGCTCGTCGCCAAGGAGGCCGAGGCTCTCGGCATCCCCGGTGTGCTGCTCTTCGGGATCCCCGCCGTCAAGGACGAGCGCGGCTCGGCCGCCCATGCCGCCGACGGACCAACCCAGCGGGCCACCCGGGAGATCAAGGCGGCAGCGCCGGGCCTGGTCGTGTTCGCCGACACCTGCCTCTGTGAGTACACGAGCCACGGCCACTGCGGGATCGTGGAGAACGGCGAGGTCCTGAACGACGCCACGGTCGAGGTGCTCGCCGCCACCGCCGTCTCCCAGGCCGAGGCCGGTGCCGACTTCGTTGCGCCTTCCGACATGATGGACGGCCGCGTCGGGGCGATCCGCCGGGCTCTCGACTCGGCGGGGCTCGTGGGCACGGGGGTGATGGCCTACTCCGCCAAGTTCGCCTCGGCGATGTACGGACCGTTCCGGGAGGTCGCCGAGTGCGCCCCCTCGTTCGGGGACCGGCGCTCCTACCAGATCGACCCACCGGACGGTCGCCAGGGCCTCGCCAGCATCGAGCGCGACCTCGCCGAGGGGGCCGACATCGTCATGGTCAAGCCGGCCCTCGCCTACCTCGACCTCGTCCGCGCCGCCCGGCAGCGCTTCGACGCCCCGCTGGCCGCCTACAACGTGAGCGGCGAGTACGCCATGGTGAAGGCCGCCGCCGAACGGGGCTGGATGGACGAGCAGCGGGCGGCCCTGGAGATCCTCACTGCCATCGTCCGGGCCGGGGCGGACTTCGTCATCACCTACCACGCCCTCGAGGCCGCAAGCTGGATCAACCCGTGACCTCGTCGCACTCCCAGGCCCTCTTCGCCCGAGCGACGGAGGTGATGCCGGGGGGCGTCTCGTCGCCGGTGCGCGCCTTCGGGGCCGTCGGCGGCACGCCACCGTTCATCGCGGCGGGGAGCGGTGCGCGGGTCACCGACGCCGATGGCCGCAGCTACATCGACCTCGTCGCTTCCTGGGGGCCGCTGATCCTCGGCCACGCCCATCCCGCGGTCGTCGACGCGGTCGCCTCGGCCGCAGCGCTCGGCACCTCGTTCGGCGCCCCGACCGAAGGTGAGGTCGAGCTCGCCGAACTCATCGTCTCGGCCCTCCCGTCGGTCGAGATGGTCCGGTTCGTGTCCTCGGGGACCGAGGCGACGATGAGCGCCCTGCGCCTGGCTCGCGCCGCAACCGGGAGGACCAAGGTGCTCAAGTTCGCCGGTTGCTACCACGGCCCCGTCGATTCGCTGCTGGTGTCCGCGGGATCGGGCGTCGCAACGCTCGGTCTCCCCGACTCCCCCGGCGTGACGGACGCCACCCGCTCCCAGACCGTGGTCGCCACCTACAACTCGCCCGACTCCGTCGCCGGAGCCTTCGACGCCTTCGGTGACGACCTCGCCGCGGTGATCGTCGAGCCCATCGCCGCCAACATGGGCGTCGTGCCTGCGGTCCCCGGTTTCCTGGAGGACCTCCGGCAACGCTGCGACCGGGCGGGGACGCTGCTGATCTTCGACGAGGTCGTGACCGGCTTCCGGGTCGGATGGTCGGGCGCCCAGGGCTCGCTGGGGATCACCCCCGACCTCACAACCCTCGGCAAGGTCGTCGGCGGCGGGCTGCCGATCGGCGCCTACGGCGGGCGGCGGGACCTGATGGAGATGGTGGCCCCCTCCGGCCCCGTCTACCAGGCGGGGACCCTGTCGGGGAACCCGATCTCGGTGGCCGCCGGGCTCGCGACGCTGCGGGAGCTGTCGACCCCCGGCAGCTACGAACGGCTGGAGTCCCTCGGGGCGGGTCTGGAGGCCGGCATCGAGCGGGCGGTCAAGCAGGCCGGTGTGCCGGCCGGCGTCCAGCGGGTCGGCTCGATGATGACGCTGTTCTTCGTGGACGGCGCCGTGACCAACTTCGACGAGGCGAGGGCGTGCGACACCGCGTGGTTCCGCCGTTTCTTCCACGAGATGCTGGGCTGGGGCGTGTACCTGCCCCCCAGCCAGCTCGAAGCCTCGTTCGTGTCCCTTGCCCACACCGCCGATGACATCGCCGACATCGTGTCCGGCGTGGAGGAATCCCTTGCCCGAGGCGCCCCTCAAGGCGCCGGACAGAGTTAAGGAGGCGCCCCTCAAGGCGCCGGACAGAGCTAAGAGCTAAAGGAGCCGGCCATGACGAACGGACCCCAGCCTGAATCCCGCAGGCTCATGCGCTACGTGCTGTACCAGGTCGACCCGGCGTGGCGGTCGCTGCCTGCCGAGGAGCGGAGCTTGCAGAAGAAGGAGCTGGCCGACCTGCTCGGCAGCTCACTGCCGGTCGAGGTGCACCCCTATTCGACGGTCGGCCTCCGGGCGGACGCCGACATCTGCCTGTGGGAGATCGCGGACAGTCCGGGGCCGATCCAGGACCTCCAGGCCCGGATCAACGCCACGGAGCTCGGACGGCACCTGCGGCCGACGTACTCCTTCCTGGCGATGACCCGGCCGTCGCAGTACCTCGGGGGCCACCGCCACGAGGGCCAGGAGGACCAGTTGCCGGCCGGCCCGGTCGGCTCGACCTACCTCTTCGTCTACCCGATGGTCAAGAAGCGGGCGTGGTACTCCCTGCCCTTCGAGGAGCGCCGCCGCATCATGGGGGGCCACTTCAAGATCGGCCACCGGTACCCGGGCGTGAAGATCCACACGGGATATTCGTTCGGCATCGACGACCAGGAGTTCGTCGTGGCCTTCGAGGGAGAGTCCGTGTCGGAGTTCCTCGACCTCGTGGAGGAGCTCCGCGGCTCGGAGTCCTCTGCCTACACCGAGCGTGACGTGCCAATCTTCACGTGCGTGAAGATGCCGGTGCCGGCGATCCTCGACCAGCTCGACGGAGCCCGCTGAGAGATCCGTCAGGTCCCCAGCGACGAGCGTAGTCCCACATCGCGCGTATGCGCGCGATGTGCTCCTGGGTTCCGCTCCGGAGGTCAAAGTCAGGCATTTTACGCAACGCTCTATTTTCCCTGAGGAACCCCGTACCCCATTTCACAGCCTCAACGGTTACCATCCCGTCCGATGCGAGACATTGCGGAGTATGCGTTGCAGGCGGCCCTGGATGCCGGGGCTGCCTATGCGGACGTGCGCGTCCAGGAGGTGGACACCGAGGAGGTGTCCGTCCGCAACGGGGTGCTCGAGACTGCCGAACAGGCGACGTCCGCCGGTATCGGGGTCCGGGTGCTCGTCGACGGTGCCTGGGGATTCGCCGCCGCTTCGCAGTTCGAGGGGGATAGGCCCGCCGCGCTCGCCCGCATGGCAGTCGAGGTCGGCAGGGCCTCCGCAAAGGTCAAGCGCCGCGACGTCGTCCTCGCCCCCGCCGAGGTCGAATCCGGGCACTACGAGACGCCGTACCGGGAGGACCCCTTCGCCGTCGGCCTGAGCGAGAAGGTGGACCTCCTCGTCGCCGCCTCCGAGGCCATGCGGACCGACCCGCGCATCATGGCAGCCGCCGCCGCCCTCGGGCTGCGGCGGGAGCGGACCGTCTTCGTCTCGAGCGAGGGCTCGCTGCTCACGCAGACCATCCTGCAGACGGGGACCGGCATCTCGGCCACCGCGGCCGACGACAGCGACGCCCAGCACCGGTCGTACCCTGGCGGCCATGGCGGCCAGCACGCGTGCGCCGGCTTCGAGCTCGTCCGCGACCTTGCCCTGGTCCAGGCGGCACCCCAGGTGGCGGAGGAGGCGCTCGCCCTCCTGACCGCCCCCGCCTGCCCCGACGTCACGACCTCCGTCATCCTCGACGGGTCGCAGGTCGCCCTCCAGATCCACGAGTCCATCGGCCATCCGACCGAGCTCGACCGCATCCTCGGCACCGAGGCCGCCTATGCGGGCACGTCGTTCCTGAAACCGTCGGACCTCGGCAGGCTCAGGTACGGCTCGCAGCACGTGACCATCGTCTCCGACGGCACGTCGCCGGGAGGCCTCGGCACGGTGGGGTGGGACGACGAGGGAGTCCGGCCGTCCCGGACCTACCTCATCCGCGATGGCCAGCTCGTCGGCTTCCAGACCTCACGCGAGACCGCGGCGGCCATCGGCCAGGACCGCTCGAACGGGACGATGCGGGCCGACGGCTGGATCAACTACCCCCTGATCCGCATGACCAACGTCAGCCTCCTTCCCGGGGACTCCAGCCTCGAGGAGCTGATCGCCTCGACCGACGAGGGCATCTACCTGGCGACGAACCGGTCGTGGTCGATCGACGACATGCGCAAGAACTTCCAGTTCGGCTGCGAGGTCGCGTGGGAGATCAAGGGCGGCAAGCTCGGGCGGATGCTGAAGAACCCCATGTACCAGGGCATCACCACCGAGTTCTGGGGAAGCTGCGACGGTATCGCAGGCCCCCCCGAGTGGAAGGTCTGGGGCGTCCCCAACTGCGGCAAGGGCCAGCCCATGCAGACCGCTCGGGTGGGCCACGGGGCGGCGCCCGCCCGGTTCCGCAACGTCGCGGTGCGGGCCGCCGAGTGATCGGCGCCGAGCGGGCGCTCGACATGGCCGAGAAGGCCCTGGCCGTCGACGGGGCCGATGAGGTCGAGGTGACGCTGTTCGGCGGGTGCGGCGGCCTCACCCGCTTCGCCGACTCGGTCATCCACCAGCACACCGAGCGTCTCGACGCCCAGATCAAGGTCCGGGTCATCACCGGCAAGCGGTCGGCGTCGGCAAGCACGAACCGGCTCGATGACGACGCGATCGCCCGGACCGGCCGGCGGGCCCTCGAGATGGCTCGCCTGTCCCCTCCCGACGAGCTGTTCGGCGGCCTGCCCCGCGATTTCGGGGCGAGCCTGGTCGGCCTGGCTCAGGAAGCGCAGCGCTTCGACGGTGCCACCACAGCCGCAACGCCAGGCTGGCGGGCGGACCGGGTGGCGGAGGCCGTCAGGGCGGCAGGGGACCGGCCGGTTGCCGGGTTCTTCTCGACGTCGACCGACGAGGTCGCCCTGGCGAACACCAACGGCATCCGACGGCATGCCACGTTCACGGCGGCGGGCTTCACCTGCATGGTGCGCTCGGAGGACGGGACCGCCCACCACGAGAGTGCCGCCGGGCGGGCGGCGGACATCCCGGTCGTGGCCATCACGGAGGACCTGGCTCGCTGGGCCGACCGCGGCCGGGGGGCGGGCGACCTGGAACCGGGCGCATATCCCGTCGTCCTCATGCCGCTGGCCGTCGGCGAGATGCTGGAGATGCTGGCCTACATGGGCTTCGGGGCCAAGGACGTCCTGAACGGGGAGTCCTTCTTCGTCGACCGCCAGGGCGAGGCGGTGGCATCGCCGATCGTGAGCATCGTCGACGACGTGGCCCATCCGGGAACCCTGGGAACGGCCTTCGACCTGGAGGGGGTGTGGCGCCGGCGAGTGGCCATCATCGACCGCGGGGTCGCGAATCAGCCGGTGTACGACACCCGGACCGCGGCGGAGGCGGGGACGACCACAACGGGGCACGCCTCCGGCTCCCAGGAGTACGGCCCGTACCCCGCCAACCTCCACATCGTCCCCGGCGACCAGAGCACCGACAACCTCGTCGCCGGGATCGAGCGGGGCCTGCTGGTGCGCCGGTTCTGGTACGTGAACGTGGTCAACCAGCGCGAGACCGTCCTGACCGGCATGACCCGGGACGGCCTGTTCCTGATCGAGGACGGCGCGGTGAGCAAGCCCGTCCACAACCTCCGGTTCACGCAGAACGTGCTGGAAGCCCTCGGCAGGTGCTCGGGCATCGGGGCGGACCTCGCCTGCCTGCCGATGGGCGGCGGGTCGTTGCTAGTCCCGGCCCTCCGGCTGGACGCCTTCAACTTCACGAGCGCCACGAGCCACTAGCCGCGAGGCCGCCAGGCGCCAGACCAGGAGAAAGGCGCCGTTGGTGACCAGGGCAACCGTGAGGAAGACCCACAGGTCCCTCCCGTTGGGGCTGCCGACCCACCAGGTCCGGACCGCCACCCCCGCGACCACCGCGAGGAGCCAGTTGGCGGCGACGCGGAGGGCCCCGCCCTTCCCGTAGGTGTCGAGGATGACCGCGATCAGGTACCACGACAGGGTCAGGGGGATGAAGTTCCGCAGGAAGTGGTACGGCGTGAAGCTGTCGTTGTGGGACATCAGCCCGATGACGGTGAAGATGGCGAACACCGCCCCGTCGCCGATGGGCAGGACGAGGTTGTCCGGCAGGCGCCGCAGGGTCGTGGAGCGGCTCCCCGTTCTCATGGCGGCAACTTACCGCCTGCCGGAGCCGGCCGCTTGAAACCGACACTGGTTGTTGCTGGGGAACGTCTCCTGTCGTCAGTTTCCGTTGCCGAGGGTCACCCGGCCCCCGGGCCCCGCCCGCACGAGCCCCTCGCCCGCCAGGGCCGCCACCGCTTCGGCGACCCGCTCGTGTGGTTCGCCCCACCGGGCCGCAACCTCCGCGACGGTCACGGTCGGAGCCTCCCGCGCCGCATCGACGATCCGCCCCCGCAACTGGCGCATCGACCCGGCGAAGGGCTCACCTCCGCGCCCCGGCGGCCTGGTCCCGCCGGGCAGCGCCCTCGCCCGGAAGCGGCAGCCCCGGCGCAGCGGGCAGCCGGCACAGCGTGGCTCGGGGCGGCACACCTCCCGGCCCAGGTCCATCAGTGCCGCGTTCCAGGCGCCGGGGTCGGTCCGGTCGATCCACGCTTCTGCGGCACGGCGAACCGCGGCACCACCCTGCGGGTCCAGTCCCAGGCGGTGCCGTGCGACCACCCGGCGGACATTGGTGTCGATGGCGGGGACCGCGGCGCCGAAGGCGAAGGAGGCGACCGCGGCTGCGGTGTACGGCCCCACCCCCGGCAGGGCCCCCAGCGCCGCCGGATCGGACGGCACCGCGCCCGCATGCTCGGCGACGATGATCCCGGCCGCTCGCCACAGGGCCGCGGCCCGGCGGTTGTAGCCGAGGCCCTTCCATGCCCGCAGTACCTCGGCCAGCGGGGCGGCGGCCAGGGCCGCCGGCGTCGGGAACCGTGCCAGGAACCGCAGGTAGGCGGGCACCACCCGGCTCACCTGAGTCTGCTGGAGCATCACCTCCGAGACCAGGACGCCGAACGGGTGGGGCGCCGCGCGCCACGGGTACGCCGCCCGCCGGGGCTCGTACCAGGCCAGGAGGCGGGAGGCGCTCAGCCTGCGGGGACCGGCTCGACCGTGCTCGTGCAGGCGAAGCACTTCGTGGCGGCGAGGGGGATCGCGGTCAGGCAGTAGGGGCAGTCCTTGGTCTTGCTCTCCTCGACGGCCTTGGGCTTCACCATGGCCCGGTTGATGGCCTTGACCAGCACGAACAGCACGGCGGCGATGATCAGGAAGTTGATGAATGCGGTGATCAGGTCGCCGACGAGGATCGGGGTTGTGCCGATGGAGAACTTCACGTTGCTGAAGTCCGGCTTGCCGACGACGGCCGAGATGAACTGCATCAGCACACCCTTGGACAGGGCGGTCACGACGGCGCTGAACGCGGCGCCGATGATGAATCCGATGGCCAGGTCCAGCATGTTGCCCTTGAAGGCGAACTCCTTGAACTCCTTGATCACGCTCCTCATCTGCCCTCCCTCCTGCTCAGAGATCCCGCAGTTTCTCCGCCAGGCCCCGGAGGGCCTTCCCCCGGTGGCTGATCGCGTGCTTCTCGTCCGCCGTCAACTCCGCCATCGTCCGGGATTCACGCTCGGGGACGAACCAGGGGTCGTAGCCGAAGCCGCCCGTCCCCCTGGGCTCGAACCCGATCCGGCCCTCACAGGAGCCGATGCCGGCGATCTCCTCCCCGTCGGGCGTGACCAGGACCGCGACGCAGCGGTACCGGGCCCCACGGCGTTCGAGCGGGACGCCGTCGAGGGAAGCGATGAGCTTGGCGTTGTTGTCCTCGTCGGTGGCTCGCTCGCCGGCGAACCGGGCCGACCGCACCCCGGGCGCTCCGTCGAGGGCGTCGACCTCGATGCCGGAGTCGTCGGCAAGGGCCGCCATGCCCGTGACGCCGGCCACGGCGTGGGCCTTGAGGCGGGCATTCGCAAGGTAGGTGTCGCCGGTCTCTTCGACCTCGGGCCAGCCGCCCACGTCGTCCCGGGTGACCAGCACGAGGGGCAGGCCCGCCAAGATCTGGCGCACCTCTGCGATCTTGCCCGGGTTCGTCGAGGCGATGACCACCGTGTCTCCCGGCTTCATCCCCGCAGCGGCCTCGGCTCCTCCCCAGCCTGCGCAAGGATGCGGCGCTGGGTGGCCACGATCTCCTCGATGCCCTTGCGGCCGAGGTCCAGCATCGCCTGCAGCTCGTCCGGCGTGAACGGCATGCCCTCGGCGGTGCCCTGCAGCTCGACGAAGCCGCCCGAGCCCGTCATCACCAGATTGAGGTCCACCTGCGCCGAGGAGTCCTCCGTGTAGCAGAGGTCGAGGCACGGGACCCCGTCGACGATCCCCACGCTGACGGCCGCGACCTCCTCGCGCAGCGGGGAGCGAGCCAGCTTGCCCTTGTGCACGAGCAGCTCGCACGCGTCGGCCAGGGCGAGGTAGGCGCCCGAAATCGATGCGGTGCGCGTGCCGCCGTCGGCCTGCAGCACGTCGCAGTCGAGCCAGATCGATCGCTCGCCGAGGGCGCGCAGATCCGTGACGGCCCTGAGTGACCGCCCGATGAGGCGCTGGATCTCCTGCGTGCGCCCGCTCTGCCGGCCCTTGGCGGCCTCGCGGGGCGTCCGGGTCTCGGTGGCCCTGGGCAGCATCGAGTACTCGGCGGTCACCCAGCCCTTGCCCGTGCCCCGGAGGAAGTCGGGGACCTTCTCCTCGATCGAGGCGGTGACGAGGACCCGGGTCCGGCCCGCCGAGTAGAGCGCGGAACCCTCGGCGAACTCGGTGTAGCCGCGGGTGACCGTGATCGGTCGCAACTCATCGGGCGCGCGCCCATCGGCTCGTTTCACCCGCGAACCCTACAACGTTTGATTTCTGGCGGACCGGAGCCTACGTGCGCAGGTGGCGGCGATGGAGGGCTGCCATATCGCCCCTCACCCCAGGGGTGGGTGAAATTTTCCTCGAATACCGACGAGTTTTCGACCCACCCTCAGAGAATGAGCCACATATCTATGCCGAATAGGCGACGTGCCAACCCATTTCCTCACTCAGCAAGCGGGCAAGTTCGTGACCTTCGGCCACAAACTCTGCCTCTGAGCCTCCGCTGGTCCCGTGCTCGTAGTCGTCCACCCAGTCGAGGAGGCGTTGACGAAGCTCCGGTGACACCTGGATCTCGTCCCA
>DASXNO010000038.1:0-12739 GCA_036495025.1 Actinomycetota bacterium | reverse complement strand
GCTCAGCGTCCTCACCGAGCCGGAGTTCTTCTCCGGCTCGCTCGACGACCTCGCCAAGGCGCGGCAGGCGACCACGCTGCCGGTGCTGCGCAAGGACTTCGTGGTCGACCCGTACCAGATCGCCGAAGCGCGCGCCGGCGGCGCCGACGCCGTGCTCCTCATCGTGGCAGCGATCCCCGACCCCGTTCTCTTCGCCGAGCTGGCCGATGCCGCCGCTCACTACAACCTGTCCGCCCTGGTCGAGGTCCACAGCGAGTGGGAGCTCGACGGTGCCTTCGAGATCGCCCCGGAACTGGTCGGCGTCAACCAGCGGGATCTGCGGACGTTCGACGTCGACGAGGGCCTGGCGATCCGCCTCCGCCGCCGGATCCCGGCGGACGTCGCCACCGTGGCCGAGAGCGGCATCGCCGATCGGGCCGGCGTTGCGGCGCTGGAGGAGGCGGGCGTTGAGGCGATGCTGGTGGGCGAGACGTTGATGCGGGCCGGCGACCCAGCTGGCGCCGCCCGGGAGCTCCTCGGGCTCTCTGTGCCCCAGGGGGACCCCGACCTCGCTGGCGAGGAAGAGGAGCGGGACTAGACTTGGCGGGGATGCCTCCAATCTCGCCCCTCGCGCCTGTCGCCGTGCCCGACCAACGCGGCTGGTTCGGCGACTACGGCGGCCGCTTCGCGCCCGAGGTGCTGATCGGCGTGCTGGAGGAGCTCGACCGGGCCCGGACCGAGACGATCGGAGACCAGGCCTTCAACGACGAGTACCACTCGCTGCTCAGGGAGGTGGCGGGCCGCCCGACGCCCCTGTACCACGCCCGCCGCCTGACCGCCGCGGTCGGCGGCGCCGACATCTGGTTGAAGCGGGAGGACGCAGCCTTCACCGGTTCGCACAAGATCAACAACACCCTCGGCCAGCTCCTGCTTGCCCGCCGGATGGGCAAGCGGCGGGTGATCGCCGAGACGGGCGCGGGCCAGCATGGCGTCGCCACCGCCACCGCAGCCGCCTGGTTCGGCATCCCGTGCGTCGTCTACATGGGGCTCGAGGACACCCGCCGGCAGGCGCTGAACGTTGCACGGATGCAGCTGCTCGGGGCCGAGGTCCGGCCCGTCGCCGCAGGCTCGTGCACGCTCAAGGACGCCATCAACGAGGCCTTTCGGGACTGGGTGCAGAATGTCGAGACGACCCACTACGTGATCGGGTCGGTCGTGGGGCCCCACCCGTTCCCCACGCTGGTGGCGGAGTTCCAGCGGGTGATCGGCGACGAGGCGAAGAGCCAGTTCGAGCGGGCGACGGGCACCCTCCCGGACGCCGTCGTCGCGTGTGTCGGCGGGGGCTCCAACGCGATCGGCATCTTCCGGGCCTTCTTCGACGACCAGGTCCGCCTCTACGGCGTCGAGGCGGCCGGCGACGGCCTCAACTCCGCGCGCCACGCCGCCACGCTCTCCCGGGGGGAACCCGGCGTGCTGCACGGCGCCCGGTCGTACCTGCTGCAGGACGCCTCCGGTCAGGTGCAGGAGGCGCACTCGATCTCTGCGGGGCTCGACTACCCGGGGGTCGGACCCGAGCACTCGTGGCTCAAGGACTCGGGCCGGGTGCGCTACCTCGCCGCCAGCGACGCCGAGGCCCTCGAGGCGTTCAGCCTCCTGTCCCGCACCGAGGGCATCATCCCGGCGCTGGAGTCCTCGCACGCCCTCGCCCGGGCGAAGGACCTTGCCCGCGAGCTCGGCCCGGGCCACAACGTGCTCGTCAACCTCTCGGGCCGCGGCGACAAGGACGTCGAGATCGTGGCCCGGGCAATGAACCTGTGATCGCCGCTGTGGTCGCCAGAGGGGTCGCCGCAGTGGTCGCCAGCTTCCCGGAGTAGATGGGCACCCGGCCAGCCGCCGCCGAGGCGACGGAGTTGGAGCACCGCCTCAACGAGGCGCGCGCCGGTGGGCGCAGGCTTTTCGTCCCCTACCTGACCGCGGGACTTCCGTCGCCCCAGCGTTTCGTCGACCTCCTCGCCGAGATGGCCAGCTGCGCCGATGCCATCGAGGTGGGCATTCCGTTCTCCGATCCGGTGATGGACGGCCCGGTCATCACGGCGGCCTCCACCCGAGCGCTGCAGGCCGGCATCGGGGTGGACCGCTGCTTCGACCTCATTCGCGACGCCCGCCGCTACGCCCGTGTCCCCATCGTCGCCATGACCTACTACAACCCCGTGCACCGGCTGGGGGCCGACGCCTTCGTCGAGGCCCTGCAGCAGGCGGGCGCCAGCGGGATGATCGTTCCCGACCTTCCCTTCGAGGAGTCGGCGGCCCTGCGGGCGGAGGTGGCGCAGCGGGGGATGGCGCTCGTCCAGATGATCGCCCCGACGACCCCGCTCGAGCGAGCGGCGGTGCTGTCGAGGGGCTCCTCGGGGTTTGTCTACGCGGTGTCGCGCCTCGGGGTTACGGGGGAGCAGGCGACGCTCGGCGGGGCCGCCCTGGCGGTGGTCGTGCGGATCCGGCCCCACACGCGGCTGCCGGTCCTGCTCGGCATCGGGATCTCCAACGGGGAGCAGGCCGCGGCGGCGGCCAGGGTGGCCGACGGTGTGGTCGTCGGCAGCGCCATCATGAAGCGGGTGCTCAACGGCGAGCCGGACGGGGCTGCGGGCCTGGCCCGGGAGATCCGGCGAGCCCTGGACACGAAGGCAACCAAGAAGGAGGACGGGCTTGGCAGGCTGGGGTGACGACCCGATCCTCGAGGAGCTGCGGACGCTCATCGAGGAGGGGTGGGAGGTCGTGAGCATCGAGGAGGACGTCGACACCGACGACGGTCCAGCCGACCGGGTGGTCATCCGCCCGGCGGCCGACGGCGAGGTGCGGGAGTTCGTCAGCGACCACCTGGCGTTCCACCGCTACGTGACGGGGCTCCAGGGCGAGACCTACTGAACGCCGGCGTTGAACCGCCGCCGCCCGGGTACGACGATACCGTGACCGAAGCCGGGGAGGCCCTCCTCATCGACGTGGACGGGACCCTCGTCGACACGAACTACCACCACGCGCTCGCCTGGTACCGGTCGTTCCGGCGCTACGACGTCATCTTGCCGCTATGGCGGATCCACCGCTCGATGGGCATGGGTGGCGATCACCTCATTGCCGCCGTGGCGGGCCGGGACGTGGACGACGCGTGTGGGGACGCCATCCGCGCCGCCGAGAAGGAGGAGTACGGGGCACTGATCGGGGAGGTTGAGCCCCTGGAATCGGCCCACGACTTCCTGGCAGATCTCCATGCCGCCGGCCGGTGCGTGGTGCTCGCCAGCTCCGCGAAGCGTGAGGAGACCGAGCACTACCTGGACCTGCTCGCTGCCCGTGGGGTCGTCGATGGATGGACGGACTCGTCGGACGTCGAGGCCACGAAGCCAGAGCCCGACCTGATCTACGCGGCGCTCGAGAAGGTCGGCGCCTCCACCGGCACCATGATCGGCGACTCCGTCTACGACTGCATCGCGGCAGGGCGGGCCGGCCTGCCCTCGCTCGGGCTGCTGACCGGTGGCTTCTCCCGGGAGGAGCTCAGGCAGGCGGGAGCATCGGAGGTCTTCGAGACCCTCGCCGAGTTGCGAAGGAAGCTCCTGCCTGAAGGTCCGGCCTGACCATCCCGTTGCTCTCGGATACCGTTTCGGTACATCAAGGCAACGAGAAGGTTCGCAGCCGGTAAAGTTTCACGTTCGGCCGGGATGGTGGAATGGTAGACACTATGCGCTCAAACCGCATTGGGCTTCGGCCCGTAGGGGTTCAAGTCCCCTTCCCGGCACTGGCCCCTGTGGCAGCCCGTCGTTGGGGGGGATCCAAGGGTCGGGCGCAGGGCTCTTGACCCGGACCGAGTCCGCGCCGTCAGATGGTTCCGTCAGATGGTGACGATGCGGACAGCCGGGTGGCGAGCACTCAGCAGTTTGAGATCAGCAGGATCGTGCGTCAGGATGAGGCCTCCGCCGAGCCGGATTGTCGTGGCAACCACAAGGGCATCGACGGCCAGCTCACTCCCTCGGTCGGCATCGGCGAGGAGATGCCCGGCGTGGCGGGCGATGAGAACGCCCGTCGTCACCACCCGGACGAACCCTTGGGCGAGCACCCGATCGATTGGTTCGTCATGGCCCTGACCTCGGTAGAGCTCGACCAGGACGGCGGAGGGAACCCGCACCGGGTCTCCCCTTCGAGCGGCCGAACGAAGGCCGGCCCGAACCAGTTGGTGCCGGGTTGGGTTCTGTCGGGGATGGGCGAGAGACGAGAGAGCTTCGCTGTCGAGGATCAGGACGGCCATTCAGCATCGAAGCGCTCAACCAGCTCCTCAGGGACCTCCCCGAACTCTTTGTCGAGCTCACGCAGGTAGCCCTCGAGCTGGTCCCGCTCCAGAGCTTGATCCACGGCTCGGGCCACAAAGGCGCTCAGGCCTCGGGAACCAACATGCTCCTCGACCCGGGCCGCGAGCCCCTCCTCGATACTCACGGACCACTTGCGTACAGCCATGAGCGGTATCCTACCATAGTAGGAATCTAAGACAGCCCCATGCCGAATCGAACCATCGCATGCACACCGTCGATTGCATCAGACTTGGGGCATGAGTCGAGACCGCTGGGGCATCGAAGGACCTCCGCCGGAGGCGTACTCGCGGGTCACGAATCCCGAGAGATTCCGGCCGCTCCACTCGTTCACCGAAGGGTTGGTGGCGCAACTCGAGGCCCGCTTCGACGTCGAGCGGACCGAGGGCTACGGCCTCGACGCCGAGCTGGAACGAACGGGGACCGCCCGCCCGACGATCCGATTGACCCCTCGGAGCCCGCGGACCGCTCCCCTCGTCTTCGCCTTCAGCCCGTTCCCGGGCGTGGTGACGCGCTCCGGGCAGTGGCAGGTTGATCCGTTCCCGAGCTGCGGCTGTGATGCCTGCGACGAGGATGCGGAGGACGGGATCGAGCGGCTCACCTGGCTCGTCGATCAGGTCACGGGCGGGCGGTTCCGCGAGGCGCTCGACCTCCCCGCGGTCGGGCCCGCCTTGCAACGCATCGAGCTGTGGTCGCTCGACGGATCCCGTCAGGGCAGCGAGCGACGGCTGGAGCGCGCGGACGCCCAGCGACTCCGTTCCGAGGCGGATCAGGCCACCTTCGACTGGGAGGCCTGGCCGGTACGAGCTGTTGGAATTCTGTGAGCCTGAGATGACGCTGGGCGTCGCTCCGTGCTCACAGAAAGCCGACAGAGTCTCAGGTGTCCTGGGGCTTCGGCTCCACGGCAGGAAGGCGTGCCCCCGGCTCGACGCCGTTGCCGCTGAAGGCCTTGCCGGTCAGGCCCGTCACCGAGCTGAGCAGGCCCGCCAGCTCCATCGGCACGACGAACTTCGTCGACGGCGAGCCGCCGATCTGCTTCAGGGCGTCGAGGTACTGCAGGCTCATCGTGTTGGCGTCCAGCGTCCGGGCCACCTGAAAGATCCGGTCCAGGGCGAGCGAGAAGCCCTCCGCCCGCAGGATCGCCGCCTGCCGGTCGCCTTCGGCGGAGAGGATCGCCGCCTGCTTCTGGCCCTCGGCCACCGTGATGGCCGATTGCTTCGAGCCCTCCGCCTCGGTGACGACTGCCCGGCGGGTGCGTTCCGCCGACATCTGCCGGGTCATGGCGTCGAGGACCGGCGGGGGAGGGACGATCTCCCGCACCTCGACGTTGCCGACCTTCACGCCCCAGCGCTCGGTGACCTCGTCGAGCTTCACCTGGAGCACCTGGTTCATCTGGTCCCGCTTGGACAGCACCTCGTCGAGCGTCATGTCACCGACGACGCTGCGCAGCGTCGTCGCGGCGATGTTCTGGGCGGCGCCGGCGAAGTTCTGCACCTGCAGCACCGACATCGTGGCGTCGATGACCTTGTAGAAGATGATGAAGTCGATGTTGATGGCGGCGTTGTCCTTGGTGATCGCCGTCTGCTTGGGGATCTCGAGGTACTGCTCCCGGAGGTCGACGCCCACCGGCCGGTCGATGACCGGGAAGATGAACACGAGGCCCGGCCCCCGCAGGCCGATCGCCCGCCCCAGCCGGAACAGCACGATGCGCTGGTACTCCCGCACGACCTTCAGTGCCTTGGCGAAGATCACCAGCACGACCAGGGCCAGGATGCCGAAGATGATCAACCCGTTCATAGACTCCCTCCTTCTGGAAAGACGTCAAGGGTGAGCCCCCGGACGCCGACGATGAGGACCGGCGTGCCCGCGGGGACGGGGTCGCCCACGGATTCGGCCGACCAGGACTCGCCCCGCACGCGGACTCGGCCCAGGGGATCCAGCGCCGTCTCCGCCACGCCGTGCGCCCCCATCAGCGTCTGCGGGCCCGCTCGCAGCGGGGTGCGCCTCGCGGCCAGCATCGCCCGGAGGAGGAAGGTGCTCGCGACGCCGACCACCACCGGCAGGCTGAAGAGCAGCGGCGGCGAGATCCTGGCGTTGGGCACGGACGGGTTGAACAGCAGGAGCCCACCGAGGACGAATACGACGATGCCGCCGATGGTCAGGACGCCGTGGGCCCTTGCCTTGAGGTCGAGCACGAACAGGACGGCGGCGACCAGCAGCAGGCCGAAGCCGGCAAGGCGCACCGGCAGGGTCTCGAGGATGGCCAGCCCGAGCGCGGAGGAGACCACCCCCACCGCCAGGGGGACGTGGAATCCCGGGTGGAACGCCCACACGATCAGCGCCAGGAAGCCGATGTCCAGCAGGACGAACGCCACGTTGGGGTCGGCGAACCCGTGGAAGAAGCTCTCGCCCAACGACCGGTGGAAGGACACGAGCTGACCCCCGGTGGGCAGCATGTCCTGCAGGCTTGGGGCCACCCGATCGATCACGTGCAGGTTGAGGGCCGACGCGGCGTCGGCGCTGATCGATTCCCGGACGGCGCTCTCGGCCCAGCCTCCGTTGCGGCCCGTGCGCTCGGCGAGGCTCCGAATGAACGCGGCCGCGTCGTTGGTGACCTTCGCCTGCTCGATGGCTCCCGACACGCCCACCGGATGGGCGGCCCCGATCGCCGAGCCGGGCGCCATCCCGTTGACGGGGCAGGCGAGCATGACGAACGTTCCCGCCGACGCCGCCCGGCCCCCCGGCGGCACGTAGCAGATCACGGGGACGGACGAGGAGAGGATGGCGCTGACGATCTCCCGCATCGACGAGTCGAGGCCGCCCGGGGTGTCGATGGTGATGGCGACGGCGGTGTCATGGCCGGCGGCCGCCGCATGGATCCCGCGCTGCACGTACGACGCCATGAACGGGTCGACGACGCCGGTCAGGGAGATCCCGAGCACCTGCGGCCTGGCGGCGGCATCGACACCGGCATCGCTCGCCCCGGCGACGACTGCCCCCACGGTGACCAGGGCGACGGCGGTGAGAGCCAGGAAGGCACTGTTCACGCCAAGCCGCACGCGGCCCATACGGCCATGATGCCACCGTGGTGTCAGTGGCGCGGTTTTTCCCAGCGGCTCCGAAGCTGCGGCGATCCGGTGATGAGGCGAGCCCCCCGGTCGTGCGTCACGAACGCCCACGACCAGTGCGCCATGACGAACAGGCGGTTGCGGAACCCGATCAGGAAGTAGATGTGCACGACCGCCCAGATGACCCAGGCGGGGAATCCCGTCAGGTCGATGGTGGGGAGGTCGGCGACGGCGGCAGCCCGGCCGATCGCCGCCAGCATGCCCTTGTCCTTGTACCGGAAGGGCGTCGAGGGCTTGCCGGAGAGCGACGCCAGGATGCCCAGGGCGGCGTGACGCCCTCCCTGGATTGCCCCCTGGGCCACGCCCGGAACGGGCTTGCCGTCCTGCATGACAAGGGCGAGGTCGCCGACCACGTAGACCTCCGGGTGACCGGGCAGCGACAGGTCGGGCTCGACGATCACCCGGCCCGACCGGTCGAGCTCCGCCCCGAGCGACTGCCCGATGGGCGACGCCCGCACGCCGGCCGCCCAGAGCACGGTGCGCGCCTTGATCCGGTCCCCGTCGAGGTCGACGCCGAAGTCGTCGATCGCCTTCACCATCGTCCCCGTCCGCACCTCGACGCCCATGCTCTCGAGGTCCTTGCGTGCCCACGCCGACAGCTTCGGTGGGAACCCCGGCAGGACCCGCTCGACGCCTTCGACGAGGATCACCCGCGCCGCCGCCGGTTCGATGTGGCGGAACTCTCCCTTCAGCGCATGCCGCGCCATCTCGGCGAGGGAGCCGGCCAGCTCCACACCGGTCGGGCCGCCGCCGACGATGACGAACGTGAGCCACGCGTCTCGGGACTCGCTGTCCTTCGCCCGCTCGGCCGCCTCGAACGCGATCAGGAGGCGCCGCCGCACGTCGAGGGCATCCTCGATGCTCTTCATGCTCGGGGCGCTCTCTTCCCATTCGTCATGGCCGAAATACGAGTGGGTGGCCCCAGCGGCGACGATAAGGTAGTCGTAGCTCAGGCCGTCGCCGTCGGTGAACGTGAGCGTTCTGGCGTCGACGTCGATGCGGTCCACCTCGGCCAGCAGGACCTTGGTGTTCGGCTGGTCGGCGAGGACCTTGCGGATGGGCTCGGCGATGTCGCTGGCATTGAGCGACGCCGTGGCGACCTGGTAGAGGAGTGGCTGGAACAAGTGGTGATTGCGGCGGTCCACCAGCGTGACCGACACGGGGGCGTGACGCAGCTCACGGGCGGCGGCGAGGCCGCCAAAGCCCCCGCCCAGGATCACGACCTTCCGTTTGCCTTCTTCGTCCATGTCCAGCCCATTCTTACCTACTGGGCGGGTCGGTGAGTCCCGTACTCGACGCCGCAGACCCTGCAGCCCGGCGTGCGGCGGCAGCAGCGGTCGAGCGCGGCCGGCTGATCGTGGTCCCGACCGACACGGTCTACGGCATCGCCGCCCGGCTCGACCGCCCGGCCGGCCTGGCGGCGATCTTCGAGGCGAAGGCCCGCCCCACGGGCATGGCACTTCCGGTTCTGGTCTCCGGGCTCGACCAGGCGAGGGCGCTGGCCCTCCTCGACGAACGGGCCGAGGCGCTGGCAGGAGCCTTCTGGCCGGGGGCCCTCACGATCGTCCTTGCCCGCACCGCTTCCCTGCCGGCGACCATCGGCGGCGACGGGACCTCGGTCGGCCTGCGGGTGCCGCATCATCCCGCCCTCGCCCTGCTGCTCGCCGAGACCGGTCCGCTGGCCACAAGCTCCGCCAATACCTCCGGAAGGCCCACCCCGGAGACCATTGAGGAGATCCAGGCCACGTTCGGCGACACCGTCGCCGTCTACCTCGACGGGGGACCCGCCCAGGCCGGCCCACCGTCCACGGTCGTCCGCCTGACCGGCCCCGAGCCGGTCCTCCTGCGGGAGGGAGCCGTACCTTTCACGCAGATCCTCCAGGTCCTGGATGGGTGAACCGGGGCCCTTGCGTCCCCTGGGACATCCGCAAGGGGCGCAGCGCGATAATCTCCGTTCCCCACGGGTGTGGTGGGGACCCACCGAGTCGGGAGAGATCCGTCGATGCGCATCCGCGAACAGCTCGACGAGCTGGCCGGGAAACTGGCAAGGGCGCAGCAGGAGCTGGCCGTCGCCCGCGAGCAGGTCGCGTTCCAGTCCGGCGTTGCCGACGAGGCCCAGGTGCGCATGGTCGTCTCCGGCACCCCGCTGGCCGACCGTGAGTTCCGGGAAGCCCGGGACGACCTGGAGCGACTCAAGCGCCACGAGCAGAAGACCGCAGAAACGATTGCCGAGCTCACCGGGGAGCGCGACCGGCTCCTCGAGCGTCTCTTCGAAGACATCGACAGCGCCGAGTCCCGCCCGGCGAAGGGGAGCCGGCGCCCATGACCGCGCGCATCGTGATAGCCGAGGATGAGGCCATCATCCGGATGGACCTCCGGGAGATGCTCGAGGAGGAGGGGTACGAGGTTGTTGGCGAGGCCGCCGACGGCGACGAGGTGATGCGCCTCGCCGAGCAGCTCCGGCCCGACCTCGTCATCCTCGACATCGTCATGCCCGAGACCGACGGCCTGACCGCCGCGGAGCACATCGTCGAGCAGGAGCTGGCCGCCGTCCTGATCCTGACCGCCTTCAGCCATCGCGACAAGGTGGCGAGGGCGACCCGAGCCGGTGTGATGGCCTACCTCGTGAAGCCCTTCGACAAGGCCGATCTCGTGCCGGCGATCGAGGTGGCGGTCCAGCGCTGGAACGAGGCTCGGGTCCTGGCCAACGAATCGAAGAACCTCACGGAACGCCTCGAGACGCGTAAGCTTGTTGAGCGGGCCAAGGGCGTGCTGCGCGACCGCCATGGGCTCTCCGAGGAGGACGCGTTCCGGCTGATCCAGCGCATCTCGATGGAACGGGGCATGCCCATGCGGAAGGTGTCCGAGCGCTTGCTTGACGGCGATGTCTGGAACGGGCGCTGGTTGACCTGAGCGTGGCCAGAACGGCCTCGGACCATCCTGAGCTCATCCCCGCGGATGAGGAGCAGCGTCTCGAGGCGGTTCGCCGCTACGCCGTGCTCGACACCCCACCCGACGGGGTCTTCGACCGCATCGCCACCCTCGCCGCCCGTATCCTCCGCACGCCCATCGCCTCCGTCACCATCGTCGACGAGGACCGCATCTGGTTCCGTGCCCGCCACGGCCTGGACGCGACGGAGACCGACCGGGTGCCCGGCCTCTGTGCCTCGGCGATCCTGAAGGATGGCCCCACCATCGTCACCGATGCTGCGCTCGACCCCAGCGCGATCTCGCATCCCATGGTCGCCGGCGTCATGGGGGTTCGCTTCTACGCGGCGGCCCCGCTCATCACCAGCGACGGCTACCGCCTGGGGACCCTGAACGTCATCGACCGGATTCCCCGGGACATCAGCGACGACGAGGTGGCAACCCTGCAGGACCTGGCGGCGATGGTCGTCGATGAGCTCGAGCTGCGCCTCGCGGCGCGCAGGATTGCCGAAGCGAGGGCACAGCTCGAGCGCCTCGGCGCTGCGTTGCAGGTCAGCGTCCTGCCGCCGCCGCTCCCGGACATCGCCGGGCTGGACCTTGCCGGGCTGTACCGCCCCGCAGGCGACGCCCTCGAGATCGGCGGCGACTTCTACGACGTGTTCGAGATCCGGCCCCGCACCTGGCTCGTTGCGATCGGGGACGTCTGCGGGCGCGGCGCCGAGGCCGCCATCCTCGTCGGCTCGGTCCGCAACCGGCTGCGGGCCCTGGCCGCGGCCGGGATGCGCCCGGCCAGGGTGCTCGCCGAGCTCAACCGTTCGCTGGTCCGGGAGGGCCTGGGGGGAAAGTTCCTGACGCTGTGCTGCCTGGAGGTGCGACCGGCTCCCGGCCGGGCCGAGGTCACGATGAGCGCCGGCGGCCACCCGCTTCCCCTGGTGCGACGGGCCAACGGCCGGGTGGAGACGGTCGGGCAGGGGGGTCCGTTGCTCGGGGTGTTCCCGGGCGTCCACTGCCGGCAGTCCACGATCGAGCTCTGGCCGGACGACCTGCTGCTCCTGTACACGGACGGTCTGATCGAGCGCCGGGGAGTGGATCCGCGGCTGGGGGAGCGGGCACTGCGATCGGCGCTGAGGCGCAGCGCCCGGGCGTCGGCGGTCGAGACGCTCTGCACCATCGAAGAGGCGCTGCCGCAGCCGCCAGAGGGCGGCGACGACGACACGGCGGTGCTGATCCTGCGCGTCCGGTCGAGAGGAAGCCTGGGGAGCTGAGGACCCTGCTGCGCTACTCCCGCGGCACCAGCCGGAAGGCCTCCGCCGTATCCCGGACCTCCCAACCGGCCTGATCGATCTCGGAGCGGAGGCGGTCGGACTCGGCGAAGTCTCTGGCGGCCCGGGCTTTCTGGCGCCGCTGCGCCAGCTCGAGCACCTCGGGCGGCGCCTCCCGCTGGCGGGTGAGCGATGCCAGCCCGAAGACCGGCAGCGCCCGGCGCAGGAGGTCGAGGTAGCCGGCGGAGCGCCACCGGTGGAGCACGGCGAGGGCCTCCGCGGTGTTGAAGTCGTTGTCGAGCACCGCCACGAGCTGGTCCCACTCGCCCTCCGGGGCAGCGACCCCCGGCGCCCCAAACGCCTCTCGGAACCGGCTGGCCTGTGCACGGGCCGACTCGAGGGCGCTGTCCGAGAAGTCGATCGAGCTGCGCCAGTGGGCGCCCATGAAGAACAGGAGCAGCGTCTCGGGACCCCAGGCGTTGAGGGCCGCGTGCAGGGACACGTCGTTGCCCAGCGACTTGTGCATGTCGGCGCCGCCCATCTCGAGCATGCCGTTGTGCATCCAGATCCGGGCGAACTCCCGCCCGGCCCCGCGGGACTGCGCAAGCTCGTTCTCGTGGTGCGGGAAGATCAGGTCGAGGCCCCCACCGTGGATCTCGAACACCGGGCCGAGGAACGCCTCCGCCATCGCCGAGCACTCGATGTGCCAGCCGGGGCGGCCCGGTCCCCACGGGGAGTCCCAGAAGGTGTCCTCGTCGGGCTTGTGCCCCTTCCAGAGGGCGAAGTCCCGGGGGTCCTCCTTGCGGGAGTTCGGTTCCTGCTCCTGAACCTGATCGGGGCGCTGCCCCGAGAGCCTTCCGTAGTCGGGGAACTTGCCGACCCGGAAGTAGACGTCCCCTTCGGCCTGGTAGGCGAGTCCCCTGGCGAAGAGCTCCTCGATCAGCGCGATCTGCTGGCCGATGGTCTCGGTTGCCCTCGGCTCGACGTCCGGCCTGCCAAGGCCGAGGCGGTCGGTGTCCTCGATGTACCAGGCAGCCGCCTGCGCGGCCAGCTCGGCGCTGTGCCCGGGTGCCGCCTGGTAGATCTTGTCGTT
>DASXNO010000037.1:0-4782 GCA_036495025.1 Actinomycetota bacterium | reverse complement strand
GCCCGCGTCACCGGCAGGTCCGGCGCCCGGGATGTCCGAACCGGCAGAATGGTCAGGTGGAGTTGGCCGCCCGCGTCTTCGCCGCCTCGCACCTGACGGGCACGTTCGTCCTGCGCTCGGGGCGCAAGGCCGACCACTACTTCGACAAGTACCGCTTCGAGTCGGACCCCGAGCTCCTGGCCGACATCGTCGCCGCCATGGTGCCGCTGGTGCCGCCGGGCGTCGAGGGCCTGGCGGGGATGGAGCTCGGCGGCGTGCCCCTCACGACCATGCTCTCGTCCGTCACCCGGCTGCCGGCCTACTTCGTGCGCAAGGAGCCCAAGAAGTACGGCACGGAGCAGGTGTGCGAGGGGGGCGACATCGAAGGGCGCCGCCTGCTGATCATCGAGGACGTGGTCACGACCGGGGGTCAGATGGTGCTCTCGGCCCAGGACCTCCGCGCCGAGGGCGCCATCGTCGAGCACGCGCTCTGTGTGATCGACCGGGAGGGCGGGGGTGCCGAGGTCGTCGCCGCGGAGGGGATCGAGCTGCGGGCCCTCTTCACCATGCGGGACCTGGAGCGGTTCCGGGCCTGAGCCCCTGGCGGACGCTCGAATCGCGTTGATCTGCGCTGCCCGTGTCGGAAGCGGCCCGAGGGGATTAATTTTTTGATGTGCGCACCGGTGCAACGTCTGACGCCTCCACGACGGCCGGTGGAACCGCTCGCCGTCTCGTGGCCGCGGGGATGGCGGGTCTCCTGGTGCACGCGGCGCCGTCCGCCCTGATCCTCCCGACCATGTGGCGCCGTCAGCCCCGGTCGCTCGGCGCGTGGTGCCGATGGCGGGGCCCGAGCGAGGATTCCGTGGCGGTCACCTTCGACGACGGGCCGGACGTCGACACGCTGCGCACCCTCGATCTCCTCGACGAGATCGGCTGGCGCGCCACCTTCTTCGTCCTCGGCGCGCAGCTGCAGGCGCATCCCGGGGTCGCCAAGGAGATCCTGGCCCGGGGGCACGAGATGGGGACGCACGGCTTTGCCCATCGTCACCACCTGCTCTCCACCCCCACGTCCGTCGTCCGTGACCTCGACCGAGCCGTGGCCGCGCACCGGGACCTGCTCGGGGAGACGCCGCGGTACTTCCGGCCGCCCTACGGCCAGCTGACGCTCACCTCCCTGATCGCCGCCCGCCGGCTCGGCCTCGAGACCGTGCTCTGGAGCGCCTGGGGCAAGGAGTGGGCGGAGACCGACCCCGCAGCCGTCGTCCACCGGCTCGAGGCGGATCTCCGGCCGGGCGCGATCGTCCTGCTCCACGACACGGACGTCTCCTGCCCGCCGGGCACGGGAGACCGCACGCGGGCCCTGCTCCGTCCGTTCGCGGCGCTCGTGCACGGTCGCGGCCTGCGGACACGAACGCTCGGCGAGCTCCTCGGCGGGGACGACCGGGAGCGAGCGGACCAGGGCCTCTCCCCATGAGGGTCGGCAGCAGGCAGTCGCAACGCCCCGCCGTCATCATCAGCGGATCGATCGGTCACGGCCACGCCTCCGTGGCCGAGGCCTGCGCCGAGAGCCTGGCGGCCTTTGGCTACCGCGTCGCCACGATCGACTCCATGGAGCTCCTGGGAGGCCTGGGCCATCGCATCGGCGAATCGGTCTTCCGGCGGATGCTCTCTGTGGCCCCTGTCTACGACGCCTTCCACTTCTCCCAGCTCCGTGCCGGCACGCGTCTCGCCGATCAGATGACGCGCAGTGCGACCAAGCGGATCCTCCCGGCCCTGCGCGATCTGTTGCCCGCCGATCCCGAGGGCCTCTTGTTGAACGTCTATGCCGCCGGCTCGGCGGGGGCCGGGCAGTTGCGATCCGAGCGGCCCGGGTGGCGCGCCGTCGCCTTCTGCACCGACGCCACCGCCCACAGCATCTGGGTCCAGCCCGGCATCGACCGCTATCTGGTCTCGACCCCCGCGGAATCCGGGACGGTCCGCCAGTTCGACCCGACCGCCGAGATCCGCGAGTTACCGCCGCCGGTGCGGGCGGCCTTCTTCGACGCGCCGGACCGCGACGCGGCGCGCCGGCAATTGGGCCTGGAGGCCGGGCGCCCCTGCGTCCTCCTGATCGCGGGCGGATGGGGTCTAGGCCCGATCGACCGCACGGCCGCCGAGCTGGCGCGCGCCGACATCGACGTGCTCGCAGTGGCCGGGCAGAACGCCGTGTTGCGGGACCGCCTCGGCGACGTCGCCCGCACCCGGGCTCCGGGACGCGTGCTGGCCTACGGCTTCACCCCCGACATCCCCCTCTTGATGGCGGCCGCGGACCTCGTGGTCACCTCGGCGGGACAGACCTCTCACGAGGCGAGGGTCGTCGGGCGACGGCAGGTGCTCTTGGACGTGGTCCCCGGCCACGGCCGGGAGAACCTCTTGCTCGAGTTGGCGCGCGGCGGGGCCATGGCCAGCCGCCCGGATCCCTCCGGCGTCGTCGCGGCGGTCCGGGCCTGTCTCGCCGGCGCGGTCGAAGAGCCGTTGCCGTGGGCCGTCTCGTCGGTCGACGAGTGGCGGGGCCGCTTCGACGTCGCGTTGGCGGGGCTGTGGCCCGCCGACGCCGACACGGGTACCACCGAGCGGGTCGGGCCCACCGCCGTGCCACCGCCACGCTGATCTTCAGGTGATTTGCCTCGAAACTTGATCCCTCCGGTAGCGTCCCCCGGCGTGTCCGACTATGTGATTCCCGAGCCAGAGCCCCAGGAGATCGACGAGCAGAACGCCATGGAGCTCGCCCACATGGTGGACTTCAACGTCCTTCGCGGCCACCCCTCCGGCGACGAGCGGTGCGACAACTGCCGCTACTACCTCGACGAGACCAAGGATCTGTCGTACTGCTGGCATTCGAAAGTCCGGATCCTGGTGGGTGGGAACTGGTGGTGCCAGTGGTGGGAGGAGATCCCGGCCGAGGGGATCTGACAGGGCCCGCGCCAGGTGGCACCCCTCATTTCGACAATCGTTGTCAAAAAGGGCCTCGCGGCCGCTAGGGTGACGACAGGATGCAATCACCCGACGCACTGACGGACCTGTTCCGGGCGAACGGCCGCAAGATCACGGCCCAGCGCCAGAGCATCTTCCGCGCCCTCGAGGGCGACGTCACCCACCCCTCGGCCGAACGGGTCTACGAGAAGGTCCGGCGCGACATGCCCAACGTCTCGCTCAAGACCGTCTACCAGACGCTCAACGACCTGGCCGAGCTCGGCGCCATCTCGCAGCTCGACGTCGGCACCGGCTCCGCCCGCTTCGATCCCAACGTCGAGACTCCGCACCACCACCTGGTCTGCCGCTCGTGCGGCAAGGTGCGCGACCTGGCCGCGGATTTCCCGGGTGTCACGGTGTCCGGGCGGGCCGCCAAGGGCTTCGCCGTCGAGAGCGCCGAGGTCGTGTTCCGGGGACTCTGTGACGAGTGCCGGCCGACGGCCCGGATGGCGAAGACGACCAAACAGATCTCGTAGTAAGCAGATCACCAGAGAAAGAGAAAGGGACGAATCAACCATGCCAGCACTGAAGGGGAGCAAGACCGAGGACAACCTCAAGACGGCGTTCGCCGGCGAGAGCCAGGCCAATCGCCGCTACCTCTACTTCGCGCAGAAGGCCGACGTCGAGGGCTACCCGGACGTGGCCGCCCTGTTCCGCTCCGTCGCCGAGGGCGAGACGGGCCACGCGTTCGGGCACTTCGACTTCCTGCGCGAGTCCGGCGACCCCGTGACCGGCGTGCCGGTCGGCGCCACCTCCGACAACCTCAAGTCGGCCATCGAGGGCGAGACCTACGAGTACACCGAGATGTACCCCGGCTTCGCCAAGACGGCCCGCGACGAGGGCTACGACGAGGTCGCCGAGTGGCTCGAGACGCTCCCCCGGGCCGAGAAGTCGCACGCCGGCCGCTTCACGAAGGGCCTCGAGACGCTCGACGCCTAGGTGGGCGCGCCGGGACTGACGCTCGACGACGTCTTGGACCTGCGGGCCTACGAGCGGGTGCGCCAGGACTACCGGGCCCGCGTCATCGCCCTCAAGAAGCACCGGCGCGTCGCGCTCGGGCCGGTCATGACCCTCGTCTTCGAGTGCTTCGACACCGTGCGCTTCCAGGTCCAGGAGATGGCCCGGGTCGAGAAGATCATCAGCGACGAGGGCATCCAGGCCGAGCTCGACGTCTACAACCGGCTGCTGCCCGCGCCCGGCGAGCTGTCGGCCACGCTGCTGATCGAGCTCACCTCCGAGGCCGAGCTGCGCCAGTGGCTGCCCCAACTTGTGGGGATCGAGACCCGGGTCGGGGTGTCCTTCGACGGCGACGCGGTGCTGAGCGTGCCCGAGGCCGAGCACGGCGCGGCCCTGACCCGCGAGGAGGTCACGCCGGCCGTCCACTACCTGCGCTTCCCCTTCACCGAGGCGCAGGTCGGGGCCTTCGGGACCGCCGCCGAGGTGGCGCTGGTCTCCGAGCACCCCAGCTACCCGGCCCGGGCCGTGCTCGAGCCGGCGGTCCGCGCCGAGCTCCTCGGGGACCTGCTCGGCACAACAAAGCCGCTACCCATGGCCTGAGCTGGGACAACTTCTGTGCGCCACCCTTTACAGGCGCACGATTCTTGGGCCATACTCTCGGTTCGCCGAAATTCGGAGCTGTTGCCTTCGGTCCCCGTACCGAGTGGGCCTCCGAGCAGGGCGAATGCCAATATCCACCTTTTCACCCGTGAGGAAGTGTTTCCCATGACCGCCACCCTGTGGCGCAAGCAATCCGCCTGCCGGGGCCTCGACGTCGAGGTCTTCTACCCGGTG
>DASXNO010000036.1:0-23977 GCA_036495025.1 Actinomycetota bacterium | reverse complement strand
ATACGCCTCCTCCGGGCTCGCCCCCGCCGCGATGGCCGCCTCGGCCAGCGAGTCGTCGTGGGTGAGCAGGCGGCTTGCCTCCGCCGACGTTGCGTCGATCCAGTACGCGCGGCTGTCGCCGACGTTCGCCGTCACGAGCTGGTCGCCGATCACGACGACCGTCGCCAACGTCGTCGACGGTGCCTGGAGGTAGCCACCCTCCTCCTCGGGCGGCGCGTTGCGCACCGCCTCCTGGGCTGCCGCCAGGGCGTCCGCGAGGGCCGCGGCGGCCTCGCTGGCCCCCGGCTCGTGCCCGGACAGGGCGCCCACGACGCCCTCGGCCAGGGCCGCCGCGGCCGCTGCCGAGGCCTGGTCGGGGTTGGCCGTCGTGGAGACGCCGTCGCAGACCACCAGCACCGAGAAGCCCTCGGGCGCCCGGATGGCGCCGGCGTCCTCGTTGCGGTGGTGGCGGAGGCCCTTGTCGGACACCAGGGCCATGCCGCCTTCTTCGACCTCGATGTGGTCGCTCGGGTGGGGCATCCGGTAGCCGCACCGGGTGCAGTAGCCGTCGGCGTCGGCCGCCTCCGCCGGGGCGCCACACTTCGGGCAGCTGCCCTCCTGGGGCGGTGGCGCATGCAGCCGCGTTCCGCAGCTCTCGCAGAAGTCATCCTCCTCGTCGACGGTCTCGCCGCAGGAGGGGCACAGGGTGGCAGTCGTCATGTGAGGGTCAGGGGACGATACTCGTTCGCCTTGTCGATGAGGGCGATCTTCTCCGCCCGGGTGGGAGCGTAGCGGGCCAGCGCACGGCATGTCTTCTCGAGGCCCTTGCGGACCTCCCGCTCGTTGAGGACGGCGCCGCCGATCCGGGTCGAGCCGTCCGGCCGGATGCTGCCGGCGGCGAGCATGGCGAGGGCCGACGTCAGGATCTCCCGGGTCAGGCCGAACCGGATCTCGGCATCGACCTGGAGCTGCTCGATGGCCCCGGACGCGGCGACGAGATCGGCCAGGGACGGCTTGGTCCCGTTCACCTCCGTGGCGAGCACGCGGCAGAGGGTCACCTGCGCCCGGGCGTGGGCGCTGGAAGTGGGCGGCACCCCCTGGAGGGCGGCCGCGGCCCCCGCCCGGTCGCCCGTGCGCATGCGGCAGCGCGCCAGGCCGAAGGCGGCGCTCGCCGACGTGGGGTCGGTGACGGCCACCCGGCCGTAGAGGCTCCCGGCGCGGGCGGTCTCGCCCCTGAGCTCGAGGGCGCAGGCCAGCGCCAGCTTCGGCGCCAGCTCGCCGGGAAGCTCCCCGTACACCTCGTCGAGCTCGTTGACCGCAGCGTCGAGGTAGCCGCTCGCCAGGGCCCGGATGCCCCGCCACCAGTGGATGCGCCAGTCGGTCGGGTCCTCCTTCGTCAGGCGGTCGAGCGTGCGGTCGGCGAGGTCGAACTCGGCCCCGACCACGTGGGCCTGCGCCAGGCGGAACCCGACCTCCGGGGTCAGCGGCGCCCGCATGAGGGCGGCGACGACCTGCTCCGGGGACGCCCCGGAGAGGGTGGCGAGCAGGACCGCCTGGGGGTCGGCGGGGTCGACCGCGGGCACGGGGAGCGACTTCCAGTCCGCTGCGTCGGGGTTGGTGATGAGCTCGGGGCTGAACAGCTTCGACGGGGCCGGCTGCGCGGTGCCGCCATCGAGGGCGACGACCTCCCGGAGGACGCCGAGGAGCTGCTCCCGCATGGACTCGGCGGACGCGAAGCGCTTCTCCCGGTCGGGGTGGGTGCTGCGCAGCAGGAAGCGGTGGAAGGACTCGTAGCGGCCGAAGACCCCGACGTCGGTGGCCGGCGGCAGGCTGGTGGCGAAGCGCTTGGGATCCTGGAAGCCGCGGAAGTCGAAGGAGAGGACCGCCAGCGTCCTGCCGATCGTATAGAGGTCGGAGGCGATCGACGCCCCGAGCTCGGCCACCTCGGGCGCCTGGTACCCGGTGGTGCCGTAGAGGGCGCTCGTGTTGTCGTCGATGCGCCGCACGCCACCGAGGTCGATGACCTTCATCTGCTCCTCGGTCTGGATGGCGTTCTCCGGCTTGAAGTCGCAGAAGAGCAGGTCCCTGCTGTGCAGGTACCCGAGGGCCGGGAGGATCTCGAGCATGAAGGCGATGGCCTGGGCAACCGGGACCGGCTCGCCGGTCGCGTCGGTGTACTGCTTGCGGACCTCCTTCAGCGACTGGCCGCCGACGTACTCCATGACGATGTACCCGAGGCCGCCGTGCTCCACGAAGTTGTAGATCTTGACGATGTTCGGGTGCTCGACCTCCGCGAGGAACCGCCGCTCGGCGATGGCTGCCTCCATTGCATCGGCGTCGCCGGCATCGAGCAGGCCCTTCAGCACCACCCAGCGGTCAGAGACGTTGTGGTCCTTGGCGAGGTAGATCCAGCCGAGGCCCCCGTGGGCGATGCAGCCCACGACCTGGTACTGGTAGGCGACGAGCTCGGCGGGCTTGAGCTTCGGCGTGAACGAGTACGCGGTGCCGCAGTGGGGGCAGAACCCCTCCGCCCTCGCTGCCTTGCCGGGCTTGGAGCGGCCGACGGGCTTGCCGCAGTGGCCGCAGTAGCGCTTGGATTCTTCGACCTCGGGATTCGTGAGGATGACGCTGGTGGGGTCCTTCGACGGGACGGGTGGCACGTCCACGAGGCCGGCCCCCAGGTTGCCGCGGCGGGTCCTGCCCGAGCCGGTGCGCCGGGAGGTGCCGCCCGCGGTCGTGGCCCGGGTGGCCTGGCTGGTCCCGCCCGAGGTCGTCCGTCCTACCGTCGGGGCCTGCCCCGCCGTCGGAGCGAGCCCTTCCGAGGGAGTCTGGCCCGGATCCGGCGGGCGCAGCGACTGCGGGGCGGCCGCCATCGCCCCCTTTTCCGGTGCCATCCCGCAGACGTTGCAGTAGCCGTCCTCGATCGTGCCCGTGCAGCCCGGTCGCTGGCAGTCCATTGGTCTCGTTCCTCCCCCGTCCTCTGCGAGCCCTCGCACGTCCTATGCCGGCTCGGGCCCCCTGGCGGCCCGTGGCCGGCTGAGACCCTGCTGGTACTCGCGCACCGCCGCCTCGGCGCCCGCGACGTCGCAGGGAGCGGTGAACAGCAGCGTCCTGGCCCGCTCGTAGACCTGCGTGAGCGCCTCGTCCTCGGCGAGGCCGATGGCGAGGGCCTTGGCGTGGTACGCGTCGAGGCGGCCCCGCAGCTCGTTGCGGGTGTCCAGCGGATCCTTGACCGCCCGCAGCGCCAGCGTCGCCTCGTCGCGCAGCCCGGCCGTCTGCTGGTCGAGCTGGCCGAGCAACCGCCGTGCCCCCTGCCAGTCCCCCTGGCCGACGGCGGTGATGCTCTGCAGGTTCGCCCGCAGGAGCCGCAGGCGGGCTGCGAGGGCGTCGGCATCGACCGTGCCGCCCGAGGCGCCCCTCAAGGCGCCGGACGAGATATTGGTGATTCCCAGGATCTTCTGCGACGCCTCGGCCCGCGCCGTCCGGGCCTGGTCGATCAGCGTGCCGATCGCCTCGAGCGCCTGGGCCGCCGCGGTGAGCTGCCCGGCCAGCTCGCCCCGGGCGGCCACGGCGGCCCGGAGCACGTCCTTGGCGGTCTCGACCTGCCGGGCGACGGCGTCCACGCCGCTCAGGTCGGCGGCGAGGGGGTCGGCGTGGACCTGGGTGCGCAACGAGGCGATGCGGCTCCGGGCCTCAGCGATCTCCGCCGGCGGCCTGATCCCGCTGTTGCCGGCCGTCTGGACGAGGCCGGTCAGCGTGGCGTCGAGGGCCTCGAGACGGGGGAGGGCCGTCCATGCGGCGCAGACCCGGTCCACGACCGAGGCGATGTCCCGGTACATCTCCGCCATGGAGGACTGCAGCCGGGCGATCGAGGTCTTCTGCAGGGGGGTGCCCGTGAGCGTCCGGGAGCCCGGCCGCCCCGGGTCGGGGGGCAGGGCGACGGAGTCGCCAACGAGTTGGGCGGAGAGCTCCTCGACCTGCTCGGCCCTGAGGCGCGCCTTCGTGCCCCGCAGGGCGACGATCTCGGCGACCTTGTCCTTCAGGGCGCCGTAGTAGCCCCAGAGCAGGGGGAGGTCGGGCGACACGGCGTTCCATTCCGCAGCCGTGCGGCCGGAGAGCCTCGCCGAGGTCAGCAGCTTGAGCGTGATGTCCCCGTCGAGGGCGGCCAGGCTGGAGCCCGTCGTGTCGATCTCAGCCTGCAGGCTTGCGATCCGAGCATCGATGTCTTCCGGAGACAGGCTCATGCTGCGTCAAAGGATAACGTTGCGCAATTCCCTCGGCGGTCTCCGGTGAGGGCTTCCGGGCGTAGTGGACCACCAATCCACTGGTCCGGCGCCTCGCAAGCAGCGAGGCGCCCTACTTCTCGCCCCGGGTGTTGTGGCGGTTCATCGCCCGGTCGAGGCCCTCGTGGATGATCGACAGGGCGGCATCGCCGGCCTGCTCCTCGGCCTCCCGGAGCGCCGCCGCCTCGGCCTTGGGGAGCCGGTCCAGGACCCAGTTGACGGTCTCGCCCGTGTGCCCGGGCTTCCCGATGCCGATCCGCACCCGGTAGAAATCCTTTGTCCCGAGCGAGCCGACGATCGAGTCCAGGCCGTGATGTCCGGCGGTCCCCCCACCCTTCTTCAGGCGGAGCTGGCCGACGGCCAAGTCGAGCTCGTCGTGGACGACGATCACGTGGTCGGGGTCGATCTTGTGCCACCGGGCCAACGGCGCGACCGCCTGGCCGCTGTCGTTCATGAACGTCGTCGGGAAGGCGAGCTTGACCGGTACGCCGTCGGTGCGGGCGTCCCCCACGAGGGCCCGGAACTTCGAGCGGCCCAGCCGGGTCCCCAGCCGGTCCGCCAGGGATGCCACGGCACGGGCGCCGGCGTTGTGGCGGCTGCGCTCGTAGTCCCGGCCGGGGTTGCCGAGCCCGACGATGAGCCAGGGGCGGGGCTCCCCCGAAGGAGCAGGTGAGGTGTCGGTCATGAGCGCTGCTGGAGGTGCGGAACGCGGCGGCTAGTGGTCCACTAACCTTCGCCGGAAGCTTCGCCTTCTCCTGCGCCCAGCTCGCCAGCCTCGCCCTCCGCAGCGCCGCGCGCGGCCTGCGGCTCGACGACCGAGAGGATGATCTCGTCGGGTTCCGAGACGATCTCGACGCCCGCAGGGGGGGTGACATCGGCCACCCGGAGGTGGTCCCCGATGCCGAGGTGGCTGATGTCCGCCTCGAGGGAGGACGGGATGTCCGTGGGCAGGGCCTCGACCCGGAGCTCCCAGAGGTGGTGCTCGATGACGCCGCCCTCCCGGACGCCCCGGCTCTCGCCGGTGATCTGGAGGGGGACCTCGGCGTGGGTCCTGACGTCACGGGCGGTGTTGACGAAGTCCACGTGCAGCAGGTGGCCCCGCACCGGGTGGCGCTGGACCTCCCGCACCATGGTCAGGTACCGCCGGCCACCCTCGACCTCGAGGTTGACGAGCACGTTGGCGCCCGCCTCGGTGTGCAGGGCGTGGCCGATCTGCTTGGAGTCGACCGCCAGCGGCGTCGGGACGATGCCCCGGCCGTAGAGGATGGCGGGGACTCGGCCCGCCATGCGGGCCTGCCGGGCGGATCCCTTGCCGGTGGTTGTGCGCGGCTGGGCGCGCAGGGTGACTTCCATGATGCCTGGCTCTCCTTTGGAACTACACGATCGATCGCCAGAGTATCTCAGATGGCGGCCGCAGGCTGGTCGGCCTCTTTCTTCTTCTTCCTGGGTCCCCGCTTGCGGATCTCCGGCGGGATCGCCTCCTGGTTCTCCCCCTGGAAGATCTCCGACACCGACTCGTCCTCGAAGACCGCCTGGATGGTCGAGGCGACGATCGGGGCAATGGACACGACCTTGATCTTGTCCGGCAGCGGCGAGGGAAGCGGCATCGAGTTGGTGACGATGACCTCCGAGAGCGCCGACTCGGCGATCCGCTGGATGGCGTCGCCGGAGAACACCGCATGCGTCGCCGCGGCGAGCACCTCGCTGGCGCCCTGCCGGATGAGGTGGTTGACCGCCGACATCAGCGTCCCGCCGGTGTCGATCATGTCGTCGACGACGAGGCAGCGCTTGCCCCCGACGTCACCGACGACGTCGAGGACCTCGGCGGGGGCACCCCCCTTGCCTTCGGGCAACCGGCGCTTGCGCATGAGGGCCAGGGGGGCGTCGAGGTGCAGCGAGTACTTCTCCGCCACCCGGACCCGCCCGGCGTCGGGGGCGACGACCACGATGTTGTCCCGGTGGTGCTCCTCGACGTACTCGGCGAGGATCGGCAGCGCGGTCAGGTGGTCGACGGGGATGTCGAAGAAGCCCTGGATCTGGCCGGAGTGCAGGTCCACCGACAGCACCCGGTCGGCCCCCGCCACCTGCAGGAGGTCGGCGACGAGCCGGGCAGAGATCGGTTCCCGGGCGAGGCTCTTGCGGTCCTGGCGGGCGTAGCCGTAGAAGGGGATGACGGCGTTGATCCGCTTGGCGCTCGCCCGCTTGAGGGCGTCGATCATGAGGAGCTGCTCCATGATCATCTCGTTGACGGGGGCGCAGTGCGTCTGGATGACGAAGGCATCGGTGCCCCGGGCGGACTCCTGGAAGCGGACGTAGATCTCGCCCGAGGCGAAGCGGCTGATCATGACATCACCGAGCGTCATTCCCAGGTGGTCCGTGATCTCCTGGGCGAGGGGCAGGTTCGAGGTCCCCGAATAGATGGTCGCCCGCTTCTTGATGCCGATCTGCATTTGTCCCCCTGTTCGGATGTTCGCCCTGTTCCCGATGCGCAAGATCGTTCCCTCGAACCTATCGTTTCCCCCCCACTGGGACAGCTCAGTGGTCCCCGGCCCTGGCCTTTCGCTTGCGGATCGGCCGGGCCGGAGCCCCGACCACCACGGTGGCGGGCTCCACATCTCTCGTGACCACCGATCCGGCGCCCGTGATGGCGTCGTCGTGCACCACGACGGGCGCCACCAGCATCGTGTCGGACCCCAGGAGGACCCCGTTGCCGATGCGCGTCTTCGACTTGATTCCGGCCTCGCCATCGTAATTGCACGTGATGGAACCTGCGCCGATGTTGACGCCGTCACCGATCTCGGCGTCGCCGATGTAGGACAGGTGGGGGACCTTCGATCCCTCGCCGACGGTCGTCGACTTCATCTCGACGAAGGAGCCCGCCTTCGCCCGGGCTCCCAGCCGGGTCCCGGGCCGCAGCGAGCTGAAGGGGCCGACCTGCGCGCCCGGGCCCACCTCCACCGAGTTGAGCACGGCGAAGCTCACCTCCACCCCGTCGGCGATGTCCGAGTCGACGAGGCGGGCCGAGGGCCCGATGGTGCAGTCGCTGCCGATGCGGGTGGACCCCTCGAGGAAGGTCAGCGGGCGGATGAGCGTGTCGGGGCCGACCTCGACCCCCATGTCGACGTAGGTGACGGCGGGGTCCTCGATCGTGACGCCGGCGGCCATCAGTTCGTCCAGCTTGCGTGCCCTGAGGATCCGGGCGGACTCGGCGAGCTGCTTGCGGTCGTTGACCCCGAGGATCTCGGTGCGTTCGCCCAGCAGCGTCTCGACCCGGGCGCCATCCGCCGCCAGCAGGGGCACGACGTCCGGGAGGTAGTACTCGCCCTGGGCGTTGTCGGTGGTCACCTTGGCGAGGGCGTCGAAGAGGGGCTCGCGCTCGAAGCACCAGAACCCGGTGGAGACCTCCCGCACCGATGCCTCGTCGGGCGAGGCATCGGACTCCTCGACGATGCGGATGCCGCCCCGCCCGCCGTCCGGTGATCGGATGATCCTGCCGTACCCGGTGGGGTCCTCCATCAGGGCGGTGAGCAGCGTCACCGTGGCTCCCGAGGTGCGGTGCCTGTCGACCAGGGCGGCCAGGGTCCGGGACGTGATCAGCGGTGAGTCGCCCGGCAGGACGAGCACCTGCCCGCCGAAGTCCCGGAGGGCGTCCCCGGCCGCGGCGACGGCGTCCCCCGTCCCCCGGGGGACGGCCTGCTCGGCGAAGACGGCGTCCGGGCGGCGTGCCCGCACGACCTCGACGACCTGGTCCCTGCCGTGGCCCACCACGACGACGAGCCGGTCGAGGCCCTCGAGGCCGATCGCCGCCCGCAGCACGTGGCCGATCAGCGGCTCCCCGGCGGCGGGGTGGAGGACCTTCGGCGTGGACGCGGAGCGGAACCGCTTGCCGAATCCCGCGGCAAGGACGATGACGGCGAGGCGGTCTGGCGGCGGCACGGCCCTAGCTTAACGGCATCCGAGCGCCGCCCAGGAGTATTCGTAAGTTGCTCCGGCGAGACGAATCGGACGTCTACCTGAAGAGCCAAAATCTTCCGTGCTGCCGTTACACCACGCCGGAATGTGTGGTCAGTCTTGGCTATCCACATGATCTACCACGTCCAGGGTGACAGCCGTGTTTCCGGCACAGTGGGACGTGGAGGTGGCTTCAGCCGATGACCTCGACGCCCGCCTCGGCGCTGGCCACGACCTCGACCCGGGCAAAGGCTTCCTCTGCCCGCCGGGCGACTTCCTCTGCGTGGGCCTCGTTGCGGCAGAGGCCGGCGATCGTCGGCCCACTGCCGCTCAGCACGGCACCGATGGCGCCGAGGGCCCCCATCGCGTGCTTGCGCCCCGCCAACCCCGGCGCCAGGTCGAACGCTGCGGGTTCGAGGTCGTTGCGCAGCACCTTGGCGATCACCTTGGGGTGGCCGCCGACCAGCGCCCTGGCGAGCTGGATGGGGCGCTCCGGCCTTCCCGGGGGGGCGGGCGAGATCTCATCGAAATGCTCGTACACCTCGGCCGTGCTGAGAGGAAAGTCTGAGATGCCGAGGACCCACCAGAGCCGGTGCGGGCACGCCATCGGCGTGACCAGGTTGCCCGTTCCCTGGGCCAGCGCCGTGCCCCCGCGCAGGCAGAAGGCCACGTCAGAGCCGAGCCGCCGGCCCATCGCCTCGAGGTGGTCGCGGGTCATCCGGCCCCCGCCGGCGGCGTCGGCCGCGAGCAGGGCCGCCGCAGCGTCGGCGCTCCCGCCGGCGAGGCCGGAGGCCAGCGGGATGGATTTCGTCACCTCCGCCGCCAGGCGGGGAGCCCCCTGGACCTCGGTGGCGTACATACGCAGCGCCCGCTCGACGAGGTCCGGCGGGGCCGGCAGGTCCCCGACGAAGCCCGGGCCCCGGGCAAAGGCGACGGAAATCCCGTTCGGCGCTCCCGAGGCGGGCCGCACGACCACGGTGTCGGCGAGGTCGACCGACTGCATCACGGACGACAGCTCGTGGTAGCCGTCGTTCCGGCGCTGGCCGACGGCGAGGTGCAGGTTGATCTTTGCCCGTGCCACGACCGCGACCTCGGTCACGGCACCGCCCCCGAGGCGCCCCCCGAGGCGCCGGATATGGCCCCCGAGGCGCCACCCGAGGCGCCGGATATGGCCCCCGAGGCGCCCCTCAAGGCGCCGGATATGGCGTCGGTAAGGCGGGCGAAGTCCTCGAGGCCGAAGGTCTCTGCCCGGGCCCCCGGGTCGAGCCCGGCGGCCGCCACCGCCCGCTCGACCGCGTCGGGTGCCAGGGCGAGTCCGGCGGCAAGGGAGTTGCGGACGGTCTTGCGCCGCTGGCCGAAGGCGGCGTGGACGACCCGCATCAGCGAAGCCGGCTCGACGGCCACCGGCGGGGGCCGCCGTGAGAGTCGGATCAGGACCGACTCGACGGTCGGTGCGGGCCAGAACACCGTCGGTGGGATGCGGCCGAGCAGGCGGGCGGTGCAGTGGTACGCGACCAGCACGCTGACGCCGCCGTAGGCCTTCGAGCCGGGCGGGGCGATCAGGCGCTCCCCGACCTCCCGCTGCACCATGACGACGAAGTCACCGATCTCGGGGCGGTCCGACAGCATGCCGGCCAGCAGCGGTGTGGCAATGTTGTACGGAAGGTTTGCGACGAGGCGGTGCTCGTGGCCGCCGAGGAGCGACGCCAGGTCGAGCTCCATCGCATCCCCGGCCACGATCGCCACGTTGCCGAGGCCCCCGACGACCTCCTCCAGTGCCGGCAGCAGGCGCCGGTCGATCTCGACCGCCGTCACCGAGGCTGCTCGTTCCGCCAGCGCCACGGTGAGCGTCCCGAAGCCCGCCCCCACCTCGAGCACCCGGTCGTCCGCCGACACCTCGGCCAGCCGCACGATGCGGCGGATGGTGTTGGGGTCGACGACGAAGTTCTGTCCCAGGGCCTTCGAGGGCCGGAAGCCGTGGCGGCGTGCCAGGTCGCGGATCTGGCTGGCGGTGAGCAGCGTGGCGGCGGGCACGGCTCCCACGATAACGGGGCGGCCGGGCCCGGGGTGTCACCCGCTCACCACTGGAGCTGGACGGACAGGACGCCCGTTCCGAGGCCCCCGATCTGGGAGAAGGCGGTGGGGGAGAGGTCGATGATGCGGTCGGGGCCCGCATACGGGCCGCGGTCCCTGATGACGACGTTGACGGAGCGCCCGTTCGCGGTGTTGGTGACCTTGACGACGGTCCCGAACGGCAGGGTCGTGCTGGCGCTCGTCAGGCCCCCGATGCTGTACCACGTCGCCAGGCCCGAGGCCGAGCCGCCCTGGCACCCGCAGGACGGCTGGTGGGTCCCGATGAGCTTGATCTGGTCGCGCGCCGGGCGCACGACCTGCGTGGTGGCGAGGACGGTGCTCACGAGCTTGCCGTCCTGGAACGTCTTGCGGAACACCTTCTGCGTCAGCCCGTTGGCGCCGCTCTGCGCCGTCGATTCCACGCCGAGCTCGAGGCGGTCGGACTGCCTGGTCGTCGCCCTGAAGGGCACGTCGATGTTCTGGCGCTCGGTCGTCTGGACGATCCGTACGACCCGCACCACGGCGACGCCGGGCAGGGTAGCGATCAGGGGAGGCGTCACCCTGTCGAGCGCGCTGATCCTGAGCCCCATCTGCTGGAGCAGGCCGCCCACGGTCGGGGCCGTGGAGGACGCGGTCGTCGACGTCCCGTCGTGGAGGACCATCACCGTGACCGAGACCGACGGCCCGGTGGTCACGGTGCCGTCGGGGGAGGGGGGGAGGGGCGCCGGCGGCGTGGCGGTCAGGGTGACTGCCGGTAGCACCGGCGCGGTGTCGGTCGGGGTGACCCCGGGGGGACCCGCCCCGGCCTGGCCGGCGTCCGAGGCATCTGCAGCGGTTCCCGAAGCCTGGTTCCGGGCGCGTTCGTTTGCACCGACGGCGCCCCCCATTCGAACCAGGGCAGCGGATGCGGCTGGAGCAGAGTTTGCAACGCTCCACGCCGTTCCTCTGTCGGCGAGGGTCACCCTGCCTTCGGCGCCCAGGTAACCAGCGGATCCGGCAGCCAATGACAGGGTGAGAAGTAGCCTGACAGCTCCCCTCACGATCGGCACCGTACAGGGCCCAGAAACGGAAAATCAACCCGTCCAAACAGTGCAAACTCTGCACACGTACGTAACTACCGCGGAGTACTTACACCACTCGCAGAGCTAAACCCAGCCAAATATCGACGCCGCATTTCTCGAGGTTGCATTGGCGATTTCTTCCACCGAAACCCCGGTGGTGGCCGAGACCGTAGCCCCCACCAGCGGCACGAATGCAGGCTCATTTGGCTTCCCCCGGTGCGGCACGGGGGCCAGGTAGGGGGAGTCGGTCTCCACCAGGAGGTGGTCGAGCGGCACGACGGCGCAGGCGTCCCGGAGGTCCTGCGCACTCTTGTAGGAGATATTCCCGGCGAATGAAACCGCGCCCCCGAGCGCCAGGGCGCGAGCCGCGTCGGCAGGGCCGCCGGAAAAGCAGTGGAACACCAGGCGCTCCGGGGGTCCGGCCTCCGCAAGGATGTCGAAGACGTCGCGGTGGGCGTCCCGCATGTGGATGACGACCGGGGCGCCAAGGCGCCGGGCGAGGTCGAGCTGGCGGCGGAATGCCCTTTGCTGGACGTCGCGTGGCGACAGGTCCCGGAAGTAGTCCAGGCCGATCTCGCCGATGGCGACGACCTTCGGGTGCGAGGCCAGCCGCTCGAGCTCGTCGAGCGCCTCGTCGGTCAGCGTCGTTGCGTCGTGGGGATGCACGCCGACCGCCGCCCAGACGCCCTCGTGGGCCGTGGCGATGCCCACCGCCGCCCTGCTCGTCGCCAGGTCGGTGCCGATGGTCACCAACCGTGCCACCCCCGCCGCCCGTGCCCGGTCGAGCGCGGCGCCGATGGCGGTGTCGGTCCCTCCGCCGACATCGTCGAGATGGCAGTGGGCGTCCACCCACTCGTACCTGCCGGAGCCCGTGCCGGACACCGTGCGGGGCCCACGGTCGGGCCCGCTGCCAGGCAGCGCTTCGGTCAAGCCCGGGCCTCCAGGCGCGGGAACACCGCCTCCTCCCGGTTGACCTTGGTCCCGGCGGCCAGGTCGCCCCAGGCGAGGGCCTCGGCGAGCGGGCGGTGCTCCACATCCGGCAGGCCGAGCTGGGTCCGGATGCGCCGGGAGGCGGCCGGCATCGCCGGTGAGAACAGCACCGACAGGTGCCGGATCGCCTCGGTCGCCCAGTAGAGCACGGTGCCGAGGCGCTCCCGGGCCTGCGGGGACGGGTCCCTCGCCAGCCTCCAGGGCGCGGCCTCGTTGATGAAGAGGTTCGTCGCCCGGGCGAGCGACATCACCGATTCCAGCGCTCCGCCCGGGTCGAGCGCCTCGACGCCCCGGTCGAGGCCGGCAGCCGCCTCGGCGGCTTTCTGCCCCAGCGTGCGCTCGGCCTCCGTCGTCTCCCCGGGGGCCGGCACGACGCCGTCGAAGTACCTTGCCACCATCGCCAGGGTGCGGCTGACCAGGTTGCCGAGGTCGTTGGCCAGCTCCGCGTTGTAGCGGGCGAGCATCGCCTCGTACGAGAAGGCCCCGTCCTGGCCGAACGTCCCCTCCCGCAGGAAGTGGTACCGGTAGCCGTCGGACCCGAACTCGTCGAGGAGGGTGTGCGGCGAGATGCCCGTCAGGTTGGTCTTGGACATCTTCTTGCCACCGACCGTCAGGTAGCCGTGGGCGAAGACGTGGCGGGGCAGGGGGAGGCCCGCAGCCATGAGCAGCGCCGGCCAGATGACCGCATGGTGGCGCAGGATGTCCTTGCCGATGATGTGGTAGTCGGCCGGCCACGTCCGCTCGAAGCGCTCCGGGTCCGAGCCGAACCCCACCGCCGTGATGTAGTTCTGCAGGGCGTCCACCCATACGTACATCACGTGCGCCGGGTCCCAGGGGATCGGGACGCCCCAGTTGAACGACGTCCTCGACATCGAGAGGTCCTGCAGGCCTGCCCGCACGAAGGCGAGGACCTCGTTGCGACGGCTCTCCGGGGCGACGAAGTCCGGCTGCGTCTCGTAGAGCTCGAGCAGCCGGTCCCGGTAGGCGGAGAGCCGGAAGAAGTAGTTGTGCTCCTTCAGCATCACCACCGGCGTCTCGTGGATCGGGCAGAGGCCGTCGACGATCTCGGAGGGCTGGTAGAAGCTCTCGCACGCCACGCAGTACGGGCCCTCGTACTCGCCGAGATAGACGTCGCCCTGGTCGTAGAGTTGCTGCGCCAGCTGCTGCACCGGGCGGACATGGCGCTCCTCCGTGGTGCGGATGAAGTCGTCGTAGGAGATCTCGAGCCGCTCCCAGACCTCCTTCCAGCGGGGCACGACCCGGTCGGCCCACGCCTGAGGATCGAGACCCGCCGCGGCGGCTGCCAGGGCCACCTTCTCGCCGTGCTCGTCGGTTCCGGTGAGAAAATGGACCCTCTCCCCGCGGAGGCGGTGGTAGCGCGCCAGGAAATCCGTGGCAATCGTGGTGTAAGCGTGCCCGATATGGGGAACATCGTTCACGTAGTAGATCGGGGTTGTCAGGTAGAACGTGTCTTTAGGCATGGTGTCTAGGAAGACAGGCGGTAGGCCACGTGCGGGACATCGATACTAACGCCAGGGTCTGCCTGCCGGTCACGGGGGTGAATGTTGCCTGAATCGGACGTATCAGGTACCAGAGCTACCGGCATGGCCAGGAAGGTCGACGATCTGGGCCGCGTGGTGGTCCCGGCCGAGATGCGGAAGTCCTTCGGGATCCGGGAGGGCGACTACCTCGATATCTCCGTCGATGACGACCGCATCATCCTGGTCAAGCGTCAGGACGCCTGCGTGTTCTGCCGCTCGTCGGAGGATCTGAAGGAGTTCCGGGGCCGCATGATCTGCGCCGGGTGCCTCGGGGAGCTGAGCGGCGGGCCGGAAGTCCGCACGTGGGAGATGTTCTCAGAGGAGAACTGAGCACCGCCTCACGTGTCTCGGAGCAGCGCCTCGTACACGTCGCGGCGGGCCACGCCGTAGGTAGACGCCGCCTCACTGGCCGCCGCCGCCTTGGGGCGGCCACCCGTGGTGAGCTCCCGTGCCAATGCCACCGCCGACGTGAGGTCGCCCGCCGCCCCTGGCATCCCCTCGACGACGATCGCGACCTCCCCGACCACCTCCTCGCCCCCAAGCTCGTCGATCAGCTCGGGCAGGGTCGCCCTGAGGACCTCCTCGTGGACCTTGGTCAACTCCCGCGCCACGGCGGCCCGCCGGGGCCCGAAGACCTCCAGCATCGCCTGCAACGCCGCCACGACCCGCCCGGGGGCCTCGAAGAAGACCAGGGTCCGGTCGTCGCGGGCGATGGCCTCCAGGCGCCGGCGGCGCTCCCCGGGCTTGCGGGACAGGAAGCCCTCGAAGGCGAAGCGGGCCGGGGGCAGGCCCGAGGCGACGAGCGCGGCCAGCACGGCGGAGGGGCCCGGCAGGACCTCGACCGCGATCCCTTCCTCGATGCAGGCCCGGAGCAGGTGCCATCCGGGGTCCGACACCGCCGGCATGCCTGCGTCGGTGACGAGCGCGATGCGCTGGCCCCGCCGGAGCCGGTCGACCAGCTCGGCGGTGCGGGATGGCTCGTTCGCCTCGTGGTACGAGACCAGGCGGGCGTGGATGCCGTAATGGGTGAGCAGCTTGCGGGTCCGGCGGGTGTCCTCGGCCGCGATGGCGTCGACCTCGGCGAGGATGCGCAGCAGGCGAAGTGTCACGTCCTCGAGGTTGCCGATCGGCGTGGCACAGACGAAGAGGCGGCCGGGCATCGATGCGGCCGTCTAGGGCCCCGTCCGGGTGAGGGTCGTTCCCGGAGCGAGGCCAAGACGCGACGCCTCCCCTGCCTGGAGCTCCAGGATGAAGCGGGCACGAAGCACGACGGGGCCGACGCGCCCCGGCGGCATCGTCGCCACCCGGATGACCGAGCCCTTCGAGGACAGGTAGACGGCGTCGATGGCGAAGCGCATCCCGATGGTGTGGACCATGCTCGTCCGCAGGAGGAGCCCGGTGCCGGGGGGCAGGCCCCGCTGGCCGAGGAGTCCCTGCATGGTGCCGAGCAGGCCCTTCGCCTCGATCAGCGCGATGCAGATCGTGCCCTCCGGGTCGACGAGCTTCATGGCGTCCTTCTCTTCCACTCGTGGGCCGCTGTGGCCCGCATGTCCGGGCGTTCGTCCCGTTCGCAGGGCACGCCTTGGCCGCCAAAGCTACCACTGCGGGTGTCTATACTCGGTCGGGGGCAGTCGTCAGCGAGCCGTTCGTCAGAAGGGATCCTCAGTCGACCGAGCGAGTTGAAACGCAGGAGGGGCTCCCAGCTCCAGAGCCACCCCCCTACGCTGAGGACCTGCCATCCAGTCCTCCCGAGTCCGCATCCTGGACGGGCCTCGACTGGCTGCTGATCATCGCCGTCACCACCGTCGGTGGCGTCGTGCGCTTCGCCCGGCTCGCCTACCCCAACGCCCTCGTCTTCGACGAGGTCTACTACGCCAAGGACGCCTGCCTGTACCTCGGCAAGGGGATGACGTTCTGCGGCACGCCGGCACCCACGGAACAGTCCTTTGTCCACCCCCCGCTGGGGAAGTGGATCATCGCGGTCGGGATCAAGGTCTTCGGCTTCCACTCCTTCGGCTGGCGCTTCATGGCGGCCGTCTTCGGCACCGCGATGGTCCCGATCGCCTTCCTCGTCGGCAGGAAGCTCTTTGGCAGGTGGGGCGGGGCGGTCACGGGTCTCCTCGTCGCCACGGACTTCCTGCTCATCGTCCAGAGCCGGGTGGCGATGCTGGACATCTTCCTGGCCTTCTTCGTCGTGCTCGGGTTCCTGTTCGTGGTCCTCGAGCGCGAGCGCGTCGCCCGGATGCGGGAGCGGGGCAGCGGCCGGCTCGACCTGCGATGGCGCCTGGCGGCCGGCACCTCGTTCGGCGCCGCCGCCTCGGTGAAATGGTCCGGTCTCTACGCATTCGCAGCGGGCGGCCTGTTCGTGGCCATCTGGACCGTCGGCACCGCCCTTGCGATCGGACGATCCTCGGCGCCGGGGGAGCGTCCGAGGGGCCCGGGGGCCGTGACGGAGCTGAACGCCACGATCCTGGCGATGGGCGTCCCCTTCGTGGCGGTCTACCTGCTCAGCTACTCGGTCTGGTTCTACGACCACCACTTCTCGTGGTCTCAGTTCGTGGCGCGGCAGAACCAGATGCTGCAGTACCACCTCCACCTCACCCAGAAGCACGTGTACGCCTCACCGGCGTGGAAATGGCCGCTCGTGTGGCGCCCCGTGGCGTACTACTTCACCGGCGGGGCCAGGGCGACGCACGTCCTCGCGTTCGGCAACCCCGCCGTCTGGTGGCCCGCCCTGGCTGCCGGGGTCTGGATGATCGTCCAGGCATTCCGGTACCCCCGCACCGCCGAGGGCCGGCGCATCGCCGCGGTGGGCGGCCTCGGGACGCCGGTGCGGGAGAGCTTCTCGGCCCTCTCGCCGGCGCCGGCCCGGGCATCGCGATGGTCGTATCTCTCCACGGTGTTCTGGGCGCCCGCAACGCTAGTGATCCTGACGTGGCTGCTGCAGTACGTGCCTTGGGCGAACTTCGCCCGGCCCCAGTTCTTCTTCTACATGGCCCCGATCGTGCCCTTCATGATGCTGGCCATGGCGGCGATGCTGCGCGACATCGTCAAGGGCTACCTGCGGGAATCGGCGCTGGTGGCGTCCTGCCTGGGGATGGCGCTGCTCGGCCTCGCAGCGGTGTTGCTGTTCGTGCACTCATTCGGGTTCGGCGTCGACCTCGCCGGCCAGCGTCGCATCGTCGAGCTTGCCGGGGCGCCCATCCTGGCGCTGGGCCTCGCGATGGCGCTGGGCTACTCGGAGGCGACGGCGCCCTACCGCAAGGCGCTCGTCGGCCTCTACCTGCTGCTCGCCTGCGGGGTGGACCTGTACTACTTCTATCCCGTGATCGCTGCCTGGGCGATCCCGTTCGCCCAGTGGCAGCACCGGATGCTCTTCCCGACCTGGATCTGAGGGCCCCGGGCCGGAGGGCTGGGCTCAGCCTCTGGGTGCGTTCTGGGTGCGGGGAGAAACGCCGGTCGCTACGCCTGGGGAGCCGGAGGCGTGTCGACGGGACCCTGGGGCGGGGCGGGCGGGGTGGGCAGGACCGGGGCTGGCGGGCTGACAGCCGGCGGGACGGGAGGCACGTCGAGCGGCTGCGCCGCTACCGGGGCCGGCGGCCACGCCGGAGCGGGGGCCGGAGTGGGGGCGGGCGCCGAGGACGGTGCCGGCTCGTCGTCGGTGATGTGGTTGAGCGCCCCCTTGAACTCCCGGATCCCCTTGCCGAGCGACTTGCCGATGTCCGGCAGGCGCTTCGGGCCGAAGATCAGGAGAGCCCCGACGAGGACCAGGATGATGTGGCCGGGAGTGAGGATATCTACCATGGGACCATCTCCTTCAACGGGCCGCCAAACGGGTGAGAGGCGCACTTCACCTTAGCACCGGGGCGAGGGGGCCCGGGGCTGACTTCGCACTATTTCTGCCTGCCCCTGCTTCAGCGCTTGCGGGCGTACTTCCCGGTGAGCTGCGTCTGGCCCAGGACCTTCCCCGACAGGGCATAGGGCAGGTCGTCGCGGGGGCTGGCTCCCTCGGCGAGGCCGCTCGGCTCGCCCAGGGCGAGCAGCGTGAAGATGAAGCGGTGCGCCTTTCCGATGGGGGGGCACGGGCCCGACCAATCGGTCCGCCCGTAGTCGTTCTTCCCGCCCAGGGCGCCGGGGGGCGCCTTGCCCTCCTCGAGGCCCTCCAGGTCGGGGCTGATGCCGAACAGCACCCAATGCACGAGGGTGCCGCCCGGGGCATCGGGGTCCTCGAAAAGCAGGGCGAACTCGACGGTGCCTTCGGGAACATCGGTCCAGGTGAGCGGCGGCGAGATGTTGTCCCCGTCGCAGGTGTACTGGATGGGCATGAAGGCGTTGTTGGCAAAGGCGGGGCTGGTCAACGTGAATGCCATGGTGGGCCCGATGCTACCAGGCCTGTGAAATAAGCCGAGGAGGCCGGTTGCCCGGCCTCCTCGGATGTCCGTTGCCCTGCCTCCCAGGCCGGTCTCCCGTCCGGCCCGGGTTCACCGGGGTAGCCAGCCCCGGATCGTTCGTAATCAGCCTGCTGTCAGAGCTGGTTTCTGGCTCACACCGTCAGGTAAGGATCGATCAGGACCCCCAACTGAAGGGCGAGCATCTGCATCCACGCCTTGCCGACCGTCGCCAGGGCGCTGGGGTCGCCCAGCTCCCCGAAGGTGGCCTCTCCGGATGGGGCGAGGGCGATGGTGTTCAGGGCGGTCATCACCCGCATCTGGACCCAGCCCATGAGGGCGATGGTCAGCTGCGCCGGGATCTCCCGGGTGGGGTCGTCGCCGGCCCCCTTGACGTGGGAGTTGGCCACCTTCCGCATGTACTCCCCGAAGTTGCCCTTGGTTTCGAAGGGATCGGAGGAGGTGCGGCTCCACCAGCCCTTCAGGGTCGACTTGCGCATCGCCAGGTGGTCCGGGTCCTGGAAGAAGCCGGCGGACTCGGGTCTGCCGAGAAGGTAGGTGTAGGCGAGTGAGATGACCCCGGCGGCCGCGGGTTCCAGGAGGGCTCCGGTCTCCCCGAGAATCCGCCCCTCGGACATGCCGAATCCCGCCAGGTCGGCATAGGGATGCAGCTCCGCATTGTGTCCTTGACCGTAGTCACGAGGCCCGGGTGGGCTGGTGAGGACCGGCTCGAGCATGATGCCGAGCTGGAGCATCATCTCGTCCATCCAGACCCCGGCGACGCCCGAGAGCGTGATGGTGTCGCTGACGTCCGCGAGGTAGAGCAGGATCTGGCCCTCGAGCCAGGCAATCAGCGCGACGAGCATCTGGGGCGGTATCGGGACGGACATCCCGGGGAACGTGGTCCCGCCGCCGACGTGGGTCAGTCCCCGGATGTAGCCGGCAAAGTTCTCGTCGAACGGCCCCGTCGAGCTGCGGGCCAGCCAGTCCTCGACGACCTCTTTGTCGACGGTGGCCCCGGACACGCCGAGGCGGGGCAGGTGGGTGGTGATGTACCCGGAGACCGCATCGGCCATTGCCTTGGTGAACACCCCGAGGTCGCTGCCCAGGTACCGCAGCATCAACGCCTCGGCGTCGCCGAAGTTGGCGAAGTCTGCGAGCGGGTTGAAGCCGGGGGTGACCAGCGGCCCTTCGGCTACTTCCGTGTCGGTCGTCACGTTCATGGTCTTGGCCTCGTCAGGGATCATCCTCGTCCTGGAACGCTGTGCCATGTGGGGGTTCCTCCTTTGTCGAGTGGTCGGGGGTGGGCGGCGCGCAAGAATGCCAAAAGAGACCTCAGAGTCGGGCCGGGATCATGGTTCCGGTGGGCTCGGAGCAGCTCTAGCGGGCTGTCACCAGAGGCGCCTCGACCGGTTCTGCAGTCGCTCTCTGTACGGCATGAATACCTCCCCTCCGGCCTCTCAGGCCGTTGTGCTGGGGCCGGCACCGCAGTAAGCTGAGAGCAGTCGGGGCTACCCTGCGGGGTCGGCCTAGATTGCGAAGGGTCCGTCTGGCCGGGCGGACCCTTCTCTTTGTCCGGCTGTCTGCGCCATCGGTGTTCGTCGTCGGGTGAACGTTTTCAGGTGCTCACTATAGGCACCGCTGATTACGGTGGGGTTACCGGGCCGTAAAAACTGCTGTCGTCTTTGAGCGCTTCCTAACATTTCCCTTGTCCCTCCGGATTCTCTGCCTGGCTTGGCCGGTACGGGAAATCTGGGTCCGGCTCAGGCGGGGAGCTTCCATCGCAGACTCCGGCCCGCCCGCGCCTTTCCGGGGGAAGGCATTCCTGATTTTTGGTGCATATGGGGGTATGCGCCTCCCCCGTGCGGGGCCGATGTAGAAGCGGAGAGCTTCAACCAGGTCCTGGGCATGCGGAAGGCCGCCAGACCGCCGATGGCCGCCAGACCGCCGATGGAGGCCAGCCGTGAAGTATGCCCGGTCCGTCTGCACCCTCATGCTCGTCGCCATGGCGGGGGCGGCCCAGGGCGCCCGTCAAGGCGCCGGATCGAGCCTGCCGCTCCGGAGCTCCGGCACCTCCTCGGCAGCCGACGTACCGGGGGAGTCGTGCTTTGTCGCTGCGATCAATGCTGCCCGCTCGTCGGCGGGATTTGCCCCGCTCGGCACCGACGGCGACCTCCTCCGGGTCGCCCGCGTCTGGTCGGCGACCATGGCGGCGTCCGGCGACATTTCCCATAACCCCAACGTCGCGGACCTCGCCCCGCCCGACTGGAGTTCCCTCGGCGAGAACGTCGGCTTCGGCCCGACGTGCGACTCTGTCAGCCAGGCGTTCATGGGCTCGCCCGACCACCTCAAGAACATCCTCGACCCCAGCTACTCGTCGTTGGGCGTCGGGGTCGTCGACGGCCCCGACGGCCTGATGTACGTCACCGAGGACTTCATGGGCACCGGGGGTGCCTCCGTTCAGGCCGCACACGGCCCCGCCCCGAGGCCAGTGGAGGCCGCCGCCCCCGTGCCGGTGGCACCGCCCCCACCCCCGCCTCCGGTCGCCGAGCCCGCCGCCCCGGCCCCCGTCGCCGTCCCCGTTCCCATCCCTGTTCCCAACCCCACGAGTGTCCCTGCCCCCAGGGACAGCCCGCCTGCCGCCCCGAACCCCCCGGCCGCCCCAGCGCCGAAGGCCAGCCCGGTGCCGGTCGCCCTGCCGATCATGGACCCCGCCCTTCCCGTCCAGGGCGATGTTCCCCCGAAGGTCGGTATTCAGAAGGGCATCCTGGGTGGCATCGTCAACGCCCTCGACACCTTCTTCGCCCGGTAACGAATCGCTCGGCAACTTCTCTCGCGGTGCGGCTTGGCCGGGCGCCCGGTGCGCCCTACGGGTGACCGACTTCGGGCCTCAGGCCGCCCCAGGGTTGCCTCCCCCAGGGAGGCTCCTCCTGCGGCCGCCGTTTTGACGTTGCCGGGCCATGCAGAGCCCGGGACGTCGTGCCGATGTACTCGGTGCAGCACCACGAAGGCCCTGAACCAGGGCCTCACGACAAAGGCAAACCCGGGGTGACCCGGGGACGCAAAGTCATGGACCTCCCGCCCACGGGCAGAGGCCGCCAGACCGCCAAAGGAGGTCCTGTTGAAGCACCCCGGGGCAGTCCGTAGTCTGATGATCGCAGGGACAGTGGGAGCGCTTGCGCTGCATGGGCTTGTGCCCGCTTCGGCCTCGTCCACCGGCGAGGAGTCCTGCTTCCTCTCGGCCATCAACGCTGCCCGGAGCGCGGCGGGCGCCGCTCCCCTCTCCGTTCAGGCCGACCTGCTCCGGATCTCCCGGGCCTGGTCGCAGACGATGGCGACGGCCGGCCAGCTCTTCCACGACGCCGACCTCAGCAAGCTCGCTCCGTCGAGATGGCAGGCACTCGGCGAGAACGTCGGCATGGGCCCCACCTGCGACGCCATCGCCCAGGCGTTCATGAACTCGCCGGAGCACCGCAGGAACATCCTTGACCCGGCCTACACGACGGTCGGTGTCGGCGTGGTCGACGCCGCCGGGGGCACGATCTGGGTCACCGAGGATTTCATGGGGACGGGTGCCGCTCCCCCGGCCCCTGTACCCACCTTGCCGGCCCCCAGGGTCACGTACGCACCGCACGTGACGGTTCCCGACCCGAAGGTGACCAGCCCCGACCCGAAGCTGACGACCCCGATCCACCGGCCGGTCGTGCCCACGCCGTCACCGTCGCACACCGAGCCAGGGTCCACCCCCAAGCCCCGGCCCTCCGACACGGCTCCGTCCCCAAGCCACGTCCCCGGCACCGAGAAGGGCACCCCCCGCCCCACGCCGACCCCGATCCCCGTCGCCACGCCGATCCTCGACCCGCTCCCGCCGGCCACCGCCGGTGCCCCTGCCAAGGCAACCCCCACCGCTCCGGCCGATCACGGCCATGGCGTCATCTCCACGATCGCATCGTTGCTCTCCCACCTCTTCTGAACCCAGCTCTCGAACCGGGCTGAATCCCGCATTGTCGATCGGCCCACCGCCCAGGGGGAGACAGGGCGTGCGCTGCTCGGGCGTGGTGTGCTCAAATGACCGCCATGCCCGAGCGGTGGCGCGTCCAGCCCGGGAGGCCGGTGAAGCTGGCGAGCATCGATCCTTCCTCGACCCCCGGTGCCCCCGGCGACAAGGCCGAGACGCTGTCCACGCTGCCCGCCTTCCATGAGCGGCTTGCCGGCCTCCAGGACCGCTTGTGGGCGGCGCACGACCGGTCGCTGCTGGTGGTCCTCCAGGCGCTCGACGGCGGCGGGAAGGACGGCACGATCCGCCACGTCTTCCGAGGGGTCAACCCTCAGGGGACCAGGGTGGCGTCCTTCAAGGCGCCCGTGGGCGAGGAGATGGAGCACGATTTCCTCTGGCGGGTCCACCGGGCGGTGCCCAGATCCGGCGAGATCGGCATCTTCAACCGGTCGCACTACGAGGATGTCCTCGCGGCGCGGGTGCTCGGCCTGGTGCCGGAGAAGGTGTGGAAGGCCCGCTACGACCTCATCAACGCCTTCGAGCGGACCCTCGACCACGGCGGCACCACGGTCGTCAAGATCTACCTGCACATCTCGAAGGAAGAGCAGCGCCGTCGCCTCCAGGCCCGCCTCGACGACCCCAAGAAGCGGTGGAAGTTCCGCGCCGCTGACCTCGAGGCGCGCCGGCACTGGGACGAGTACATGGAGGCCTACCGGGACGCGCTCGAGACGACCTCGACCGAGCTCGCACCCTGGTACGTCATCCCTGCCGACCACAAGTGGTACCGGAACTGGGTGGTCAGCCGGATCCTGGTCAAGACCCTGTCCCGTATGGACCCCCGGTACCCGGAGCCCATGGAGGACCTGCCGGCCACCATCGAGTAGGGGCGGCGCATCGGCCGGTCGACCGGCGCCCGGCACCACGTGATCGCGTGGGGTTGTCCAGCCGCACCGGCGCTATGGTGGGGGCAAGGCGGGCCGTCGAGTCGCGCCAGGAAGGAGGCGGCCATGGTCGAGAAGTCGACGGTCGACAAGCGGCAGCAGGATCTCTACCCCAAGCTGAAGAGGGTCGACCCGAAGATCCTGAAACGGGCTGCGAGCCGGATCGATCCGCAGCTCGAGGCCACGGACCGCTCCACCCTTGAGCAACTGGCGGCGCTCGGGGCGGGCCCCAAGGTCCTCAGCGTCTTCATCAACCTCGACCCCGGCCAGTTCCCCACGCCCCGGGACCGCCAGTCGGAGGTCGTCTCCCTCATGGACCAGGCGGCGAGCCGGGTCGAGGAGGAGGCCGAGCCCGACCGCAAGGAGCTGCGCAAGGACGTCCAGAAGGTTCGCGCCTGGCTCCTCGAGCATTCGGATTGGGACGACGGGGCTCATGGCCTCGCCATCTTCGTCTCGAATCCCCGGGATCTCTTCGAGATCTTCAAGCTGGCGCGGCCCGTCAGCTCGGCGGTGGCCGTCGAGGCGGCGCCCTACCTCGAGCCGCTGGCCGTCCTGGTCCCGAGCCGGGCGGTCTGCGTCGCGCTCGTCGAGCGTGACCGGGCGAGGATTTTTTGCGGGGACGAGTTCGCCCTCGAAGAGGTCCTCGAGGAGCGGGATGACGATGTCCCGGGCCGGCACGATCAGGGCGGCTGGAGCCAGCCGCGCTACCAGCGCCACATCGAGGACCACGTCGACCGTCACCTCAGCGACGTGGCCGGCAAGCTCCTGGACCT
>DASXNO010000035.1:0-6671 GCA_036495025.1 Actinomycetota bacterium | reverse complement strand
GTCGGCGACGACGTCGGTCATGGCCAGCCGGCCTCCCGGCCGCAGCACTCGGGCCGCCTCCGCAAGCGCCCTCGCCTTGTCGGTCGAGAGATTGATGACGCAGTTGGAGATGACCACGTCCACGCAGCCTGCGGGCAAGGGGATGTCCTCGATCTCGCCCTTCAGGAACTCGACGTTGGCCAGCCCCGTCTCCCGTGCGTTGCGCCGGGCGAGGGCAAGCATCTCGTCGGTCATGTCGAGTCCGTAGACCTTGCCGGCGGAGCCCACCCGCCGGGCCGCAAGGATGACATCGATCCCACCGCCGGAGCCGAGATCGAGCACAACCTCGCCCTCCTCGAGGACGGCGACCGCCAGGGGATTCCCGCATCCGAGCGAGGCCATGACCGCAGCCTCCGGCAGATGGCCCAGCTCCCGATCGCTGTAGTCGCCCGGCCCGAAGCAGGCGTTCCCGCCGACGCCACAGGCACAGGACGACCCGCCGCAGCAGTCCTCCTCCTCCGCACCCTCGGCGGCGATGATCGCGAGCTCCGCATACCTGGTCCGGACCGCTTCCTTCGTTGCCTCAGCCTCAAGCACCGAGTCCTCCTTCTCTCCCTCGAGGCGGCAGCTCGACCCCCTGGAGCTACTCGCCGAGCACCTTGATGATCAGGCGCTTGCGGCGCCGGCCGTCGAACTCACAGTAGAACACCTGTTGCCACGGCCCGAGGTCGAGCCGGCCGTCCGTCACCGGCACGATCACCTGATGGTGGACCAGCAGGTTCTTCAGGTGCGCGTCGCCGTTGTCCTCACCCCCGGCATGGTGGCGGTAATCGCCCGGGTCGGGCAGCAGCCCCTTCGCCACCTCGTTGGCCGGCGGCTGCCAGCTCGGCGGGGCAACCTTGTCGAGCCACTCCAGCACGTCGTGGTGCAGGCCCGGCTCGTCGTCGTTCACCCAGACCCCGGCGGTGATGTGCATGGCAGAGACCAGCGCCATGCCTTCGAGGATGCCCGCCTCGTCGACGGCCCGCTGAACGTCCGGGGTGATCCTCACCATCTCCCGGCGGCGGGCGGTCTCGAAGGTCTTGTACACGGTGTGCGACTTCATCTCCCAACTCCTCCTCCCAGCTTCCCCCGACGAGCGGTCGTCGTGGTGACAGCCCGGATTATGGTGGGTAGGCACCTGGGTGGGGGACGGCGGTCAGGGAGGTCACGGCAGATGATGCACGAGCGGGTTGGACGCCGGGCGCTGGCTGCGGCGCTGCTGGCAGCGCTGGTGGCCCTCCCCTGCTGCACGCAGCGCCGCAGCGCCACCCGTCCCTCGCCGTCGGCGACCGCGACGGTCGTCCCGACCGCGACGGCGTTGGGAACCCCCACGACCGTCGCCTCCGTCGCGCCGCCGATGCCTGCCCGGAGCGACACACAACCTCCGAAGGCCAACCGGCCCGGTCCCAGCACCCCGCCGGCGACTCCCACCTCCCCGCCGGTGTCGACCGCGGCCCCCTCCGGGGTGGCATTCGTCATCACCCAGGCGGACACGGGCAAGACCTTCACCCTGCCCTCCGGATCCGTCGCGGAACTGCGACTGGTCGCGAGCTTCCGGTGGAGCAGCCCCCAGGCCACCCCGGGGATCGTGGCCCTCACGCCGGAAGCCGTCCCGGCCAGCGCCGGCTACGAGGCCTGGACGATCACCACCACCGGCCACGGCACGGCCGTGATCGAGTCGACCGGCGCCCCGGTCTGCCCACCCGGTCATGTGTGCGCCCAGTACGTCGTGCTGTTCCGCGTAACCCTCGCCGTCCCGTAGCCCTCGCAGACTCGGGGACCTGCAGAGGTCCCCCCACCCTTGCGGTCAATCCGTGCCGAGGTAGGACTTCCGGACCTGGTCGTTGCCGAGCAGGGCGGCCGCCTCGTCCTCGAGGACGACGGTGCCCGATTCCAGCACGTAGCCGCGCCGGGCCGTCTGGAGGGCCATCTGAGCGTTCTGCTCCACCAGAAGGATCGGCGTCCCCTGCGCGTTGATCTCACGCACGACCTCGAAGATCCGGTCGACCATCATCGGCGCCAGGCCCATCGAGGGCTCGTCGAGCAGCAGCAGCTTCGGACGGGCCATCAGGGCGCGGGCGATGGCCAGCATCTGCTGCTCGCCGCCGGAGAGGGTCCCGCCCTGCTGGCGGAGGCGCTGGCGCAGGACCGGGAAGAGGGCGAAGACCCGGTCGAAGTCCGCGCCGATCCCGTCGGTGTCCCGCCGGGCGTAGGCTCCCATCTCCAGGTTGTCCTTCACCGACATCCGGGGGAAGATCCGGCGGCCCTCGGGGGCCTGGCAGATCCCCCGTCGCACGACCTCGTGCGACGGCAGGCGGTCGGTACGTTCCCCCTCGAAGAGGATCTCTCCGGCGGCGGGGCGCAGGACGGAGGAGATGCTCTTGAGCGTCGTCGTCTTCCCGGCGCCGTTGCCCCCGATGAGCGTCACGATCTCGGCCTGCCCGACCGTGAGCGAGATGCCCTTCACCGCCTCGATGGCCCCGTACCGCACCCGAAGCCCCCGCACGTCGAGGATCGGGGTCATCTACTGGCCCGGCTCGTCGACGGCGCCATGGCCGAGGTACGCCTCGATGACCTTCGGGTCTCGCTGGACCTGCTGAGGGGGGCCGGCCGCGATCCGCACGCCGAAGTCGAGGACCGTGATGACCTCGCACAGACCCATCACGAACTTCATGTCGTGCTCGATCAGCAGGACGGTCACGCCCGAGTCCCGCACCTGGCGGATCAGGTCCGTCATCGCCAGCTTCTCGGAGGGGTTCATCCCCGCCGTGGGTTCGTCGAGCAGGAGGAGCTTCGGCTCGGTCCCGAGGGCCCGGGCGATCTCCACGCGCCGCTGGTCGCCGTAGGAGAGGTTGCCCGCCACCTGGTTCGCCAGGGCGGCGATGCCCATCGCGCCGAGCAGGCGCAAGGCCGCCCGGCCGGTCTCGCTCTCCTCCCGCCGGGACCGGCCGGTCCGGAGTACGGCCTCCAGCACGCCAGCCCGGTTGCGGGCGTCGTGGCCCACCATGACGTTCTCGAGGGCGGTCATCGCTTTGAAGAGCCGGATGTTCTGGAACGTGCGAGCGATCCCCGCCCTGGTGACCTGGTAGGGCTTCCTGCCGACGATCGACGTGCCCTCGAGCAGGATCTCGCCCGAGGTCGGCACGAGCAGCCCCGTCACAAGGTTGAAGAACGTGGTCTTGCCGGCACCGTTGGGGCCGATGAGGCCATGGATCTGGCCGGTCTGAACCGTGAGGTCGACGCCGTCCAGCGCCCGCAGACCGCCGAATCGCTTCGTGAGCCTCCGGACCTCGAGCAGCGGGCGAGCGGCGTCAGGCGGGGCCATCGGCGGTCTCCAACTCCATGGCACGCCGGCGGCTCGGGATGAGGCCCTGCGGCCGGAAGATCATGACGACGACCAGCACCGCCCCGAAGACGAGGAAGCGGTACTGCTGGAAGCTCGGGACGACGCTGCGGATGACCTCCGGCACGACGACGATGACGGCGGCCCCGACGATCGAGCCCCAGACGTTGCCCATCCCGCCGAGGACGACCATCGACAGGATGAAGATCGAGATCAACAGGGTGAAATCGTCCGGGCTCACGAAGTTGACCCGGCTCGCATTCACCACCCCCGCCACACCCGCCGTCGACGCCCCGATGGCGAAGGCCCACAGCTTCATCCTCACCGTCGGCACCCCCATGGCGGCGGCGGCAAGCTCGTCCTCCCGGATCGCCACCCAGGCCCGCCCGATACGGGAGCGGTTCAACCGCAGGATCACTCCGATCATCAGGGCGCACAGCACCAGGAGGAGGAAGTAGTACGGACGAGGGTCGAGCCCGAAGGCGTAGTGCAGGCCGAACAGGTGCAGCTCCGGATGCGGGATGGAGGTGATCCCGCGCGGCCCGACGGTGATCGAGTCGAAGTTGCGGGCCGCGATGCGTACGATCTCGCCGAAACCCAGGGTGACGATGGCGAGGTAGTCGCCCCGCAGGCGAAGAGTCGGTGCCCCCAATATCACGCCCGCCACCATCGCCGAGACCAGGCCAACGATCAGCAGGAGCCACATCCAGTCGTGCCAGACCGGCGGGGGCGGCACGTGGAGGCCGCCACCGAAGTACAAGGCCTTCGAAAACCTGCCCGCCGTCACGATGGCGAAGGCGTAGTTGCCGATGGCGTAGAACGCCACGTAGCCGAGATCGAGCAGCCCCGCGAAGCCGACCACCACGTTGAGGCCGAGGGCCAGCAGCGCGTACTGCAGGAGGTCGACGAGCACCGACTGGGAGTACGACGAGAGCCGCAGCGGCACGAGGACCAGCACCAGGAGGGCGGCGACCCCCACCAGGAGCGCCCGGCTCCGGCGCTCGCGCACCCACGCCTCCAGCGACGCGGCCTTGCCGGGGAGGTTCACTCGCGCACCGCCTCGCCGAGGAGGCCCGACGGCCGGAACATCAGCACCGCCACCAGCACCAGGAACGCGATCACGTCCTGCCAGTCACTGCGCAGGCAGGTGACGCCAACGCTCTCGATGAGGCCGAGCAGCAGACCGCCGAGCAGCGCCCCCCGGATGTTGCCGATCCCGCCCAGCACCGCGGCGGTGAACGCCTTGATCCCGGGGATGAAGCCGATATCGAAGCGCGCCTGGCCGAAGTAGACCCCGTAGAGGAGCCCGGCCGCTCCCGCCATCAGACCGCCCACCAGGAACGTCACCACGACGATCCGGTTGATGTTCACGCCCATCATGCCGGCGGTCTCGGGGTCCTCCGCCACCGCGCGGATCCCACGGCCCGTGTGGCTCGCCATGACGAAGCGGTCGAGGGCCAGGTACATGGCGATCATCGTGGCCACGATCAGCAACTGCTGGTTGGACACGCTGTAGCCCAGCAGGGAGAAAGCGGTCCGCCGCACCATGATGTTGGGGTACGGCCTGGGCGCCGGCCCGCCGACCGGCCCGACAACGAAGAAGAGGTTCTGGAGGAACAGCGAGGCCCCGATGGCGGAGATCAGGTAGGACAGCCGTGGCGCACCACGTTTGCGCAGCGGCCGGTAGGCGATGCGCTCGAGCCCCAGCGCGGTCAGGGCCGAGGCACCCATGGCGGCGAGCATCGCCGTGCCGATGAGCCCGGCGAGCACCACACCGCCCTCGGGGCCGTTCGCGATGGCTTTGAGGGTGTAGAGGCCGGCGAACGTCCCCACCATGAAGACCTCGGAGTGGGCGAAGTTGATCAGTTGCAGGACCCCGTACACCATGGTGTAGCCGAGCGCGATCATGGCGTAGATCGAGCCCAGGGTCAGCCCGTCGAAGACGTGGGGCCAGAACCCGGTTCGGAGGCAGTCAGGCAGCGCGCGCCTCCCTAACCGGTGGCTCTCGTCCGGCTCCCCCTCACGCCTTGGCCAGCAGGTCCTTCACCCTGCCCTGCAGCACGAACTTGCCCCCCACGACCTTGTAGAGATAGATGACGACGGCGCTGTCGACGAGCTCGCCGTTCGGCTGGAACGCGTAGGTCTTCGTGGTGCCGGCGAAGCCCGTCGTCGAGGCGATGTTGGTCGCCAGGGTCTTGCGGTACGTCGTGATGTCGGACCCCGGCTTCCCCGCCTTGCGGATGGCCCCGATGATGAGGTTGGCCGCGTCGTAGCCCTCGCCCGAATAGATGATCGGGTCCTCGTGCGTGAAGGCCTTGTAGTCCGAGACGAACTTGGTGTCGACGGGATCGGTGATCGTGGTCACATCCGCGCACGGGCAGAGGAAGTAGGCGCCCTCGCCGTTGGCCCCGGCATTGGCGAGGAAGGTCGAGTCCTTGCTGCCGTCGGCGCCCAGGAACGTCCCGGTGAATCCCTTTGCCCTGGCCTGGGTGATGATCTTGGCAGCCTCGGGCGAGTAGCCGCCCCAGAAGAACACGTCGGCCTTGCTGGTCACGATCTTGTTCGCAAGGTCGCTGTAGTCGTCCTTGCCAGGGTCGACGGAGTTGAAGCCGACCAGCGCGCCCGGATACCTGGCATTCAGCCCGTCTCGCACGATGCCGGCGAGGCCGGCTCCATAGGCCGTGTTGTCGTTGGCGACGTAGACCTTGGCGCCCTTGATGATCTTCGACGCCACGTCCGGGGCCGGGCCTCCCTGGGAGAGGTCGTTGCCGACCGCCCGGAACCACGCCTTCCAACCGCTCTGCGCGAGCGCCGGGTTCGTTGCCGACGGCGTGATCTGCGGGATGCTCGCCTGTTGCAGGGTCGGGTTGGCGGAGAGCGACTCCCCGGAGAATGCGGGCCCGACAACGGCGAGGACGTTGGCGTCCCCGGCCAGCTTGCTGGCAAGCGGGACGGCGGCCTGCGGGCTGCCCTGGGTGTCCTGGGGGTCAAGGCTGAGGGTCACGGGCAGGTCACCCTTGTCGTTGGCCTGCTTGATGGCCAGGTTGGCTGCCTTCTCGGATCCGACCACGAGCTGCGCGTTGGCTCCGGTGAGCGCCCCCATGAAGCCGATCTTGTAGGCCGGTTTCGAACTGCCGGTCGACGTCGATCTGCCGCAGGCGGCGGCGACAATGCTCAGGGTTGCCAGCATGGCAACGACGACGAACCGCCAATTCCTCATCTCCTGCTCCCTTTCTCTCTGCGCTGCCTCCGGCCTCAACCTTGCCTCCAACGTTGTGGATTATCCGGCGCCCTGGCGGGCGCCTCT
>DASXNO010000034.1:0-2632 GCA_036495025.1 Actinomycetota bacterium | reverse complement strand
GTGGCTCCTGGTCGGCCTCATCCTGGGGGTGATCGGCGCCGCCCTCTACCTCATCGCGCACGCCACGACCAAGAGGTCGTTGACCTCCCATCCCGGGTCCCCGGCGCCCTACGGCACCGCCTACCCACCGCCGCCCGTGCCTCCCCCCAGCCCGCAGGCGTGGGCGCCGCCGTCGGTGGACCCGGCTGCACGGACCGGGGACTCGAACCCGCCCTCCTCTCCCGGGCCGGCGGCACCGCCGCCGCCGTAGCCCTGGCCTGGGGCACATGGCCCGCGTCCACCGGAAACGCTGAGCACATAGAGTCGATTCGTCGACGAACGTGGAGGTGACGCCATGACCGAGGACTACAGCAAGGACGAAGGCGCCGTGGCCCAGCTGACGCCCCGCCAGTTCGCCGTCACCCAGGAGAGCGCCACCGAGCCCGCCTTCGACAACGAGTTCTGGGACAAGAAGGACGCGGGCATCTACGTCGACATCGTCTCGGGAGAGCCCCTCTTCGCCTCGCTCCAGAAGTTCGACAGCGGCTGCGGCTGGCCGAGCTTCACCATCCCGCTCGAGCCGGACAACGTGGTCGAGCACTCGGACATGGGCCATGGGATGATCAGGACCGAGGTCCGCTCCGTGCACGGCGACAGCCACCTCGGTCACGTGTTCAACGACGGGCCCCCCGAAGAGGGCGGCCTGCGCTACTGCATCAACTCGGCCGCCCTGCGCTTCATCCCCTACGAGGACCTCGACAAGGAGGGCTACGGGAAGTACAAGGCGCGCTTCGAGGAGTTCTCGGACAAGCAGAAGAAGGAGGCCGGGCGATGAGCCAGCGGACAGAGAAGGCGATCCTCGCCGGTGGATGCTTCTGGGGCATGCAGGACCTCATCCGCAAGCGCCCGGGCGTGATCTCGACGCGGGTCGGCTACACCGGCGGCGACGTGGAGAACGCCACCTATCGCAATCACGCCGGCCACGCGGAGGCGATCGAAATCGAGTTCGACCCCGACCAGACCTCCTACCGCGACATCCTCGAGTTCTTCTTCCAGATCCACGACCCGACGACGCTCAACCGCCAGGGCAACGACCGCGGCACGAGCTACCGCTCGGCGATCTTCTACCTCAGCGACGAGCAGCGCCGTGTCGCCGAGGACACCATCGCCGACGTGGAGGCCTCCGGCCTCTGGCCCGGCAAGGTCGTCACCGAGGTGAGGCCCGCGGGTGCCTTCTGGGAGGCCGAGCCCGAGCACCAGGACTACCTGGAGCGCTATCCCAACGGCTACACCTGCCACTTCCCGCGCCCGGGCTGGGTGCTGCCCCGGCGCAGCGAGAGCGTCAGCTGACCCAAGGTCTCAACGTCGACCCGCCGGCGGTGTCGCCTTACGAAAAGGCGTGCACCACGGCGCGGTAGTTGACACTGGGCGCGGACGCCGGCGGGATCGGCAGGCCACCGACCCGGGACCCGACCTTCTGGCGGAACGACGGCCCACCCTCTGCACCCGCTGGCGGGGGCGGCGGCCCGATGACCGTGTGCACCGAACTGAAGCCGGCGGCGCGGCACAGGTTGTGCAAGGCCTCGATGGTCGGCACGTACCAGTTGCCGAAGTCGACGCGCAGGTCGCTCCCGGCGTGGAACTGCATCAGCACCTCGCGGTCGAAGCCCTGGATGTGCACCGCCTCCGTCTCGATCACCGCCACTTCCTTGGTCACGGCGCGCAACCGCTCCAAACAGGTGAGCGGCTCCTTCATGTGGTACAGCACCCCGAGATACAGCACCACGTCGAACACCCCGAGCTCGTCCAGGTCGATCTTCTGGAAGTCGCCGACCACCGGCTCGACCTTCGAGTCCAAAGCCGCCTTGGCGAAGTTGAAGCCCCGCTGACCCGGCAGGTCCGGGCGCCAGAAGTCGGTCTCGTCCCTCGACTGGTCGGGCAGCGTGCCGTTGGCGATGCACTCGGCCCAGTACGCGCCACGGGCGACGAAGTCGACGCCCCAGGCGTAGTGGTCGAGCGCGACGACCCGGCTCGCCCCGGCCTTCTCGGCGGCGAAGGAGAACTTGCCGTCCCAGGCCCCGATGTCGAGGACGCTGCGGCCGGTCACGTCGGGGATCACGCCGGCCGAGGTCTCCTGGACGCTGATGCCCTTGGTCACCACCCCGTTGCCCAGGTCGATGGTGTGATACCAGCCGAACGCGTCCGCCTGGGCCTGCAACTCTTCCGCTGTCGTCACGGGCGGAGAGCGTAGCGAGTCGGGCGCCGCACCCCGTTCGACCGGCGCCGACGCCCGGGGGTTCAGTTGAGCAGGCTCTCCCAGTTCGCAGGCACCCGTCCCGCCGGCCCCGGCGTCGGCTGGTCGAGGGGATGGTGCTGGGGTGGTGCGAGCGGTGGGCCGCTCGCGAAGTCGTTCGTGCGGTAGTCGAAGAACCAGTCCTCGCCCGGCTCGAAGCTGCAGATGACCGGGTGATCGGCCTCGCGTGCGTGGGCAGTCGCATGCTGGCTCGGTGAGTTGTCACAGCATCCGATGTGCCCGCACTCGGCGCAACGGCGCAGATGCAACCACCACCCGTCGTTCGCCAGGCATTCCACACACCCGGTGCCGCTGGGCGGGACGTCCGGGCGCACCGGCTGGTCGCTCATCGTTCCTTCC
>DASXNO010000033.1:0-1722 GCA_036495025.1 Actinomycetota bacterium | reverse complement strand
TTTGGAATGACTGGTACACTAAGCCCGGATCGTTCTCTAAACGATTAAATTTCTCTCATGGGGTAGGACAAATCCGTCGGAACGGTCTGAACGCGTGGCCAAAAAATGCGAGAATCCAGTAACTCCGACACTTTGCCCAGCCCTTGAAGGGGTCGATGCTCTTGCTGAAACGGCATAATCCCCCCAGCGGCGAGGGCGGTGATCCCTGCCCGCGCGACATGGACGTTGCTCACGGGGAGGCCGAAGTTGATGTCCGCTGCGTGGCTGCCTGCCTCCCGACCCCGCAGCGCGGTCGGCTCCGGCATCCGACGCTCGTGAGTCGCAAGCGCGCAGGTGGTCACCGATGATCTCGTGGGTCGGCCAGGCTGACGACCGCGGCGACGGACCCAGCTGCTCTCTTGAGATAGAGAGCCACCTCCGCCGAGCCGGGGTTCCCTGCGCGGTCATCGACACCCCGACCAAACGTGTGGTCGCCGCCAACCGCGAATTCGCCGATCTGCTCAGTGCGGAAACTCCCCTGCCGCAGAACGCCGACTTCCCCTCGCTGTTCCCGCCGCAGACGCGGACGCTGGTCGAGACGATCCTGTCGGGCATCGATGAGGGCATCATCCAGTTCTGTCAGGGACAGGCGCAGCTCGAGCTACCGGCCGGAGCTGAGCTGTCCGTTTCGGGGTGGGTGCGCTCCCTGCCGGGGGGCCTGGCCCTCGTGGCGCTCGTCCCGGCCGGAGGAGACCCCCCCGAGGGTGCGGCCGGGGCGGTCGGGCATCCCGTGACGTCGGGACGTGACGCCTTCCGCCTGGTCCTCGGGGCACTCGATCACGAATGGCGGTTCAGCGAGATCAGCGCCGACGCCACCGCATGGTTCGGCTGGAACCCCGTGGAGTTCCGGGGCACCGCCCTGCAGTCGGTGGTCCACCCCGAGGACGCCCCCCTCCTGCTCCTGGCCCTGGGGCGCTCCGGCGTCGATCGCCGGGGGGTTTCCACCGTGGTCCGGGTGCGCTCCGAGCCCGCTTCTTCTTCGAACGGGTCGTCCGAGGCGTCGTCGGGCCACGCCACATGGGTGCCGGTGCGCTGCGAGGTCAGCCCGCTGTGCGACCACAACCCGCCCCGTTTCGCCGTCGCCATGTGGGTGCTCGACACCGAGCGCGACGCCGAGTCCCCCGAGCGGCGTGCCGCCCGCCTCGAGGACCACCTCTGGCGCATCGCCCTCGAGATCGCCGCCGCGGGGATCGGCGACGCCCCCGCCTCCGGCGAGATGTGGTGGAGCGATCCCGCCCTCCGCGAGCTGTCCCAGCGCCAGCTCGAGATCCTGCGCCGCCTCCTACGGGGCCAGCGCGTCCCGACGATCGCCCGGGACCTGTTCCTCAGCCAGAGCACGGTGCGCAATCACCTGTCCGCCATCTACCGCCGCCTCGGCGTCCATTCCCAGGCCGAGTTGCTCGCCCGGCTGCTCCCGAGCCGCCCACCCATCGTGGCCGGGGACGAGGAATAAGAGCGCCGAGAATCTTCTTTGTATGGCAGAGGGTGATAATGACCCATATTCATACAAAGAAGGTCGTGACTGCTCTTCTCAGGCTCCTCTCAGGATGAGTCCGGCAGAGTCGGACCTGTCCCTGCTGCCCTTCTCACCCCAGGAGGTGCCGAATGAAGTTCCCGATGAAGATCGCCATCCCCGTCACAGCCGTCGGTGCCGTGGTCGCCGGCGGATTGGCCCTGGTCCCC
>DASXNO010000032.1:0-9856 GCA_036495025.1 Actinomycetota bacterium | reverse complement strand
CGGGAAGCGCCGCGTGGTCGTCGAGGGTGTAAAACCCGAGGTCGACTGCGGGCGGTTTGCGATCAAACGCATATCGGGGGACACCGTCAGCGTCGAAGCGGATGTGTTCGCCGACGGCCACGACGTGGTCACCGCCGTGCTGGGCTGGCGCCGCCGCGGCAGCCACCGGTGGAACGAGACCCTGATGGAGGACCTGACCAACGACCACTGGCGCGCGTCGTTCGTCGTGGGGGAGACGGGCAACTACGAGTACACGGTGCGGGGCTGGGTCGACCAGTTCGCCACGTGGTGGCGAGGGATGCAGCGGAAGGTCGAGGCGGGGGTCGAGACCGCGGTGGACCGCCTGATCGGGGCGGAACTGATCGAGGCAGCCGCCAAGCGGGCACCTAGCGACGACGCGGAGCAGTTGCTCGCGCAGGCGGAGCTGCTCCGTACCCCCGGGGCCACGACCGCCTGGCACGAGGACTTCCCCGCGCTGGTCTCGGCCTACGCCGACACGAGCCTCGCGGGCTCCTCGCCGGAGTACCCGATGGTCGTGGACCGGCCGCGAGCCCGCTTCAGCGCTTGGTACGAGATGTTCCCGCGCTCGGCGTCGGACGAGCCCGGCCGCCACGGCACGCTGGCCGACGTCGAGCGGCGCCTGCCGTATGTCGCCGGACTCGGCTTCGACGTGCTGTACCTCCCACCGATCCACCCCATCGGCGTGACCCACCGCAAGGGCAGGAACAATTCGACCCAGGCGCTCCCGACCGACCCCGGCAGCCCCTGGGCCATCGGCGGCGCAGAGGGCGGCCACACCGCCATCCACCCCGAGCTGGGGACCATGGCCGACTTCGAACACCTCGTCGCGGCAGCGGGGCGCTTCGGCCTCGAGATCGCCCTCGACTTCGCGATCCAGGCCTCGCCCGACCACCCCTGGGTCACCGAGCACCCCGAGTGGTTCCGGGCCCGGCCGGACGGCACGCTGCAGTACGCGGAGAACCCACCGAAGAAGTACCAGGACATCTACCCGCTCGACTTCGACAGCGAGGACTGGCAGGGCCTCTGGGAGGCGCTCAAGGCGGTCGTGGATCACTGGATCGGCCACGGGGTGAAGATCTTCCGGGTCGACAACCCCCACACCAAGACGTTCGCCTTCTGGGAGTGGCTGATCAGCGGCGTCAAGGCCGAGCACCCCGACGTGCTGTTCCTTGCCGAGGCATTCACGCGCCCCAAGGTGATGTACCGCCTTGCGAAGCTGGGGTTCACCCAGTCCTACACGTACTTCACGTGGCGGACGACCAAGGCGGAGCTGATCGAGTACGTCACCGAGCTCACCACAACCGAGCTCAAGGAGTTCTTCCGGCCGAACTTCTGGCCCAACACCCCGGACATCCTCGCCCAGCAGCTCCAGGGAGGCGCCGGCCGCCCGGCGTTCATCGCCCGCCTGATCCTGGCGGCCTGCCTGAGCACGTCCTACGGCATCTACGGCCCGCCGTTCGAGATGGAGGAGGACACCCCGATCGCTCCGGGCTCGGAGGAGTACCTCAACTCCGAGAAGTACGAGATCCGGAACTGGGACCTGCACCGGATGGACAGCCTGAGCGAGGTGATCGCCCGGGTGAACCTCATCCGCAACGAGAACCCCGCCCTCCAGGGCGACGCCGTCCCCACCTTCCAACCGGTCGACAACGATCAGCTGATCGCGTGGACGAAGTCGACGGATGACCTCGCCAACGTCATCCTGTCGGTGGTGAACCTGGACCCCCACAACCCCCAGTCCGGCTGGGTCGACCTTCCGCTGGCCGACCTGGGCCTGCCGGCCGACCGGCCGTACCAGGTCGAGGACCTGCTCACCGGTATGAAGTTCACCTGGACCGGCCCCCGCAATTTCGTTCGGCTCGATCCGGCGGCGTTGCCCGCCCACATCCTCGCCCTGCGGCCACACGATGCCCCTGTGACCTATGGTCCATAGGGGCCCCGCGTCACAGTCCGCCCCTGCCGGACAGCACCCCATCGGGGACGAACTCTGGTACAAGGACGCGGTCATCTACGAGGTCCCCGTGCGCGCGTTCTGCGACTCCGACGGCGACGGCATCGGTGACTTCAAGGGGCTGACGAGCAAGCTCGACTACCTGCAGGACCTCGGGGTGACAGCGATCTGGCTGCTGCCCTTCTATCCCTCTCCCCTGCGCGACGACGGCTACGACATCGCCGAGTACACCGACATCCATCCCGCGTACGGGACGCTGCGGGACTTCAAGACCTTCCTCCGGGAGGCGCGCTGGCGCGGGCTCAAGGTGATCACCGAGCTCGTGCTCAATCACACCTCCGACCAGCACCCCTGGTTCCAGCGGGCACGGCGGGCCCGGCGGGGCAGCGTCCACCGCGACTTCTACGTCTGGAGCGACACCCCGGACCGTTACCGGGACGCCCGCATCATCTTCAAGGACTTCGAGACGTCGAACTGGGCCTGGGACCCGGTGGCGAACGCCTACTACTGGCACCGCTTCTACTCCCACCAGCCCGACCTGAACTGGGAGAGCCCCGAGGTGAAGCGGGCAATGTTCAACGTCGTGGACTTCTGGCTCGACCTGGGCGTGGACGGGCTTCGCCTCGATGCCGTGCCGTACCTGATCGAACGCGAGGGCACCAGCGGGGAGAACCTCCCCGAGACCCACCAGATCCTGAAGGACCTGCGGGCACACATCGACGAGCGGTACGAGAACCGCATGCTGCTGGCCGAGGCCAACCAGTGGCCCGAGGACGCCAGCGCCTACTTCGGCCAGGGCGACGAGTGCCACATGGCGTTCCACTTCCCCCTGATGCCCCGGCTGTTCATGTCGATCCGCATGGAGGACCGCTTCCCGGTGCTCGACATCCTCGGCCAGACGCCGCCGATCCCGCCGACGAGCCAGTGGGCGGTCTTCCTCCGCAACCACGACGAGCTCACCCTCGAGATGGTCACGGACGAGGAACGCGACTACATGTACCGGATGTACGCGGGCGACCCGCAGGCCCGCATCAACCTCGGCATCCGCCGCCGCCTCGCGCCACTGCTCGGGGCCGACCGCAAGACGATCGAGCTGATGAACGGGCTGCTCTTCTCGATGCCGGGCACCCCCGTCCTCTACTACGGCGACGAGATCGGCATGGGGGACAACATCTACCTCGGCGACCGCAACGGGGTGCGCACCCCGATGCAGTGGAGCGGCATCGACCGCAACGCCGGCTTCTCCCGGGCGAACCCCCAGAGCATCTTCCCGCCGGTGGTCACCGACCCGGAGTACCTCTCCCAGGCGGTCAATGTCGAGGCCCAGGCCAACAACTCCGCCTCGCTGCTGTGGTGGACAAAGCGCTTCGTCGGGCTGCGCCGCCGCTACCTGGCGTTCGGGCGGGGGTCGCTGGAGTTCCTCTATCCCGAGAACCGCAAGGTGCTCGCCTTCACCCGGACCTACGGCGACGAGGTCATCCTCGTCGTGGCCAACCTCTCCCGGTTCATGCAGTACGCGGAGCTCGACCTCAAGAACTACAAGGGGGCGGCGCCCGTGGAGCTGTTCGGCCAGACCGAGCTGCCACGCATCGGCGACCAGCCGTACCTGTTCACGCTGGGCCCCCACTCGTTCTACTGGTTCGCCCTGGAGGCGCAGTCCGCCCGCTCCCGCCACTCCGGCCAGGACCCCGAGGCCCCGCTGCCGGTCATCGAAGTGTCCGGGACGTGGGACGAGATCTTCGCCCGCCGCAGCCGCGCCGCCCTGGAGGAGGTCCTGCCCGGCTACCTCATGGGGCGGCGCTGGTTCGGGGCCAAGGCCCAGAAGATCGCATCGACCGTGCTGGAGGACGTGATCCCGGTCACCAAGCCAGCTCCCGGGCGGGCACAGAGCGCCGCTGCGAAATCGGAGCCGCCCCTGGGGTTCCTCTGCCCGGTCAGGGTCGAATACGTCGAGGGCGACGCGCAGACCTACGTCCTCGCCCTCGGCGCCACGCCGGCGCAGCGAAGCGGCGACCTGCAGCATGTGGTCGCCGACACGGCCGTCGCTCGCCTCAAGACAAAAGAGGGCGAGTGGATGCTCTTCGACGCCCTCTGGAACGGGCAGTTCGACAGCGCCCTCCTGGAGACGATCAGCAAGCGCCGCCAGATCCCGGGGCAGTCCGGGCGGCTGCTGGCGACGCCGACGAAGGCCTTCAAGACCCTCGCCGGCGCTCCCCCGTCGGCCCTGGAGCCCCAGCCGATGCAGGCGGAGCAGTCGAACACCTCGGTGATCTTCGGCGACCGCCTGTTCTTCAAGCTCTTCCGGCGCCCCGAGGAGGGCGTCAACCCCGACCTCGAGATCGGGCGCTTCCTGACGGAGCGCGCCGCCTTCCCCCACGTGCCGCAGGTGGCAGGGGCGCTGGAGTACCGGCGGGGCAAGGGGGAGCCGATGACGATCGCCATCGCCCAGCAGCTCGTGCCCAACAGCGGCGACGCCTGGCACTACACCCTGGACTCGCTGGGCCGGTTCTTCGAGGAGGCGATCGTCCGCCACCCCGAGATCACCGACCCGCCGGTCCCCGAGGGTCTCAACCTGTTCCAGGCCGCACGGATGGAGCCGCCCGCGCTCGCCCGCGAGACCATGGCCGACTACCTCGACCGGGCGAGGCTGCTCGGGCGCCGCACCGCGCAGCTGCACCTGGCGCTGTCGTCCGACACCGAGGACCCCGCCTTCGCCCCCGAGCCGATCACGCCGTTCTACCAGCGGTCGCTCTACCAGACGATGCGCAGCATCACGGTGCAGAACTTCCGGCTGCTGCGGGACCTCGGCCACCAGATCCCCGAGGCGGTCCAGATCCTCGACCTCGAGGGCGACGTCGTCCGGCGGCTGCAACGAGTGCTGGAGCCGAAGATCAATGCCTCGAGGATCCGCATCCACGGCGACTACCACCTCGGCCAGGTTCTCTATACGGGGAAGGACTTCGTCATCATCGACTTCGAGGGGGAGCCCGCCCGGCCCCTGTCCGAGCGCCGGATCAAGCGGTCGCCCCTCCAGGACGTTGCCGGGATGCTGCGGTCCCTCAACTACGCCGCCTACAGCGCCCTCTACGGTCCCCTCGGTGGCATCGTCACCGACCGGGACCCCTCGGTGCTGCAGCACTGGGTGCGGTTCTGGTACCTGTGGTCGGCCGGAGCGTTCCTCGGCACCTATCTCGACGTGGCTCAGGGAACCAGCTTCATCCCCCGCTCCGAGGCCCATACCAAGGTCCTGCTCGACACCTTCCTGCTCGGCAAGGCGATGTACGAGCTCGGCTACGAGGCCAACAACCGCCCGCAGTGGATGAAGATCCCCATCCAGGGCATCCTGCAACTCCTGGAGGAATAGCCTGAGACCGGAGCCCGAGCTGGATCAACTCGCCCGGCACTGGGGCGTGATGACCAGCTATGTCAACGTCGAGAACCGGCGGATCCGGGCATCGCGGGAGTCCCTGGTGGCGGTCCTCGAGGCCCTCGGGGCTCCCGTCTCCCCCGACGCTGCGTCGCCCCGGGACATCGAGGTTGCCCTGCGGGCGCGCCGGCGTGAGCTCTGGGGCCGGACGGTCGAGCCGGTCGTGGTGGCTTGGGAAGGCCGGTTGCCGGCGCTGCGGGTACGCCTGCCGGCGGGGGCCGCGTCGGGCAGGCTCGGGGGGCGTCTCGAACAGGAGGACGGCGCGGCGACGACCTTCCGGGTCGACCTGGGCGGCGCCACGGTGCGAGAGAAGGCGGAGGTCGACGGCAGGGAGTACGTCTCGCTGGACGTCGCCCTCGGACAGCGCCTCCCGCCGGGGTATCACCGCCTCTCGGTCTCGGCGGGCCGGCGCCGGGGCGAGGCGCTGGTGATCTCGGCACCCCGGAAGGCGGCCGAGGGGCCTCGATTCTGGGGGGCCTTCGTCCCCCTCTACGCCGTCCATTCGGAGCACAGTCTTGGCATCGGCGACTTCAGGGACCTCGCCGAGCTGCAGGAATGGATCGGCGAGGAGGGGGGCCACGTGGTGGCGACGCTGCCGCTCTTTGCCACGTTCCTGGACAACCCGTTCGAGCCGAGCCCCTACTCCCCCGTCACACGGCGGTTCTGGAACGACGTCTTCATCGACGTCACGTCCCTCCCGGAGCTGGGGACGTCCCCTGCGGCCGCCGCGGCGCTGGCCGAGGCGGCTCCTCTGTTGAAGGAGGCGGGCCGGGAGCCCCTTGTGGACTACCGCCGCGTGGCGGCGGCCAAGCGCAGTGTCCTCTCGGCGGCTGCGGCTGGCCTGTTCTCCGGCGGGGGGCGCCGCCGCGAGGAGCTGGAGGCCTTCGGGGCGGCGAACCCGAAGCTGGAGGATTACTCGACGTTCCGGGCCTACGGCGAGGCGGCCGGGGGACCGTGGCAGGAGTGGCCCAGCGAGGAGCGGGCCGGGCGGCTCTCTCCGTCGGAAGTCTCCGAGAAGGCCCGCAACTACCACCGTTACGTGCAATTCGTGGCCTCGGACCAGCTCGCAGCCGCGCGTGCATCGACGGGGGCGGGCTTGATGCTGGACCTGCCGCTCGGCGTCCATCCTGCCGGCTACGACGTCTGGCGGGAGCGGGGTGCGTTCCTGCACAGCTCGACGTCCGGGGCGCCGCCCGACCCGATGAACGCCAAGGGCCAGAACTGGGGCAACCCGCCGCTGCACCCGGAGGGCATCCGGGCCGCCGGCTACGACTACGTCATCGACTACGTCCGCCGGTTGATGACCCACAGCCGGGTGATCCGCATCGACCACGTGATGGGCCTGCACCGGCTGTTCGTCCTGCCGCCGGGCCACGACGCCAGCGCCGGCGTCTACATCCGGTACCACCCGGAGGAGAGCTACGCCATCCTGTCCCTGGAGTCACACCGGTCCGGGACGATGGTCGTGGGAGAGGACCTCGGCACCGTGCCGCCGGAGTGCCGGCGCGCCATGCCCCGCCACCGCGTGTACGGCTGCCACGTGGCCGAGTGGGGCATCCGCACGGAGGGGCTGGAACCACCGCCGGCGAGCACGGTCGCCAGCCTCGCCACCCACGACATGGCGCCGTTCGCCGCCTGGTGGCGTGGTCTGGACATCACCCAGCGCCTCGAGCTGGGGCTCCTGACGGCCGAGGATGCCGCCCGCGACACGGCCCAGCGCCAGCGCGACCGCAAGCTGCTGGTGGACGCCCTGGTGGCCCGGCGCCTGCTGAAGCGGCCGAAGCGAGGGACGGATCCGGAGACCCAGGTGCTCGACGCCTGGCTCAAGTTCCTCGCCCGGAGCGACGCCAGCGGCATGCTCGTGTTCCTCGAGGACCTCTGGGGTGAGGTCCACAGCCAGAACATCCCCGGTACCCGCGACGAGCAACACCCCAACTGGCGGTGGCGCATCCCGCACTCCCTGGAGGCAGTGCGTTCGCTGCCCGAGGTTGTGGGTAGGCTCCGATTGGTACACGACTTGCGCACCGGCGCGCCACAACCGTAGAGGAGGCACGCTGTGAAGAAGCCGCCAACCGAACCGAGCCTGCTGTCCGAGGACGACCTCTACCTCTTCAACGAGGGGACCCACACCCGGCTGCAGCAGAAGATGGGCGCACATCCAATCGTTGTCGACGGGACCCCGGGGACGATGTTCTCCGTGTGGGCACCCAATGCCGAGTCCATCCACGTGACGGGAGACTTCAACGGTTGGAGCAAGGACTCGCACCCCCTCCGGCCACGGGAGAAGTCCGGGATCTGGGAGGGCTTCATCCCCGGCATCGGCAAGGGGACGCGCTACAAGTACCACGTGGCCTCCCGCTACGCCATGTACCGGGCCGACAAGGCCGACCCCTACGCCCTGTATTCCGAGGTTCCCCCCCAGACCGCCTCGGTCGTGTGGGACTACGACTACACCTGGGGCGACCAGGCCTGGATGGCCGAGCGCTACCGGCACAACGGGCTCGGCTCCCCGATGTCGACCTACGAGGTGCACTTCGGCTCCTGGATGCGGGTCCCCGACGAAGGGAGCCGCTGGCTGACCTACCGGGAGATGGCGCCGCGCCTTGCGGAGTACTGCCGGCGCATGGGCTTCACCCACGTCGAGTTCCTCCCGCTGATGGAGCACCCGTTCTATGGGTCGTGGGGGTACCAGACGACGGGCTACTTCGCCCCCACGAGCCGCTACGGGACGCCCGAGGACCTGATGTACCTGATCGACCACCTGCACCAGCACGGCATCGGCGTGATCCTGGACTGGGTGCCGTCGCACTTCCCCACCGACGAGCACGGGCTGGGGTACTTCGACGGGACCCACCTCTACGAGCACGCCGACCCCCGCAAGGGCTTCCATCCCGACTGGAACAGCTACATCTTCAACTATGGCCGCAACGAGGTGCGCAGCTTCCTCACCTCCAGCGCGCTGCACTGGCTCGGCGCGTTCCACGCCGACGGGCTGCGGGTGGATGCGGTCGCCTCGATGCTGTACCTCGACTACTCACGGGAGGGCGGCGACTGGATCCCCAACGAGTACGGCGGCCGGGAGAACCTCGAGGCGCTGTACTTCCTCCGCCAGCTCAACACCGACGTCTACCAGGAGTTCCCCGACGTCCAGACGATCGCCGAGGAGTCGACGGCGTGGCCGATGGTGTCCCGGCCCACCTATGTCGGGGGCCTCGGCTTCGGCTTCAAGTGGGACATGGGCTGGATGCACGACACGCTCGAGTACTTCTCGAAGGACCCCATCCACCGGCGCTACCAGCACCACCTGCTCACGTTCCGGGCCCTCTACGCCTGGACGGAGAACTTCGTGCTCCCGCTGTCCCACGACGAGGTGACGCACGGCAAGGGGTCGCTCATCGGCAAGATGCCCGGCGACGACCCCGCCAAGTTCGCCAACCTGCGCTCGCTCCTGGGCTACATGTACGCGCAGTCGGGCAAGAAGCTGCTGTTCATGGGCGGCGAGTTCGGCCAGTGGAACGAGTGGTACCACGAGACCAGCCTCGACTGGCACCTGCTCGAGTACCCGGCCCATGCCGGTCTCCAGCAGTGGGTACAGGACCTGAACGCGGCCCTGAAGACCGAGCCGGCCCTCCACGAGCTGGACAACGATCCGGCGGGCTTCGAGTGGGTCGACGCCAACGACTCCCAGTCGAGCGTCGTCAGCCTCCTGCGCAAGTCGACCGACGGGGACCCCCTGCTGGTCGTGTGCAACTTCACGCCGGTGACCCGGACGAACTACCGGGTCGGCGTGCCGTCGGGCGGCTACTGGCGGGAACTGCTCAACAGCGACGCCGAGATCTACGGCGGGTCCAACCAGGGCAACGGCGGCGGCGTCGAGGCCCAGGCGCTGCAGATGCACGGGCGGCCGCACTCGCTGAACCTGACGCTGCCCGGCCTCTCGGCCCTCTTCTTCAAGGCTCTCCCGGGCACGTAACCTTCCATCGCATTCGGTGCCGGACCTCAGGTGGCGATCGCATCCCGTGCGGGACCTTAGGTCAGGATCGCGCGTATACGCGCGTTCCTGACCTAACCTGGCGGCCCTTGGGCCTCAGCCCCGGCGGTAGCGGGCCACGGCGAGCGGTGCGAACGCCACGAGCATCGCGGCCGCCCAGAGCAGGGAACGGACCACGAAGTAGCCCGCCGGATGGCCGAGCGTCGCGGTTGCGGCCTGGCCCTCCGTCAGCGCCCGCACCGAGTTGACCATCATCGTGACCGGCTGGTTGGCGGCGAAGGACTGCAGCCAGCCCGGCATGCTCGACACCGGCACGTAGGCGCTCGAGATGAAGGTGAACGGGAAGACCATGAAGCCGATGCCCTGGGCGGCCTGCGGCGTCCCCGAGATCATGCCGAGGGCGATGAACAGCCAGTCGAAGGCGAGCCCGAAGGCGACGCAGAGGGCGAAGGCCTCGAGCGCCGCC
>DASXNO010000031.1:0-4028 GCA_036495025.1 Actinomycetota bacterium | reverse complement strand
CGCCGTTCCATCCGCGACCACGACGCCTCCGTCGAGCAGGAGGAAGTGCTCCGCGTACTGGCCGGCGAGGGTCAGGTCGTGCAGCGCCGAGACCACCGTCAGCGTCCGGGCCAGCCGGAGTTCGTCCACGAGGGTGAGGACCTCGTGCTGGTGGCCGAGGTCGAGGGCGGTGGTTGGCTCGTCGAGGAGGAGCACCGAGGGCTCCTGCGCCAGCGCCCTGGCGATGACGGCCCGCTGGCGCTCACCGCCGGACAGGGTGGAGATCGGCCGCCGCGCCAGCTCCCCGAGGCCGAGGTGTTCCAGCAGGCCGGCGGCCACCTGTTTGTCCTCGAGACGCTCGAACCCGAACAGCGTGATGTGCGGCGTCCGCCCGAGCAGCACGTAGTCGGCCACCGACATGCCGTCCGGGAAGACCGGGTGCTGCGGCACGACGGCGATGGTCTGGGCCCGATGGCGGGTCGTGAGGCCCCCGAGGTCCCGCCCTTCGAACTGGATTGACCCCTCGTAGCCGACACTACCGGCGAGGCAGCGCAGCATCGTGGTCTTACCGGCTCCGTTGGGGCCGATGACGGCCAGCCATTCGCCGGCCGCCGCGTCGACGTCGACCCCGGCTAGGATCGTGGCGCCCTCGATAGTCACGGTCAGGCCGCGGATGCAGAGGCCGTCGGTCATTGCCGGGGCACCCGCCGGGCCAGGAGCGCCAGGAAGAAGGGGGCGCCCACGAGTGCCGTGATAACGCCGATCGGGACCTCGCCCGGAGCGATCACGGTCCGGGCGAACAGGTCCGCCACCACCAGGAAGGCTCCGCCGGCCACCAGCGAGAGGGGGATCACCGCCCGGTTGGAAGTTCCGACGAGGAGTCGAACCGTGTGCGGGACGATGATGCCGACGAAGCCGATGAGGCCACTGACCGACACCGCGGCAGCCGTGGCGAGCGAGGCGGCCACGACGACCGTCATCCGGATGCGGTCCACGGGCAGGCCCAGGCTGGCGGCTTCCTCGTCGCCCACGGCGAGGACGTCGAGGGCCCGCCGGTGCAGCATCAGCGCAACCGTGGCGACGACCGCCCAGGGCAACATCAGTTCCACGTCGTGCCACCCGGCGGTGGTGAGGCGCCCGAGGATCCAGGAGTACACGATCCGCAGGCTGGCGTCGGCCCGCTGCTGGAAGTACGTCTGCAGCGCCGTGAAGAGGCTCGTCACCGCGACGCCGGCGAGGATCAGCGAGGCGGTCGAGCGGATGCGGTACTGGCCCCGGCCGAGCAGCCACGTCGCCGCGACGGCGACAAGGGCACCTGCGAAGGCGGCCGCCTGGACCGGCCCGACCGGCCCGATCCCGCCCTGAATGCCGAAGGTGATCACCAGCGTCGCCCCGAGGCCCGCACCGGCGGCGGCGCCGAGGAGGTACGGATCGGCAAGCGGGTTGCGGAAGACGCCCTGGTAGGCGCTGCCGGCCAGGCTCAGCATCGACCCGACCAGCAGCCCGAGCGCCACCCTCGGGAGCCGGATCTGCCAGAGGATCGCCGCCTGGGCGGCGGAGAGTCCCGACCGAACGTGCACGCAGGGCAGCCGCCCGAGCACCTCGAGGAGGATGGCCCCGGGAGGAAGCGGCACGGGGCCGATGAGCGCACCGGCCGCTGCCGCCCCTCCCAGCACGGCCAGCACGCATGCCCAGCCGAGAACCGGCATGCGGCCTCTCCGCGTCGCCCCCCGTGCTGGGCGTGCCGGGTCCGCAGGGACGGCCGGGGTCTGTGGCCGGCGGACGGCGGGAGCGCTCACGCTCAGGTGGCCGGGACGGAGCGCTCGGCGTCGACGATCTTCGACAGCAGGTCGGTCACTCGCGGGCCCCAGCGGGAGGCGATGTCGTCGTCCAGCGCTACCACCCGGCCGTTCTTCACGGCGGCGATCGTTGCGTACCCGGGCCGGGCCGCCACGGTGGCGGCGCTCTGGCCGCAGCACTTGGTGTCGGCGAGGAAGATGAGATCGGGGTTGCTGGACAGCAGCGTCTCGGCGTTGAGCTGGGGGTAGTCGGAGGAGGCTCCGGCCTTGTCCGCGATGTCCACCATGCCGGCGGCCGTGAAAAGGTTGCCGACGAAGGTGTGCGACGTGACGGTGAACAGCGTCTGGTCGAGCTCGTAGTAGTAGGTCAGGGGCCTGGTCCGCTTTGGCAGCTTGGCCAGGAGAGCGGTCACCTTGCTCTTCATGGTCTGGACGAGCCCGGCCGCGTCCGAGGTGTGCCCGGTGGCAGCGCCGAGCTGGGTGATCTCGGCGTAGGCGCCGTCGAGGTTGCCGGGCGCCGCCTCGAGCAGGGTCGGGATGCTCAGGGCTTTGAGCTGGCCGACGAGGCCCTTGACGTCATCACTGACCACGACCAGATCGGGCCGGTACCCGGCGATGGCCTCGACGTTGGGGGTGAACCCCGACAGACTCGTCTTGGGGACTCCCGTGGGGTAGTTGGACTGGTCGTCGACCGCCACCACCTGCGGCCCCGCCCCGATGGCGAACAGGTCCTCGGTGAGGCTTGCGGACAGCGAGACGATCCGCGTGGGCCGGGCCGGCAGTGTCACCGTGCCGTTGCTCGCCTGGATGGTCGCGGGAAAGGTCGCCGCCGACACCGGGCTTGAGGCCGTCGCCGTGGGCGTCTTCGAGGACGAGCACCCGCCCAGCGCGGTTGTTGTGACCACGGCGAGGACGGCAAGGGACCAGAACCGAGCTCTCACACTGCACCTCCTGTCGGTCGAAGAGTGGCCCCGGTCGACAGGAGGCGGTTGGCCTTCTGACACGAGAACCCCTTCCTCGAGGGCGTTCGTGGTCCTTTCCGGCAGGCGACCTGGCTCGGTCCGAAACAGCGGACCTCACAGTTGCGGGACAGCGCCGGAATCGCACCGGCTTCGCTGCCGTAAAGGCTGGCGTGAGTGTAGACCGCCGAGCGGGACCCGGCCAGGTGCCGGGGTGCCCGGGCCGCCCAAGGGGCCGGGATAGGGGTGTGGGTAGGCTAGTATCTGGCCGAGGAGCGGCTCAGCCGCTCCTTTTGAATGGCGGCGTGGCCGAGTGGTTAGGCAGCGGTCTGCAAAACCGCGCACGGCAGTTCAATTCTGCCCGCCGCCTCTGTGGGGTGTTCCCGAAACTCGGGGCTGCGTGTTCATGAAAGTCCTTCAGGGACCGCTCCACCTGGCTTCGAACACGTGTTCCGAAACCGTTGAGCCTTCAGTCCTCCGCCGTACCCTGCTCGAACCGCGGCGGTGCCGCTCGGAGCCTCTTCCGGGCGCGCTGAAGCCGGCCTTTTCTGATAGGCCGGCTTGTGGGGGGGTCGGGTGGTCCTACGTCGGTGGGGGAGCCTGGCTGCTCTCCACGATCTCGGTCCAGATGCCCGAACGCCGGCGAGCCCGGCGCTGCTTCGGCCTCTCGACGACCTGGGGGTCGTCGTCCAGTCCGTGCTTGGCCTTGAACGATCGGATGCGGTCGAGGTTGTAGGCGGCCAACGTGAACCCGAGCAGCACTGTGGTCTTGACGACGCCCATCACCCGGAAGAAGCCTCGGCTCAGATCGGCGAACGCCCCCTTGGGGGCCGAGTTCGCAGACTCAACGACCTGACGACGGGCCATGCTGATCCGCCATGCCGTGGTCCCGAACGTGATGCTCTGCCACCAAGGCAGTTCGATGGGCATCGCCGTCAAGATCCCCGAGCAGCAGCATTCAGCCTCCGTCTCCACCAACGGCGCCGTCCGCGACCGCCGCATCGTCTTGGGAAACGAGCGGCTCCGGAGCAGCCCCGAGCAGAACGGGCACTTCCATCGTGTAGCCCCGTCGGCATCGGGTCCGGCGTGACGGGTCAGCCGCCACCGGGCACGCTGGTTGAACCTGGCTTCGTAGGATAGCTTCTCCTCCTCGGATGCTCCCCTCGGTGGGACGGGCAGGTCACCCAGCTCCTCCGGCATCAAGGGAGAGAACAACTGCCCGTCGATCAGCAACGCCTCTCCTGAGAACGGCTTCACGCCCCGCTGGTGCGTGACCGGCTGAAAAGTCTGA
>DASXNO010000030.1:0-2031 GCA_036495025.1 Actinomycetota bacterium | reverse complement strand
GGCAGCGTGGCCTCGACGAGGTAACCGCCTCCGAGGGCGGGACCGGTGCGTACCCTGCCTCCCACGGCCGAGGCCCGCTCGTGCATGCCCGCCACCCCGTGGCCACCGGCCGCCGCCGCCGACTGGGGGCCCGGCCCGTTGTCGCGGACACGCAGCAGCAGCGAATCATCGCAAAAGGTGAGTTCGACGTCGACGGCGGCACCCGGCGCATGGCGCCTGGCGTTGGTGAGGCCTTCTTGGACGATGCGGTAGGCGACGAGCTCGACACCGGGGTCGAGGCTGATCGGCGGCCCGCGCAGAATGAGCCGGGTTGCCGACCCGGATGCCTCTCTGGCTTCGTCGATCAGTTTGTTGAGCTGGTCCAGGCCAGGCTGAGGGTGCCGGTCCGCCACCTCGATTCGGGCATCCGCCCGCAGCACGCCGAGCAGCCGCCGCATCTCGACGAGTGCGGCTCGGGCGGTGTCACCGATCGCCAAGAGCCGCTGTGCCCCGGCTGCGGGCAGTCCCGGAACACCAAGCCGGGCCGACTCGGCCTGCACGGCGACCATGGAGATGTAGTGCGCCACGACGTCGTGCAGCTCCCGGGCGATGCGGGCCCGTTCACCGCGGGCGGTGTGCTCGATCAGGGTGTCCGCGATCACCTGGCGTGCGGCGCGGTTCTCCTCCGCCTCGTGCCGTGCCTGCTGGGCGATTCCTCCGAGCGAGGCCACCGGTGCCAGCGCCGCCAGCAGCACCGTGAGGGCTGCCGCCTCGGAGGAGGTGGGGCGGGGTCCCGTCAGCGCCAGCACCACAAACGGCACGGCCAGGCCGACTGCCGACAGCCGGACCAGTCCGGGCTCTGGAGTGGCGCGGCCCGCCTGGTAGAGGGTGACCAGCAGCGCCACGAAGCCCGCCACGCTCAGGGTGTGGAACCCCGCCAGCGACAGGAGGGTGGCGGCACAAGCAGTGAAAGCGGCCGCGGCAGGGCCGAAGACTGCCAGCGGCACGGTGGTCCCCAGGGCGAGGAGGGCGAGTACCAGGGCAGACGTGGCGTCGGCTCCCGTGATCACGGCGCGGGTGAGGGCCTCGATCAACCCCAGGAGAGCCAGCGACGAGCCGGCCACGGCCTGCGCCTGTCGGAAACCCAGCGCCTCCCGGGCAGTGCCGGCCCACCTGCCGTACCAACTCGCCATATGGCTCACGGGGATCATTCTCGCCCCTGGTCCGGGCGCTCGGCGTCCCTCCCAGTGGGGATCTCGCCCGGCTGGGTCCCTCCTGGGAGCTACGGCAAAGATCGCTCCCCGGCGTGACGACAACCGGGGCCTTTCTCCGTACCGTCTGAGGCATGGAAAACAGCATCGAAGTCAGAGGGATCCGCAAGCGCTTCGGACCCACCGTCGCCCTCGACGGGCTCTCCTTCACGGTTGAACCGGGGCAGGTGACCGGCTTCGTCGGGCCGAATGGGGCCGGCAAGTCCACGACCATGCGCGTGATCCTGGGTCTCGACAGCGCCGACCAGGGCGAGGCCTTGATCGGGGGCCAGCCGTACGCAAAGTTGCGCCATCCGCTGAGCCAGGTCGGCTCGCTGCTCGACGCCGGAGCTCTGCATCCCAGCCGTAGAGCCCGCAACCACCTCCTGTGGCTCGCACACTCCCAGGGCCTGAGCGCGCGCCGCGTCGACGAGGTACTCGACGAAGCCGGTCTCCAGGCAGTGGCCAGGCGGAAGGCCGGGGGGTACTCGCTCGGCATGCGCCAACGCCTTGGCATCGCCGCCGCAATGCTCGGTGACCCGCCGGTGCTGATCCTTGACGAGCCGTTCAACGGGATGGACCCCGAGGGCATCGTGTGGGTGCGTGGCTTCCTGCGCTCGTTGGCCGCCCAGGGGCGTGCCCTGCTCCTCTCCAGCCACCTGATGAGCGAGTTGCAGGACACCGCCACCCACCTGGTGGTGATCGGCCGCGGCCGCCTCGTGGCCGACACCAGTGTCGCCGAGCTCATCGCCGCCGCCTCCGACGGCCGGGTCAGCCTTCGCACCGCGGCTCGCTCCGAAGC
>DASXNO010000029.1:0-29072 GCA_036495025.1 Actinomycetota bacterium | reverse complement strand
GTACCCGGGGCCGCGCTCGGCGAGCAGGCTGCGCAGGATGCTCGTCCCCCGGTGACGCTCGCGCCCGAATGTAGCCAGCGCCCAGCGGAGCTGAGGCAAGCTCACCATGCGACGGTGGAGTGCCTCGTCGAGTGCGTGCTCGACCACACTGGCGGGTGCCTGGGACCCCAGGTCGACGAGCGTGATCCACGGGGGTGTCACGGGGATGCCGCCAACCGGCCTGGTTCCGGGGAGTGATGAGGGGATACGGTGCATGGTCAACCAGCCGGGCAGGCGGCGCGGGTACTTCGTGGTGACTGCGTGAAGGTCGACCAGGTTGAAGCCCTTGAGTCCCAGCAGGGCTGCGGCAGAAGAGTGCGACGCGGCGGCTCCCTCGCCACCCCAGAGGCAGGCGGCCCTGAGCTTCTGGCGGGCAGTGTCGGGCGACCCCCGTAGCCGGTACACACCGGGCAGGAGCCGTTCCGCGTCGCCCTTGGCGACGTGGCGTTTGAAGCAATCGGCCGAGCACCCCACCGAGAGGGCCTGATCGAGGGTGATCAGGCCTTCCTGGCCGAGAGCCAACCGAACACACGCTGGCCACATACCACCAGTAAACACACCGGTACTGACAAAAAGACGTATGATTCAGTATCTAGGCGTCAAATCTATGTCTACTGGCCCAGGCCCTCGACGACCTCCGGCGTCAGGTCGTCCAGGCTGCCGAGGCGCACCGAGGCCAGGCCGAGGGCGTCGGGGTCCGGCGGGTATGCCGGTTGCGGGATCGCGACGACGCGGTAGCCGGCCGTCGCGGCCGAACGCAACCCGTTGCCCGAGTCCTCGATCGCCACCGAGGACGTCGGGGGGAGGCCGAGGCGAGCCGCCGCCAGGAGGTAGACGTCGGGGGCGGGCTTGCCGGCGTCGACCTCGTCGCTGGAGGCCACGGCCCCGAACGCGCCGTCCAGCCCCGCTCGCTCCAGCACCATGCGGATGATCTCGGGCGGCGAGGAGCTTGCGAGGCCGAGCGGCCACCGGGCTCCCATCCGCCGGACCGCCTCCACCGCCCCCGGGATCAGCGGCAGGTCCCGGGCGTAGCGGTCGTTCATGCGCTCCACGACGCCCCGGGCCACCTCGTCGGGGGTCATGCGGACGCCGAGATCCTCGCTCAGGTAGCGAGCCCATTCGCCGGTGCTCATGCCCATGAGACGGCGCTGGGTGTCGGGCATCCACCTCCCCCCACCGTCGGCGACGAAGGCGCGCCGCACCTCCTCCCACACCCGCTCGGAGTCGATGAGGACGCCGTCGAGATCGAACACCACAGAGCTGACCATGGCCCGAGAGTCTCGCAGGAATCCAGAGCCCCAGGTGGATCACGTGGTAAAAGTCTTCTCTGGTGGCCTGCCCCGCCCGCACTCAGGAGGAGATCGGCATGGCTGAAGTTACCGTCTACGGGGCTCCCTGGTGCCCCGACAGCCGCCGGACCAAGCGCTTCCTCGGCGAGGCGCGGGTGGACTTCGAATGGGTCGACATCGACCGGGACCCCGAGGCCGCAGCCTTCGTCCTGCGCAAGAGCGCCGGCAAGCTCACGATCCCCGTCGTCGTCCTCGGCGGCGGGCACGTCCTCGTGGCCCCCTCGCCGGCGGAGCTCGCTGCCGAGCTCGACATCGAGGCACCGCCAGCCCGCCGGTTCTTCGACCTGATCATCGTCGGGGCGGGCCCGACGGGCCTCAGCGCCGCGCTGCACGCCATCAGGGAGGGGATGCATTGCCTCGTCATCGAGCGGGGCGCCCCTGGGGGCCAGGCCGCGATGACCCCCCGCCTGATGGGCAGCCCGGGATTTCCCGAGGGCGCCCCCGGTGGCGAGGTCGAGCGGAGCCTGGTCGCGCAGGCCCACCGCTACGGCCTGCGGATCCTGCGGGGCATCGGCCTGTCCGGGCTGCGCAGGGCCGGCGACTACCTGGTGGCGGTCACCGACGACGATGAGGAGTTCACCGCCCGATCGGTGCTGATCGCCACGGGAGCGGTCTACGAGACGCTGGGTGTCGCCGGTGAGGAGGAGCTGCGCGGCGCGGGTGTCCACTTCTCGGCGAGCTCCGACGGCCCGTTCTACCGCAAGGCCGAAGAGCTGATGGTGGTGGGGGCGGGTGACCTCGGCGTCCAGGAGGCCCTCTTCCTCACGCAGTTCGCCGGGAAGGTGCGCGTCCTCGAGCACACCTCGCAGATCCAGGCCTCGCCACTGATCCAGGAGAAGCTGCGCCGCCATCCGAAGATCGCGTTCTACACCTCCACCGAGATCGTGGAGTTGATCACGGGTGAGGACGGCAAGCTCACCGAGGCGGTCGTCCGGGACCGGACCACCGGCTATGTCTTCTCCTTCAACCCCGCGGCGGTCTTTGTGTACGCGGGCATGAGCCCCAACTCCGACGTGTTCAAGGGGACCGTGGACCTTGACGAGGCGGGCTTCATCCTGACTGACGGCGCCTTCGAGACATCGATGCAAGGAGTGTTCGCGGCCGGGGACGTGCGGGCCGGGAGCACGAAGCAGCTCGGCTCGGCGCTTGGCGAGGGAGTGACCGCCGTGATGATGATCCGAACGTACCTCCAGGACCTCGGCGACCTCGCTGCCAGGCCATCCGCCTAGAGCACCCCGGACATCCGCAGCGCCCGAGCCACCTGGCGCCTCGGGCTGGCTCAAAAACTGAACCTGCCGGCCCCTCGGCGCGGGAGCCGGCAGACGGTGATGCGGCCATCGATCCCGGTCCGGGTGGTGCTGGGAGACACGGGACTGCTACGAACTGATGTAGTAGATCACGAAAACCAGCATGAGGATCCCCAGAATGATCGCGGGGATCCAGAGCGTCGCTGCTGTCACGTTGTGTGTTCACCTCCCCCCGGACCACGTCGAATGACAAGGCCTGCGCGCATTCTCGCACTAAGGGGAACGACCCTGTCGAAGGCTTTCCGCCCTGTCGCGTTTTAGCGGGCTAGGTAATAAATCACTCGATAGGACTATGTGAAATTAACCGTCTGGCTCGTACCTTTCGTAGCACCGGGACCCTACGTCACTCCCAGAGAGCGAGGGACCCCGGCAAGGCAGGCGAGAGGGGGCTCGATGCGGGACGACGGATGGGCAGGGGAAGGAGACGACGAGACCGTCGCCAGAACGGAACAGGCCAGCGAGGCAATCGGGACCGCCGCCATCGCAACCGTCATCATGGTCATGATGGTGGCGCTCCTGCTGGTGCACGCGCTGGCGTAAACCGGCCTCACCGGTAGGGAGCGCTTCGGGGACACCGACGAAGCGCCAGGAGACCGGGATGCCGCGTGCGAGGCCGGACGAGGGGGGGCGTACGGCCTACGTCCCTGCCCCCGCGCAGGTCTACGTTCCCCCGCGGCCGCCACCCCCGGCGAGCCCCCCGGCGGGTTGGTACCGGGATCCGGGTGGCCGGCACCAGTACCGGTTCTGGAATGGCTCGGGGTGGACCCGCGGCATCGCCGACGGACCCTACGTCAGCCAGGACCTCCTGGTGGCGCGACCCACGCCGTCCCTGCCCGGCCAGGAACCCGACACTCGAGCCCAGCTCCCCCCGCGGGCCGCCGCCGTCGCCTTCGGGGGCATCGCCGCCGCCGTTGTCCTTTCCTTCCTCGGCGCCCTTGTTGCCTCGCTGGTCCTCCCCCACAGCCGATTCCTTTCGCTGGTTCTTGGCCAGTCCGGCCTGTGGACCGGCCTCGTCGGCGCGGCGTGGCTCGTCAGCAAGAGATTCGGAACCGGCAACATCTGGCGTGACTTCGGGCTGCGGTTCCGTGGCCAGGACGTCGGCTGGGGCCTGCTGGTCTCCTTCGTCGCCCGCTTTACCGGCTTCATCCTGCTGATCCCGCTGGTGATGATCGACCGGCATCTGATCGGCAGTGACGTCGCCCCCCTGCGGGGCGCCCGGCAGGACCCGGCGGTCCTGATCGCCGTCGTCGTGATGGTGGTCATCGGGGCGCCGTTCATCGAGGAGCTGTTCTTCCGGGGTCTGCTGCTGCGGTCCCTGATCCCCATTGCCGGCACCGCAGGGGCCATCGTCACGCAGGGGCTGGTCTTCGGCGCGCTGCACCTTCGCCCGTCGTACGGCCTCGGCAACGTCTCGATCTTCGTCGTCATCGCGGCGATGGGGATCATCCAGGGCATCGTGGCGGAGCGGTTCCGGCGCCTCGGGCCCGGGATCGTCGCGCACGGGTTCTTCAACCTCTTCGCCCTGCTGCTCGCGCTCGCCGTCCACAACCTCGGCTGAGCCCGGCCAGGTTTCCGGCCTCCGGCCGTCGGGAATGAGTGCGACGGAGTCAGGAAGCCGAAACGGAGGAGGGCACGATGAGCGAAGAGCAGGAGATCCACGACATCGAAGAGCCGTCAGAGGAAGAGGTCCGGGCGGAGCTCGACAAGAAGCCGGGCGACTCCCTCGAGCCCACCGTCGCCGGGGCGAAGGCGGCCAACGAGCGCCTCAAGGCCACCATCGACCAGTCGTCCGGCATGGGGGGCGACTCGGACCCGCTCGGCATGGAGACGAAGATCATCGAGAAGGTCGTGGGCCACGAGGGGTAGACCGCCGCATCGTCACTGCTGAAAGCGCCGCCCTGCGAGGACGTGGGGCGGCGCTTCGGCGTTCGGGACGGTTAGGAGCTGTGGTGGCATGGGTATCAGGTGCCTACCACCACAGCGGCTCCCAGAACAAGGAAGGGTGTATGCAGGCGATCCAGGATGTGTCGCGGCGGGTCGACGCGGTTCAGAAGCAGAACAGCTTCCTGGGCTTCGTCATCGGCGTCGTCAAGAAGTTCGGCGACGACCAGGCCGGCTACCTCGCGGCGATCATCGCCTACTACGCCTTCTTCTCCATATTCCCCTTGTTGCTGGCCTTCGCCACCGTCCTTGGGTTCATCCTGCAGAACAACCACAAACTGCAGGAAAGCATCATCACGACGGTGCAGAACAACTTCCCGGTCCTCGGTCAGTCCTTCCAGATCGGTCACCTCAGGGGGAGTGGTATCGGCCTGGTCGTCGGCCTCGTGTTCACCCTGCTGGCCGGCATTGGCGTGATCCAGGCGCTCCAGTACGCCATGGACGAGATCTGGGGGGTGCCGAAGCGGAAGCGGCCGAACTTCTTTGTCTCCCGGCTCCGTGCCCTCCTCATGCTGGCCGTCCTGGGTATCGCGACGCTGGCCGCCACCGCGGTGTCCAACCTCCCCTTCGGTTTCCTCGGTTCGCTGCTGCTGAACATCGGCATCGCCGCCGTGGCGTACAAGGTCCTCACGGTTGCCGACATCACCTGGATGGACGTGGTTCCCGGGGCGCTCGTCGCGGGCGTCGCCCTGACCCTCCTCCAGACGTTCGGCGGCCTGCTCGTGCGGCACACGCTGAAGAACGCAAGCGCCACCTACGGCACGTTCGCGGTCGTCATCGGGCTGCTCTCGTTCATCTACCTCGGGGCCCAGATCTTCATCTACGCCGCGGAGATCAACGTCGTGCGGAAGAAGCACCTCTGGCCCCGCAGCCTCGTCGACGACCCGACGCCAGGCGATCGGGAGGTCTTCACCCAGCGCGCCAAGATCGAGGAGCGCCGCCCCGACGAGAACATCCGGGTGTCCTTCGACAAGCCGTCACGCTCGCGATAGCCGGGATAGCGCCCTTGCGGCCGTGAGCGTCGCCCTCTCGGGGTTGGTCCTGGCCGGCGGGGCAAGCCGCCGGATGGGCAGGGACAAGGCGCAGATCCTCTTCGAGTCGGAGCCGCTGGTCATTCGGGCGGTGCGCACGCTTGCCCGGGTGTGCACGGACGTCGTGGTGGCCTCCGGGGACGGCCACCGCCTCGACCACCTCGGTGTGACCCAGGTGGCGGACGCCGTGCCCGGCGCAGGGCCGCTCGCAGGGATCGCGGCGGGCCTCGAGTCCGCCCGGCATGACCTCGTCGCGGTGATTGCCGTCGACATGCCTGCAGCCAGCCCCGCCGTGCTCGTCCTCCTCGCGGCTCTCTGGCGGGGCGAGGCGGCGGTCGTCCCGGTCGTGGCGGGCAGGTGGGAGCCCCTCCACGCGGTCTGGGCGCGCTCGGCCGCCCCGGGTATCACCGCCTGCCTGGAGGCGGGAGAACGCAGGGTGATGAGCGCCCTCGCCACGCTCGGAGCCCGGTTGGTCGGCGAAGCGGAGTGGGAGGCGGCCGAGGCGAGCGAGGCGGCCGGCCCCGACGGGCCCAACCCGCGCACGGGTGGCTTCGCCGCCAACCTCAACGCCCCGATGGACCTCTTCTGTGTCTGAGCGCGTCGCCGAGCGCCCCGGCTCCTCGGTCTCCGCCCGGGTGGTGGCGTTCGATGCGGCGGGATCGGCCAGCCGCTCCGACCGGCTCGCGACCGAGGAGCCGCTCGAGATCCGGCTCCTTGCGGGCCGGAGCCGCCGTACCGCCGCGGTCACGATGCGCACGCCCGGCGCCGACTTCGAGCTCGCAGCGGGGTTCCTGCACGGCGAGGGTATCGTCGCGCGGCCCGAGGACATCGTGGGCATGAGCTACTGCACGGACCCCGGCATCGGCGGCGAGCAGCGCTTCAACATCGTCAACGTGGCGCTGGCGCCCCACGTCGCTCCCGACCTCGCCCCCCTCGAGCGCCACTTCCTCACCACCAGTGCCTGCGGCGTCTGCGGCAAGGCAAGCCTCGACGCCCTCCGGGTGCGCAGCGCTCCGCTGGCGGGGACGACTCCCAGGATCGACCCTGGAACGCTCACCGGCCTGCCGGGACGGCTGCGGGCCGCGCAGGGCCTGTTCGAGGTCACCGGAGGGCTGCACGCCGCGGGGCTCTTCGACGCCACCGGGAACCTCGTCGCCGTCCGCGAGGATGTGGGCCGGCACAACGCGGTCGACAAGCTGCTGGGCTGGGCGCTCATGGCGGGCCGCCTCCCCCTCGCCGACTCCATCGTGCTGGTCAGCGGGCGGGCAAGCTACGAGATCCTGCAGAAGTGCCTCGCCGCAACGGTGCCCGTCGTGTGCTCGGTCTCCGCCCCGAGCAGCCTGGCGGTCTCGCTTGCCGAGCAGTTCGGGATGACCCTCGTGGGGTTCTTGCGGGGAGAGCGCTTCAACATTTACGCGGGAGCCCCGCGGATCGCACGGGTCGTGAGGGCTTAGGAGCAGATCGCACGCCGGCGCGCGAACGACGACTACGTTCCGGCCGCGTCCCGCTCGATCGTGAGGCGGGTGAGGTCGACGCGGGAGTCGATCTGCAGCTTGCGGAAGATCTGGCGGAGGTGAAAGTCGATGGTGTGCGGCGACAGGAACATCTGCTCCGCCGCCTCGCGGTTGGTGAGGCCCCGTGCCACATGGTCCGATACCGTCCGCTCCGTCTCGGTCAGGCTGTCCCATCCCGAGACGGGTCGCTCCCGGCGCCGCCAGTGGCAGTGCCGCACGCCCATCGTGCGCAGCAGGGATCGGACCCTGGCAACGTCGTGCTCGGTCCCCAACTCCCGGTAGGCATCGAGCGCACGATCGAGGTAGGGCTGGGCGGCAGCCGTGCCCTGCTGCGCCGAGATGGTGATGCCCGCGTCCTCCGTCGCGCGGGCCCTGGCCCAGGGGCGACGGTGAGCGCTTGCGGCGCGAAGGAGTTGGTCAGGATCGCTGTCCAGCAGGCCTCGGGCATGATCGGCAGCCGCGAGGAGCGATGAGAGTCCTGGATTGTCCGCCGCGAGTTCGTCCGCGCACCGCACCGACCGCTCGGCGCTGCGCCGGTCCCCTGCGTCGAGGGCTGTTCTCACGAGCCACGCGGCCGCCGTCGGGTCCTCGAGCTGGAAGCGTTTCCAGGCGGCCACGTCGTCCAGTGCCGCGATCTCAGCGATGACCGCGGCACCACCGTCGGCCTCCTGCAGTTGCAACGCAGCGAAGGCGCCCGTCGGGAGGCCACAGAGGTTCCGGTGAGCGGGATGACCATGCTGGACTACCTGCTTCGGGTCGGCCGCTCGCCGCTGGTTGCCCTGCAGGACGCCAACCGCCGCCAGGACCGAGCGGGCGGCAGGCTCGAACAGCCCGGTCCGCAGCTCTTCGGCCAGGCTCAGACCCCTGGCGGCCTCGGCTCCCGCGGCCTCCGTACGGCCCGACGCCAGGAGAAGCTGCGACTGCAGGACCGGGAGGGCGGCGAGCCATAGTCCTCGACCACGCACGTCCAGCTCGGCGCCGGCGCTCCGAATAACCTCGTCAGCCTCGTCGTGCTCACCGATGGCCGTCAGCATCGAGGCGAGGAGGAGCCGGGGGAGGGTGGTGCAGGCCGTGTCGGAATCGTGGCCCACCCGCTCCGCAGCGGCTCGAGCCAGGTCGATGGCGTTCGCTGGCCGGCCCTCGTTCCAGGCCAGGACGGCGAGTGTGGTCAGGGCGCCGGACAGTGCCTCATCCGTGTTCGGCTGGCTGCGGCCCGCCAGCACGGAAAGGGCTCGTTCCCGTGCCTCGTCGAAAGACTCCTGGCACAGCAGGCCGAGCTGAAGCTGGAGCTCAGCGGCCCCATACATGGCGTCGGGGAGGCCCTCCGTGTGCATCAGGATGGTCAGCTCCTCGACGCATTCGGCCGCGAGGCCCTGCGCCAGGAGGTTGGAGGCGACCCGCAGGCGGAGCTGCGCAGCGGCGAGGCCGGGTGCCCTGGTGTCCGCCATGCCGCGGCGGGCGATCTCAAGGGCCTCGTGGGGCCGTTCCGCCGCAACGAGGGCATCGACGGCGGAGATCCGGCGGGTCCAGCGTTGCGAGTCGGTGCCGTCGGTGAGCGCAAGGGCACCCAGCGCCAGGTCCGCCGCCGCCTTCGCAAAGGTGGGCATGAGCTCCTGGGTTGCCCGGTCGAGGTACTCCAGCGCCCGGTGGTCGCCAGGCCGGGTGCCGAGGACGAGGTGCAGGGCGCTGACCGCCGGCGACCCGCCCCGCTCCAACAGCTGCCTGCCGATGTGGCCGTGCAGGCCGACGCGGAGCGCCTCGGGGAGCTCCTCGTAGACGGAGCGCCGGACCACCTCGTCGGCGAAGTCGAGCCGGCCGGATTCGCCTGCGAGGATCCCTAGCTGGATGACCTCCTTCACCGCCGCGACGATGTGGCCCGTCGGCTGTCCGAGGATGTCCGCCACCTCGCTGACCGAGAAGGAGCCGGCCATCATCGCGGCCACCTCCACGACCATGCGCGCCTCGCGCGACAGCCCGCCGAGACTGGGGATGGTCGTGTCCCGGTCGCTGCTGGCTGGCCGGTTCCCCTGCGTCACGGCTTGCTTGCCGAGCCGTTCGAGCACCACGAGATCCCCGTTCGCGGCGGGCTGGAGCTTGGTCAGGTCGATCGTGAGATCGAACTCGTTCGGCTCATCGGTGCCCCCCACGCTGACCTGCGCCTTGCGCGGATCTTTGGTGAGTTCCGGGTCGCTTTCTCTGACTGCCATACCCCTACTCTCCCGTTTTGGCCCATTCGACGCTACGTCCCGACAGGACATATTCAGGGCCGGTTTTTGTGCGATGTAGCACGCCTGGGGTCAGCGGTGCCCATGAGGGTCAGGACCTCGAATCAAGGTACTGATTGAGGGTAGATAGTAGGGATTCCCCACAAGCTCTCCACTCACGACGAGCCTCTATACCTTCCAGCACTTGGGAGGTTGGCGACGAATCCACCGGCAGAAGCACGTGTCGCTGGCGACCGGATTCCGACGGATTCTTCACCAGTGGATCGGTCATTGGGCGTCACGCCTTTCTCACCAGAGAGCCGCCCTCGGATTCTACCCGTGGGGGGAGGATGTTTCGTCTAGGGTTAGATTTCTTGTTTCGTCCGAACCGGGGACCGCGCATTGACCGACGCACCTGCACGTGAGTCGGAAGACGACCTTCGCGACCAGCTCTCCAGCCTTCAGGGGGTGATCCTGCTCTCGCGGCTGATGACCGAGAGCGCGGACCGCAACCGCATCCTGGAGATCGTCGCGAACACGCTGCCTTCCCTGGGCAGGACGCGCCTCGAGGGGGTCTGGCTCTTCGAGGCGGGGTGGCGTGCCACCGCGGGAGCGTGCACCGACCCGGTTGTCCGCAGCGAGGTGGAGGCGCAGGTGCGCGGCATGGCGGTCGGTGGACTCCTGCACGTGCCCGGGGCGGAGTGGGGCTGGGCGGAACCTCTCCGAGGCCCGACCGGTCCGCTCGGCTACGTCGTGGTGACGGCCGGCCACGAGCCTTCCACGCCCGAACGGTTCCTGCTCCGGGTGCTCTCGCAGCAACTGGGGATGGCGCTGACGAACGCGGCGCTGCTTGCCACAGAGCGGACGAGCGCCGAGAGCCTGCGCAGTGCGAACCGTGCCCTGGGCGAGACGGTCGCGGCCCTGGAGCACAGCACGTCCATCCACGAGCGGCTGACCCAGGTGGCGGCCTCCGGGCTGGGCGAGGCGGGCATCGCCGAGGCAGTGCACGAGCTCACCGGGTACCCGATCGCCATCGAGGACCGGCACGGCAACCTCCGCGCCTGGGCCGGCCCGGGCCAACCGACGCCGTATCCGAAGGACGATCCTCCGGCCCGTCAGGCACTGCTGCGACGCGTCATGGCGGCGGATCGCCCCGTCCGGGAGGGTCCCTGGATCTACCTTGTCGCGCGCGCACGGGAGGACGTCATCGGGGTCATGGTCCTGTTCGATCCGAGCGGCAAGGCAGGGAACGGCGAGCGGGTGGCCCTCGAGCACGGCGCCACCGTGCTCGCCATGGATCTCGCCCGGCTGCAGAGCCTCGCGGATACGGAGCTCCGCGTGCGCCGCGACCTCGTGGAGGAGTTGCTCTCCGGCACCGACGAGGCAAGCGCCCTCGCGCGGGCGGCGGCTCTCCGTTACGACCTCCAGCGTCCCCACCGGGTCGTCGTGGTCGAAGGTGCCAACGGGCATCCCGACGACGGCGTGCTCTTCCGGGCAGTGCGGGATGCGGCCCGGGACGCCGGCGTGGGGAGCCTCCTCGTGTCCCGGCTGGGCAGGGTTGTGGTGCTCTCGGACACGGACGATCGTCCCTGGCGGGCATTCCGGGCCGACGTGGAACATGGGCTCGGGGGGGAGGGCTGCCGCGTGGGGATCGGCGGCACGTGCGGGTCACCGCTGGACTTCCCCCGCTCGTACCGCGAGGCCATGCTCGCCCTCAGGATCCAGCGCGTGGCCCACGGCACGGAGCAGGTCACCCTGTTCGAGGATCTCGGCCTCTACCGCCTCCTGGCCAACATGACCGACCTCACCCTGGTGGAGGCGTTCGTGCACGACTGGCTGGGGTCGCTCATCGATTACGACGAACAGAAGGGAGCGGAGCTGGTCGCGTCGCTGACCAGCTACCTCGAGTACGGCGGGAACTACGAGGCCACGGCCCAGGCGCTGGCCGTCCATCGCAACACGCTCAAGTATCGCCTTCAGCGCATCCGCGATATTACGGGCCGTGACCTCGGTGATCCCGACACGAGCTTCAACCTCCACCTGGCCACCCGTGCCTGGCACGTCCTCGGGTCACTCAGGACCCCGGTCGACTGAGAGGGGAAAAGCTGCGAAGCAGAAGCGGGGATTAGCCTCGGGCGACCGCAATCCTCTTCACGGAGCTCTCGGCCTCGGCGCCAACCGGGACGCGGATCTCCAGGATGCCGTCCTTGTAGGAGGCCTTGATGTCCTCCTCCTTGACGCCGGGGGGCAGGGGAAGTGTGCGGACGAACTCTCCGTAGCGGAACTCGGAGCGGTAGGTGTTGCGTCCCTTCTTCTCGTCCCGCTCCTCGCGGTGGGCCCGGACCTGGAGCATTCCGTCCGACACGGTCAACTCCACGTCTCGTTCCGGATCGATCCCCGGCATCTCCGACCGGATCACCAGCTCGTCGCCTTCGCGGTACTCCTCGACCGGCAGCCAGCCTGACGTGAGCCCGACCGCATCTCCGTCGAAGAACCTCCGGAACAGGTCCGGCAGTTCCAGGCCGCCTCGTTCCCGTTCCCGATGCACGATTGCCATGATGTGACCTCCTTTTGCTTGGGCGTATCGTGCTGAGGCTACGACCGGCCGCAGGGGCGTCACATCAGGCGTCTTCGTAGTTCCTGTCGCAGCTCCGTCGGGGCACGCGAGTGGGCCGGGTGAACCACGCGACCGCGAGATGTTGACGGCCAGCCCCCAGCGCGAATCTCCCTCCATGGACCGCTTCCCCGAGACCCGCCACGTCGTCGACCCACCTCCGGTGGTTCTGGTCTCCTGCTCCATCCCATCCGATCGGGAGAGCGGGGCATCGGGGGACTGGCACGACGTCATCAAGCTGCCGACCGGGCACGTGGCGGTGGTCGTGGGCGACGCGGCGGGTCACGGCGTGCAGGCCCGGCCCCTCAAGGACGCCCTGCAGCGAGGCCTTCGCCGGATGGCAATGACCGGGACGAAGCCATCCCAGCTCGTCGACGGCCTCGACAACGTCATCATCCCCGAGCGGGACGGCTACGCCACCATGGTCTACGCCGTCGTGGAACCGACGTACGGGGACGTCGTCCTGACCAATGCCGGCCATCCCCCGCCCCTCCTGATTGGACGTGATGGCTCGGCAAGGTTCCTGACCGACACCCTCGACCCTCCGCTCGGGGCGCCAAGGGCCCCGACGTCGCCGGAGGTGGGCCGGACCCACCTGTGGCCGGGCGACACGCTGCTGCTCTACACCGATGGCCTCATCGAACGGCGCACCCGGGACATCGGCGCCGGCCTCGACGGGCTGGCCACCCTGGCATCTCGCTTTGCCGGTGCCTCGCTCGAGGAACTGTGCGCCCGGCTGCTCTGCATGGCCCTCGACGCCTCGGAGCCACCGGACGACTTGACGGTCATCCTGCTCCGCCTCCGGTCCCTTCCCAGCCTGCCCGAGCCTGCCCTCCCCGAGCGGGCCCCGGCGGGCCTCGTGAACCTCCCCTGCAGCGGATGAGGACCGGCCTCCTGCACCCCGCGACTACCACGCGACTGCGGGATGTCCGACCCCCGAGGCGGGCGCGAGCCTGAGACGGTCGACCCGCCTGACTGCGCCAGCAGCCTGCGGCCCGGCGAGCACGACAGCCCGACAGCCAAGCTCGTCACGTAAGGAGAGGTCCGATGCTCATGCGCTTCGATCCGTTCCGAGATTTCGACTCCCTGGCCCAGATGCTGGGTCAGCGAAGCGGGCCAGCCCGGCCATCACCGATTCCGATGGATGCCTACCGCGACGGTGACCGGTTCGTCATCCATTTCGACCTGCCCGGCGTCGATCCCTCCAGCATCGATCTGACGGTCGAAAAGAACGTCCTGACCGTGCGGGCCGAGCGGTCATGGCCGGCGTCTGAGAGCCAGGAGGTCATCGCCCGGGAGCGCCCCGAGGGGGTCTTCGTCCGCCAGCTCTTCCTCGGCGAGGGACTGGACACCGACCAGGTTCAGGCGACCTACCACAACGGCGTCCTCACGATCACCATCCCCGTCGCCGAGCAGGCCAAGCCCCGCAAGGTCGAGGTGGTGGGCGCCGACGGCGAACAGCCGATCGAGCCCGTGAGCGAGAAGGAGCAACCACAGGAGGTGACGAGCGCCGCCTGACGAAGAACAGGGGGGACTCCCCCCGGTACGTGGGGGTTGGGGGAGCTCCTCCCCTGGAGCAGAGGAGGGCGAGCGGCACGCCGACAGAAAGGAACGAGCGATGGCCAAAGCAGTGGGGATTGATCTCGGCACGACAAACTCTGTAATCGCCGTGGTGGAGGGTGGTCAGCCGCGCGTGATCCCCAACGCCGAAGGTGCCCGGACGACGCCCTCGGTCGTGGCATTCACCGAGCAGGGTGAGCGCCTCGTCGGCCAGCTTGCCCGGCGCCAGGCGATCCTCAATCCCAAGGCCACCATCTACTCGGCCAAGCGGTTCATCGGCCGGCGTTTCGAGGAGGTGCAGAGCGAGCTGAACGCGGTCAGCTACGACGTCGTCCCCGGCCCGGACGGTGCGGTGCGTTTCCGTATCCGCGGCAAGCTCTACGCCCCGGAGGAGATCTCGGCCCTCGTGCTGCGCAAGCTCGTCGACGATGCGGCGAAGTTCCTCGGCGAGAAGGTGACCGAGGCGGTCATCACCGTCCCCGCGTACTTCAACGACGCCCAGCGCCAGGCGACGAAGGACGCCGGCCGTATCGCCGGCCTCGAGGTCCTCCGGATCATCAACGAGCCCACCGCTGCGGCCCTCGCCTACGGTCTGGACAAGAAGACCAACGAGACGGTCCTCGTCTTCGACCTCGGCGGCGGGACGTTCGACGTCAGCATCCTCGACGTGGGCGACGGGGTCGTCGAGGTGCGGGCAACCTCAGGCGACACCCACCTTGGCGGCGACGACTTCGACCGCCGCATCGTCGACTGGCTGGCCGACCAGTTCCAGAAGGAGAACGGCATCGACCTGCGGAAGGATCCCCAGGCCCTGCAGCGCCTCTTCGAGGCCGCCGAGAAGGCCAAGGTGGAGCTGTCGGCGGTCACGCAGACGACGATCAGCCTCCCCTTCATCACAGCCGACGCCAACGGGCCCAAGCACCTGAACACCACGTTGATGCGCTCGACCTTCGAGCAGATCACCGCCGATCTCCTCGAGCGCTGCATGGGCCCGGTGCAGCAGGCGATGTCCGACGCCAAGCTCACCGCCGATGACATCGACGAGGTGATCCTCGTCGGCGGCGCCACCCGCATGCCGGCGGTGCAGAACCTGGTCCGTCGCCTCACGGGCGGCAAGGAACCGAACATGACCGTGAACCCCGACGAGGTCGTGGCCATCGGCGCCGCTATCCAGGCCGCCATCATCAAGGGCGAGGTCCGCGATGTCCTCCTTCTCGACGTGACACCGCTGTCGCTGGGCGTCGAGACGCTCGGCGGCGTCATGACCAAGGTGATCGACCGCAACACCACCATCCCGGCCCGCCGGGTCGAGACCTTCTCCACCGCCGAGGACAACCAGTCGGCCGTCGACGTCGTCGTGCTGCAGGGGGAGCGGGAGCGGGCTTCGGACAACCGGGCGCTCGGCAGGTTCCGGCTGGAGGGGATCCGCCCCGCGCCCCGGGGACGGCCCCAGGTCGAGGTGACCTACGACATCGACGCCAACGGCATCCTCAACGTCTCCGCCAGGGACAAGGACACCGGCAAGGAGCAGCGGATCACCATCAGCGGGAGCTCCAACCTCGAGCAGGGGGACATCGACCGGATGGTGCGCGACGCCGAGCAGCATCGTTCCGAGGACGCCCAGCTCCGCCAGGCCGTCGACGCCCGAAACGAGTTGGACGCGACGATCTACCAGGTCGAGCGCCGGCTTGCCGAGCTGGGCGACGCGGTCCCGGTCCACGAGAAGGGCAGGGCCGAGATGTTGCTGAACGATGCCCGCCAGGCCGTCAAGGAGGAAGCGCCGCTCGAGCGGCTCCGATCGCTCACCTCCGAGTTGCAGCAGATCTACCACAGCCTCGGGGCCGGGCAGACCTCCGGGCCGGGCGCCGGCGGCCCCTCCGCATCGGGAGGGGGCGGCGGACCTGAGGGCCGCGACGCTCCGGTCGATGAAGACGACGTCATCGACGCCGAATTCACGGCGAGTTGACGATGGCCGATCAAACGACTCCTTCCCCCGGGCAGCGGCGGGAAGATCCAGGAGCGCACCCCGGCGAGCGGGAACAGGGCGGAGCGCGGCCTTCGCCGCAACGGGGCGACGGTCAGTCGGCCAGGGTGGCCGAGCTGTCCGCCGAGGTGGCGGCCCTGGACGACCGCTGGCGCCGCGCGGTCGCTGACCTGGACAACCTCCGCAAGCGGACCGCCGCGGAGGTGGACCGGGAGCGGGACTACGAGCGCACCAGGGCGGCCTCGGCGCTCCTGCCGATCGTCGACAACCTGGACCTCGCCCTCGAGCACGCCACCGCCGACCCGGCCTCGCTGATCCAGGGACTGCTCGCCGTGCGGGACCAGGCCGTCCGCGCCCTGGCGATGCTCGGCTTCCCCCGCCGTGAGGACCTCGGCGTACGGTTTGACCCTGCCCGCCACGAGGCGGTGGGTGGCGACCCCGAGGCCGAGGCCGCGCCCGGGACGGTGGTGGCGGTGGTGCGGCCCGCCTACGGAGAGGGCGACCGCCAGCTCCGCCCAGCAGCAGTTGTGGTCGCCACCGGGGGTCACTCCGGCGAGGCGCAGGAAGGGTCGTAGGTGACGGCCCATGGCAGAGCCCCGAGATTTCTACGAGATCCTGGGCGTCCCGAGAACCGCGAACCAGAAGGAGATCCAGCGCGCCTACCGCAAGCTGGCCCGGACGTACCACCCCGACGTCAACAAGGATCCGGCCGCCGAGGAGCGCTTCAAGGAAGTCTCGGAGGCCTACGACGTGCTGTCGGACCCCGAGCTGCGGCGGCGCTACGACACGTTCGGCCGCGACTTCCGGCAGGTCCCCGAAGGGATGGATGCGCAGACCTGGCAGCGGGTGCGGTCCGGGGCGGGCCGGCAGCAGGCTTCGGGGCAGCGAGCCGGAGCCGGACGCGGCCCGGGCGAGCGCGAGAGCGTGTTCTCCAGCTCGGACTTCGGCGATGGGGACTTCAGCTTCTCGACCGGCGAGGTGGATATCGACGACCTGCTGGGGGGCATCTTCAGCGGCCGTTCCCGGGCCGGGCGCGGCTTCGGCCCGATGCCGGGGGCGGACCAGGAGGCGGAGCTCACCCTGACCGTCGAAGAGGCGTTCGCCGGTGGGCGCCGCACGGTGACGCTCTCCACCCGGGGAGGGCAGCGGACGTTCGAGGTGAACATCCCCGCCGGTGTGGCGGACGGCCAGCGGATCCGGCTGGCGGGCCAGGGCGGCCAGGGGACCGGCGGGGCGCAGGCCGGGGACCTGTACCTCGTTGTCCGGCTGGCACCCCATCCCCGCTACCGCGTCGAGGGCCGGGACATCACGGTCGAGTTGCGCCTGGCGCCCTGGGAGGCGGCGCTGGGTGCCTCGGTGACGATCGAAGGCCCCGGAGGGGAAGCGAAGCTGAAGGTGCCTGCGGGCACATCGAGCGGGCGCCGGCTGCGGCTGAAAGGCCGGGGCCTGCCGAACCCGAAAGGGAGGCCGGGCGACCTCTACGCCGAGGCGAGGATCATGGTGCCGCCACGCCTCAATGCGAAGGAGCGCGACCTGTTCCAGCAGCTCGCCGCCGTTTCCGACTTCGACCCGAGGGGGCGCCCGTGACCACCGCACTGAGCCGTTCCGGCCCGGCGGGCAATCGCCCGGGGCAACGCGACAACCTTCTGGATCTCCCGTCCTTCGCGGCAGCCGCGGGACTGCATCCCGAATTCGTGGTCCGGCTGGTCAACCTCGGACTCATCGAGGCCAGCCCAGGGGCCGCGCCGGGCCCCGTCCAGGGCGCGACCGACGAGCTGTGGTTCTCGCCCGCCCAGCTCGCCGTCGCCGCCCGGATCCAGCGCCTGCGCTCCGGCCTGGCGCTCAACTATGCGGCCCTCGGGCTTGTCATCGACCTGCTCGACCGGGTGACCGAGCTCGAGACGACCGTGAGGAAGCTCCAGAGGGGAGGACGCACGTGGACCCGAACCGTCTGACGACCAAGTCACAGGAGGCACTGCACGACGCCCAGACTCTGGCCCTGGCCAGGGGTCACACCGAGGTGGACGGCGAGCACCTGCTCCTTGCGCTCCTCGACCAGCCCGATGGGCTGGTGCCCCGCCTGCTCGCCGCCGCCGGGGCGGACCCGGCCCGCCTGCAGCGCGAGCTCGAGGAGGACCTCGCCCGGCGTCCGAGGGTGTCCGGGCCGGGCAGCGCCCCCGGGCAGATCGCCGTCACCCAGCGCCTCTCGCGCCTCCTCGACGCGGCGGAGCGCGAGGCCAAGCGGCTGAAGGACGAGTACGTCTCCGTCGAGCACATCCTGCTGGCACTCCTGGACGAGGGATCGGGCACCTCGGCGGGACGCCGCCTCAAGGAGCAGGGCCTGACGCGGGACGCCTTCCTGCAGGCCCTGACCGCGGTGCGCGGCAACCAGCGAGTCACCTCCGCCACTCCAGAGGGGACGTACGAGGCCCTGGAGAAGTACGGCCGTGACCTGGTGGCCGACGCCCGCACCGGCAGGCTCGACCCCGTCATCGGGCGGGACGCCGAGATCCGCAGGGTCGTGCAGATCCTCTCCCGCAAGACGAAGAACAACCCCGTGCTCGTCGGCGACCCCGGCGTCGGGAAGACCGCCATCGTCGAGGGCCTCGCCCAGCGCATCGTGCGCGGCGACGTGCCGGAGGGCCTCCGGGACAAGACGATCTTCGCCCTCGACATGGGGGCACTCGTCGCCGGCGCCAAGTACCGCGGCGAGTTCGAGGAGCGCCTGAAGGCGGTCCTGAACGAGGTCCGCGGCGCCGAGGGCCGGATCCTGCTGTTCATCGACGAGATCCACACGGTCGTCGGCGCCGGTGCCGCCGAAGGCGCGATGGACGCCGGCAACATGCTGAAGCCGATGCTGGCCCGCGGCGAGCTCCACATGATCGGCGCCACGACGCTCGACGAGTACCGCAAGCGCATCGAGAAGGATGCGGCCCTGGAGCGTCGCTTCCAGCCGGTCATGGTCGACGAGCCCTCCGTCGAGGACGCCATCTCCATCCTCCGGGGGCTGCGGGAACGCCTCGAGGTGTTCCACGGCGTGAAGATCCAGGACGGCGCCCTCGTGGCCTCCGTCATCCTCTCCCACCGCTACATCTCCGATCGCTTCCTGCCGGACAAGGCCATCGACCTCGTCGACGAGGCCTGCGCCATGATCCGTACCGAGATCGACTCGATGCCCGCCGAGCTCGACGAGCTGACGCGGCGCGTGATGCGCCTCGAGATCGAAGAGCGGGCGCTGGCCAAGGAGAAGGATCCGGCAAGCAAGGCCCGCCTCGAGGAGCTCCGGAGGGAGCTGGCGGACCTCCGGGCCGAGATGGGGGCGATGCGGGCGCAGTGGGAGGCCGAGCGCCAGGCGCTGCGCAAGGTCCAGACGCTGCGGGAGGAGATCGAGCGGGTGCGCCAGGAGGCCGAGGAGGCCGAGCGCAACTACGACCTCAACCGGGCTGCCGAGCTGCGCCACGGCAAGCTCCCGGAGCTCGAGCGGCGCCTGAAGGCCGAAGAGGAGCAGCACCTGTCCAAGCAGGGCGACCGCCGGTTGCTCCGGGAGGTCGTCACCGAGGACGAGATTGCCCTGATCGTGTCCCGCTGGACCGGCATCCCGATCACCCGCCTCAAGGAGGGCGAGCGGGAGAAGCTGCTGCGCCTCGACGAGATCCTGCACGAGCGGGTGATCGGACAGGACGAGGCAGTGCGCCTCGTTGCGGACGCCGTCATCCGTGCCCGCTCCGGCATCAAGGATCCCCGCCGCCCGATCGGATCGTTCATCTTCCTCGGCCCCACCGGGGTCGGCAAGACGGAGCTCGCCAAGACGCTGGCGGTGGCCCTGTTCGACACCGAGGAGTCCATGGTCCGCATCGACATGAGCGAGTACCAGGAACGTCACACCGTCAGCCGGCTCGTCGGCGCCCCTCCCGGCTACATCGGGTACGAGGAGGGCGGCCAGCTCACGGAGGCGGTGCGGCGCAAGCCCTATTCGGTGGTGCTGTTCGACGAGGTCGAGAAGGCACACCCCGATGTGTTCAACACGTTGCTGCAGGTGCTCGACGACGGGCGCCTCACCGACGCTCAGGGCAGGACCGTCGACTTCCGCAACACCGTGATCATCATGACGAGCAACGTCGGCTCCGAGTACCTCATCGATGGCGTCACGCCGCAGGGCGAGATCCGGGAGGACGCCAGGGTGCGGGTGATGGCGGAGCTGCGCGGCCACTTCCGCCCGGAGTTCTTGAACCGTATCGACGAGATCGTGCTCTTCAAAGCCCTCACGATGCCAGAGATCGAGCGCATCGTCGAGCTCATGCTCGACGAGCTCCGGGGCCGGCTTGCCGACCGGAGGATCCGCCTCGAGGTCACGGAACAGGCCCGGCGGTTCATCGCCCAGGAGGGCTACGACCCGGTGTACGGAGCTCGCCCGCTGCGCCGGTTCATCTCTCGGGAGGTCGAGACCCGCATCGGGCGGGCCCTCCTGGGTGGTGACGTCCTGGACGGCGCAGTCATCCAGGTCGACGTCGTCGGCGGCGAGATGGTCGTCACCTACACCAACCCCGAGGAGGTGCCGCCCGGTGGCGGCCCCGACGATGAGGCGCAGGACGCGGAGGAGGCAGGCACGAGGTCGGCCACGGTCTAGTCCCCGAGGCGCCCCCCAAGGCGCCGGATAGGTAAAAAGGAGGTCAATTCGATGATGCGTCAGGTCGTAGTGGGAGATTGGCGGTGGATTGCAGTTCGTGCGGTCGCAGCATTCGTCTTCGGCATCCTGGCGCTGCTGCTACCGGGGATCACGCTGGCGACACTCGTCATCCTCTTCGGGGCCTACGCCCTCGTGGATGGCGTCTTCACGCTGGTCCACGCCTTCACGAGAGGGGCGACGGGCTGGAGTATGGTCTGGATGCTCGTGATGGGCCTCGCCGGCATCGGAGCCGGCATCGTCACCTTCTTCTGGCCCGGCATCACGGCCCTCGCGCTGCTCTACGTGATCGCCGCATGGGCTCTCGTGACGGGCGCCTTTGAGCTCGCCGCCGCCGTGGCGTTCCGCAAGGTGCTGCAACACGAGTGGATCCTGGTCGTCGATGCCGTGCTGTCGATCGTCCTGGCCGCCATCCTGGTGTTCGCACCGGTGGCCGGGGCCCTCGGCATCACCTGGGCGATCGGCTGGTACGCGCTGTTCAGCTCCGGTGTGCTCGCAGCCCAGGCCTGGCGCCTGCGCAAGGTCCGGGAGCGCGGTGTCGCGGGAGGCTGGGCGCCGCAGGGCGCCTAGGTGCTGCCGGGTTACGCTGGTTCGTAGAGCAACCGTTTCGTAAGGAGGCGCGACATGCCCGGGGCAGCGACGGTCGTACGGTGCGAACGATGTGGTACGAAGAACCGTGTGCCTGCCGCAGCCCCGGGCGTGCCCCGCTGCGCGAAATGCAAGGCCCCCCTCCCCTGGATCGTCGAGGCGGACGACGAGAACTTCCGCCCCGTCGTCGAGGAGTCGACGATCCCCGTCCTCGTCGACCTGTGGGCGCCCTGGTGTGGCCCGTGCCGGATGGTGAGCCCGGCCCTCGAGGAGCTGGCCCGTCGTTATACCGGCTCGATCAAGCTGGCCAAGGTCAACGTCGACGCCTCGCCCCGCCTGGCCGAACGCTTCGGTGTCCAGGGCATCCCCACGATGCTCATCATGAGGGGCAAGGACATCCTGGCCCGGCAGACGGGCGCCGCCCCCGAACCCGTCCTCCGCGACTGGCTGGCCAAGGTCCTCCAACTCCCGGCGGCCTGAGCCGGCCCTGCCTCGTCTCGAAGACCTCGGCCAGGAACTCGTCCGGGTGGTTCCGGAGCCTGTCCGGTGTCACATGGATGACGGCCAGGCCCTGGGCGGTGATGCCGTTGCGCCGCTCGAGGTCGTGCTCCCAGTCCAGCCTGGATGAGTGGGTGGCCCGGCCGTCGGCCTCGATCACCACGGGTGCGTCGTCGAGAAGGAAGTCCACCCGGGCCACGAACCGGCCCTCGCTGTCGGTGACGACATACTCTTCGACGAACGTCAGCCCGGCGGAGGTCATCAGCGCCCGCACCGCCGCTTGGAACTCCGACGCCGAGGGCTGATAGCCCGGATCCCTTTGCTCCAGGAGCCGCCGCAGCTTTCCGACGCCCCTCCGCCCCGGCCCGCTCTCCCGGCGCACGAACCGCCAGAGCGATTCCATGGAGACGAGGCCCTTGCGAAGGGCCTCGTCGAGGAGTTGGTTGGCCCGGTGCCCATCCACCACGTTGACAAGGTCCAGCACGGTCCGGAACGGATTGGTGACGGGAATCCCGAGCTTCGTCGTGACCAACGCGGGATCCACCCGGGTTCGGTGCACCTTGCAAGGGAGCCGCGCCCGATTCTGCTTCGGGGTCGAGACCTCCACCGGGCCCGGGCCGAAGCCTTCGAGGCCCCAGAGCGCCCCTGCAGCCCGGTGGGAAGCGCACGCACCGGCACCGCCCCAGAGGCATGCCGCGGCAAGCCGCTGCTCCCAACTGCGCCTCGCGCCGCCAACCCTGTAGACCCCACTTACCACGACCTCAAGCGTCCCTGCGGCGACTCTCCACCGGATGGAGGCCTCGGTAAGCCCGGCACGGCGCATCTGAGCCCTTGTGACGACGCCATGCTGACGGGCAGCCAACGCCATCCAATGCTCCATAACGCAAGTCTACTCACGTTTATGAGCATATTCTGCTGTAGAGCATCACTTTTTACTCACAGACATGCCACAGGCGGCCCGAGGGCCGCCTGTGGGTACTGAGCCGGGGTGAGGCTATTGCACGGGGTGTGCTGCCAGCGTGTCGGCGACACCCAGCACGAGTTCGCTGGCCGCCGTGAGGGCCGCCATGGTGGCCGTGCCGGCCGGAGCGCCGTGGGCGGCCTGGTCCAGCTCGGTCTTGGCGGCGGTGGCGACGATGTCCCGCAGGGTGGCGAGATCCCCCAGGCCCTTGACGAAGGCCTGGTAGGCGGCGTCGCCGGTGGCGGTGCCGGAGCGGATCGCCGCCGTGTCGGCGATCAGGGTGTCCGTGCCGAACTGGCCCACGCTGGAGTTGAGCTGCTTGTAGAGCTGCGCGAGCCGGAGCTGATCGGCGTTGCCCAGCGAGCCGGACGGCCCGCTCAGGTCCTCGGCGAGCACCCGCCCGTCGGTGGGGTAGTCGTCGCGGAGTCCCAGCACGGCGAGCATCGTCGGGCGGATGTCGGTGTGGTCGGCCCACGTCCCCGGGTTCTGGACCGCGGGGACGGTCTGCTGGCCGCTGTTGGGGCCGGCGGAGCTTGGCCCGGCCGCCGCTCCCAGCCCGTCAAGGCCCTTGCGGGCGATCCCCGCCCCTGCGAGCCCGAGCCAGGTCGAGTTGATCTCCGCGGCGTAGTCGCCGTGGTTCCAGGCGAAGCGGGGGTTGATGGTGACGCAGGGGTTGCCGGTGGCCGTCTGGCCCGAGGGTGGTGAGGCCGGGCACGTGGCCGATCCCGAGCTCAGGAAGTAGTCGGGCTTGGCGAACAGGGAGAACGTCGGAGTCCGGTTGGGGTCGGCATCGACGTAGTGCAGGATCCGCTCCTCCACCGGGTCGGCGAGGTAGTTGGCAACGGGCTGACCCGTGCCCGAGACGTTCGAAGCCCCGGCGGTGTACGGGTTGTTCGCTCGGAGGTCCGCCACGTTGCGCTCGAGCGACCGGGTGACCGTCTCCGTCGCCCCGGGCTTGCCGTTGAGGTAGAACTCGGGAGCCGAGTCGTTCTGCAGGGTGAACGGGGTGGTGTCGCCCTTCTGGGTCGCCAGCAGGCCGGTGAGGTTGGTGTTCAGCTCGCCGAGCTGGCCGGCGGGGTAGCTGCAGGTGTAGCTCGTCGTGCCGGGCGTGCCGGTGCAGGTGGGGGTGATCGCCCGGCCGGCGTTGGCGCCGGGGAAGTGGTCGCCCTCATCGGCCGTGAACACGAACAGGCTGTTGGCGGGCGTGATCCCGTCGGCGGCAAGGCGCTGGAAGAAGGTGTTGAACGCCGAGTCGTAGGCGGCGGCGTTGGCCTTGTAGCACGGGTCAGCGGGGCCGAGGGCCGCGCCGCTGCGAGGCTCGCCGGGGGCCGAGCAGCCGGGGTTGCTCGGAGTGTTGTTGGCGTGCAGGTCGGCGATGTAGCCGTAGGTGATCGGCACGCCCGACTCCTGCAGGTCGGCCATGTAGGCAAGGGTCTGGTTGGCCCGGATCGGGCCGAAGCCCGGAAAGCCCGGGGTGTGGGTGAAGCCGCCGTCGATCTCGTTGCCGCTCAGGTCAACGAGGTTGCCGTTTCCGTTGGTCACCTGGTAGCCGTTGCGGGAGAGGTTGGGGGTGCCGGCCCCGACGACCGGAGCGATGTACTTGTGCCCGTGGAGCGCCTGGAAGCCGGCGTAGCCGCCGGGCTCGTCGGGAAGCAGATCAGGGACCGCCGAAGGCGAGGGCGCAGTCTGGCCGAACTTGACGGCCTGGGCGTTCGCGCACACGGCTGTGGCGGCGCCAGCTCCGCAGTGCAGGCTGAGCCCGATGTAGTCGTTGGTCTCCTGGTCCTTGAACGAGTTGGGGTCGGCCGCAAGCTGGGCCGCCTCGGGAGAGGTCGGACCGAACACCTGCGGGATGTCGCCGGTGTTCTCGAGCACCATGTTGGCGGTGGACACATCGCCGACGTTGCAGCCATCGCGGGTGAAGGGAACCCACGGCGCCGGGGCGGCGGCCGCGACGCCCGTGGCGGTGCTCGGGACTGCCTTCGCCGGCACCTGGGCCGAGTAGATCATCGTCGGGTTGTGGTCGGTCGTGCTGGGGGTGGAGGTGGATCCGTCGATGATCGGATCGGTCCAGTAGACGAAGGAGTTCGCGATCTGCGCGGTCCCGGTCGGGTTGTAGTACCCGTACGAGTTGCTGATCCCCGTGCCGTGGCGGTCGCCGTACATGCCCGTGTAGTTCGTCAGGCTGTCGTTGGCGGTGTGGGCGATCAGCGGCGTGTGGTTGTTCGAGAGCATCGTGCCGTTGTTCTCGATGAAGTTGAGCAGGTGCGGCATCTGCTCCAGGTCGGACGGGACGTTCGGGTTGTCCCGGAAGAAGTGCACGTTGTCGAACGTGATCTGCACGACGTGCTGGACGCCGTTGCCGAGCGAGCACGTCGGCGATGCCGTCGTCGTCGTGGCGGACTGGGCATTCGCCGGCGGAAACCCGACTGCCGTGGCGAAGGTCGCGGCAGCCAGGACGGCGCTCATCCTTCGGGCGCCTGACCGGAACGAGCATCTCCTCATGCGTTCCCTCCTGGTCGGTTGGGTGGTTCGGTTCGGGTCTGCAGAACCGGACCCTAACGAGGAGACCTGTCGTTGCTGCGACGCCAATGAGAACGAGATGTGAATTCCTCGGGTCTACGCGCACGCGGGAAGCCTGCGGGGCGTGGCTCCCCGATGCTGAAGACCAGATCAACCAAGCGAGCGAGAGCGAACGGAGGAACCTGCGTGAGGACCGGAACCGAGCGAAGAACCGTCGACGGCCTCCCGATCCCGGCGCCCGGCGTCCTGGCCGTCGACCCCGCTCATTCCTCGATCGAGGCCGTCGTGCGCCATCTGGTCATCGCCAAGGTGCGGGGCCGCTTCACGTCCTTCGGCGGCCTGGTGCACGTGGCCGAGGACCCGATGCAGTCGTGGGCCGAGGTCACCATCGACGCCGCCAGCATCGACACCGGGGAACCCGACCGCGACGAGCACCTCCGCTCCGCCGATTTCCTGGACGTGAAGCGCTACCCGACGATCGAGTTCAGGACAACGTTCCTGAGCAAGACCGGCCGGGGAAGGTTCCAGTCCGGCGGCGACCTGACCATGCGGGGCTCGACCCACCCGGTGGTGGTGGAGTGCGAGTACCGGGGCCTCGCCACCGATCTCCAGGGCAACGAGCGGTTGGTCCTCACGGCCGAGAGCGAGATCGACCGAACTCGCTGGGGTCTCACCTGGAACCAGGCGCTGGAGACAGGCGGGGTGGTGGTCAGCGCAGAGGTGCAGGTGCAGGCGGAGATCCAGGCGGTCCGCCAGCCGTAGCGCCACGCCCAGGACCACGCGAGAGGACCACGCGAGTTCGTGATGTGACGGACCGTGGGAGGGCGCGAGTCTCGGTCCGCTGCCGAGATGGCGCGCGAGGCAACGCACGAGAAAAGGAGTGGCGATGAAAGACGACGAGACGCTGCGACGCGACGTGCTGGCCGAGCTCGAGTACGACCCGAGCATCGACGCCCGGAAGATCGGCGTCGCCGTCGAGGACGGCATCGTCACGCTGACCGGCGAGGTGTCGACGTTCGCCGAGAAGTGGAACGCGGAGCGAGCGGTCGAGCGGGTCGAGGGCGTTCGGGGCATCGTCAACAGGATCGAGGTCAAGATCGTCGGCGACTACAGCGACACGGACATCGCCCGCGAGGCCGCCGACGCCCTCCGCTGGAACCTCATGGTCCCCCCGGGCAAGGTGATCCCCAAGGTGGAGAACGGCTACATCACGTTGACCGGCGAAGTGAACTACGACTTCCAGCGCCGGGCCGCCGAGAAGGCGGTGCGGTACATCCCCGGCGTCAAGGGTGTGATCAATCTCATCACGATCAAGCCCAAGGTCGAGGCCGAGGAGGTCAAGAAATCGGTCAAGCAGCAGATCGACGAGGCCCTCAAGCGCATGGCCGCGGTCGATGCCGAGAACATCCAGGTCGAGGTGCAGGGCAGCGAGATCGTCCTGCGGGGGACGGTCCGATCGTGGGCGGAGCGCCACGAGGCCGAGAAGGCTGCCTGGGCGGCGCCGGGGGTGACCTCGGTCAAGAACTACATCACGGTGCGGGCAGCGGCGTAGCGGCCGCTGTCACCCGGCCCCCCCTTCGTCGAGCGGCCCGGAGCGCCGGGACGAGCGCCGCGAGGAGATAGATGGCCGAGGCTGCGGCGATGATGGCAAAGCTCGGGGGCAGTGTCGGCACCGCGTAGCTCAGCGTCAGGCCTGCCCACATGGCGCCGAGCGCAAGCACCGCCGAGAGCCACATGGCTCGGTACGGACGCGCCGTCAGGCGTTGCGCGGCCCCCGCCGGGGCGGCGACCAGGCCCAGCAGGAGGAGGGCGCCTACCACCTCCGTCGCCTCGGCGGCCGTGACGCCGGCGAGGGCGAGGAATGCCAGCCCGAGGGCCGTCACCGGCACGCCGCGGGCGCGGGCGACCGCCCCGTCGATGGACGAGAACAGCAGCGGCCGTGCCATGAGCAGGAGGATCACGACGATGCCGGCGCTGATCGCCGCGGCCTCGAGGGCGTGGCTGCGGCTCAGGCCGAACACCGACCCGAAGAGCACCGTCACGCTCGCCGTGCTGTTGGCCGTGGAGCCGGTTCGGGTGTAGAGCGTCAGGAACAGCACCCCCAGCCCGAGGATCCAGGCGAAGACGCTGCCGACCACCACGTCGTCCGGCCTGCCCCGGCGGCCGAGCACCCCCATCCCGACGGCGACGCCAACCGTGGCGACGAACAGGCCCAGGCGGGGATCGGCGCCGAAGGCCAGGGCCGCCATGGCTCCCGCGAATGCCACATGCGACAGGGCGTCGGCGGTGAACACCTGCGAACGAAGCACGAGGAAATAGCCCGTGAGTCCCGCGGCGGCTGCCACGGCCGAGCCCGCGAGGAAGGCGTAGCGGACGAAGGGGTGCGACAGCATGTGGACGATGCCCGCCAGGGGGTTCATGCCCGCTGTCCCCTCAGGGCTCCCGGCGTGATCACGGCGGCGGCCCTGAGCCGGATCCTCGGGGCGAACCTTGCCAGGGCGAAGGCGGCGAACCCGAAGGTGGTCACGAAGAAGCCGATCGGATAGTCGGAGTAGTAGGCGGCGGCGAGGCCGAGCCACGTCACGCCAAGCGCGATGGCGACACTCAGCGGGATGCTCACCGCCGGCCGGCTCGAGAGCCGCTGCGCGGTGGCTCCCGGGATGACCAGCAGGGCGAAGACCAGCAGCGACCCGGTGATCTGGCTGGCCTCCGCGGCGGCAAAGCCCAGCAGCAGGAGGAAGGCCGCACCGAGGGCGGTGACGGGTACCCCGCGGGCCGCGGCCACGTCGGGATCCGCCGAGGCGAAGAGGAGTGGCCGGCCCCCGATCGCGAGCGCCACCAGGATGACGGCGGCCACCGCCACGAGGACCCAGACCTGCGCATCCGTGATCCCAAGGAACGTCCCGAAGAGCAGGGCGTTGATCCCGTTGAGGAAGCCATGGTAGAGGCTGACGAACAGGAAGCCACAGGCAAGCGCGAGGGCCTGCACCGTGCCGATCGCCGCCGATTCCTCGCTGAAGCCGGCCCCCTCGCCGCCGGCCCGGGCTCTCGGGACGGCGGCGATGATCGCCGCCCCGGCGCCGCAGAAGGCGAAGAACCCCCAGGCCGGATTCACCCCGATGAGCGTTGCGCCGGCGGCTCCGGGGAAGCCCGCCACGGCCAGCGTGTGGCCGGCGAAGCTCTGCTCCCGCAGCACCATGAACCAGCCCAGGAGCCCGGCGGCAACGGCCACGACCGTACCCGCCCGGAAGGCGTTGACCATGAAATGGAACTCGAAGAGCTGGCGGATGTCCTGGACGAGGTTCCAGGTCAGGGGCACACCGGATCCCTGCGCCGCCCAGTGGGCAGGAATCAAGTGGACCCGGGGGCCCCCGCAAGGGCCCGGATGAGCATCAAAGGCTGTGGACCTCGGTGCGCCGGCCGGAGGCCTCGGGGTGGCCGACGATCACCAGGCGCCCGTCGGAGGTGGTGAGCACCTCGACCGGGGTGTCGTACAGGCGGGAGAGGATATCGGTGCGGAACACCTGCTCCGGAGTGCCGACGACGGCCCCGCCCCCGGCGACGTACACCACCCGGTCGAGGGAGGACATGATGGGGTTCACGTCGTGGGCCACGAGCATCACCGTGACCCCGCTCTCGTGGCAGATCTTCGAGATCAGGGCGGCCACCGAGGCCTGGTTGGGTAGGTCCAGGCTGTCGAGTGGCTCGTCGAGCAGCATGAGTTCCGGCCTTCGCACCAGGGCCTGGGCTATGAGGAGCCGCTGCTCCTCCCCGCCCGAGACCTGTCCCACGGGCCGCCGGGCGTAGCTCGTGGCGCCGACCAGCCTGATCACCTCGTCCACGCGGGCGTCGTTCTCGCGCCGCCGCCGGCTGATCCGGCTGAGGCCCGGGAGTGGGATCCCCCACCGGTCACCGTCGAGGCCGAGACGGACGACGTCGATGCCCCGGACCGGCAGTCCGGGATCGAAGCTGCGGCGCTGTGGGAGGTAGCCGATGCGGTCGTTCGCCTCGCCGGGAGATCGGCCCAGGACCCGGGCCGTTCCTGCGCCCAACGCCAGCACGCCCAGCAGCACCTTGACGAGGGTGGACTTGCCCGCCCCGTTGGGTCCGATGACCGCCACGAGCTCCCCCGGCTCGACGGTCAGGTTCACGCCTGACCACACCGTCCGGCCGCCGAGCACTGCGGCAGCGTCAACGAGCTCGACGCTCGGGGAGTCCGTCGCGGGAGGTGCGGAGTGGCCCGGCGCCTTGACCCGGGTTTGGCCCGCCGCCTGA
>DASXNO010000028.1:0-23632 GCA_036495025.1 Actinomycetota bacterium | reverse complement strand
GGGCGAGGTCGTTCCTGGTCTTTAGCGTGTCGCGATGGTCCGGGCCGAGCACCCGAAGGTAGTCCTCTAGCAGGGACTGCAACTGCGCAATCGCCTGATCCATCCTCCCCGCCTCAGCCGTTAGGGAAGCCACGGTGTTGCGGGTCAACAGCGTGTGGGGGTGGTCGGGCCCGAGGAGCCGGAGGCGGTCCGTGAGCACGGCCTGCAGCTGCGCAATGGCCTCGTCGTTCCTGCCAACCTCCGCCAAGCGGAGCGCCAGGTCGTGGCGAGTCCACAAGGTTTCGGGGTGATCGGGGCCGATCACCCGACGGCGGTCCTCAAGCAAGACGCGGAGCTGGTCCAGGCCCTCCTGTGCTCTCCCTCCCTCGCCCAGGAAACGGCCCAGGTTGTGGCGGGTCGCCAGTGTGGAGGGATGGTCGGCACCGAGCACTCGGCGGCGATCCTCCAGCACGGCCTGAAGTTGGGCAACGGCTTCTTCCGCGCCGCCCCCCTCGCCCAAGAAACGAGCCAGGTTGTGGCGCATTGTCAGCGTGTGGGGATGGTCGGGGCCGAGCACCCGAAGTGCGTCCTCAACCAGGCGGCGGAACTGGGCGACCGCCTCGTCGAACCTACCACTCTCCCCGAGAGAACGGGCAAGGGCATGGCGAGTCCACAGGGTGTCTGGGTGATCGGCACCGAGCATCCGTAGGCGGTCCTCAAGCAGGGCCTGAAACTGGGTCACCCCGTCCTCAACTCTGCCGCTCGCCCCCACGTAGACGGCCAGGTTATGGCGCGTCCACAGTGTGCTGGGATGATCGGGGCCGAGTACCTGTAGGCAGTCATGGAGGAGCGTATGGAGCAGGGCCACGGCTTCGTTCACTCTACCGGCCTCCCCCATCGACCACGCCAGGAGGTGACGGCTCTCCAGCGTGTGGGGATGGTCGGGGCCGAGGCTTGCCCTCGCGGTTCGCAGGGCACGATCGACAAGGGGGCGCGCTATGTCCAGCTGACCGATCTGCAGACGGTCCCTCGCAGTGGTGTTGAGCACCCAGACGGTCTCCTCCGGGCAGGCTGAGAGGCGAGCACCATGGCTGGTCGCCTCCGTGACGTGTGAGAGCAGTCGTCCCACCAGATCCACCCTCCACTGCTCGGATGGCCAGCGTGCAGGTGGAGAAGGCGTCGTCGGGTCCGGCTCGGCGAGCACACGCCACAGCAGGCGGATTGCGGTCGCAACGCAGTCCGTGACGCCATCTGAGCCCTCGAGGCGCGCGCGGGTGAAGTGCTGCACGAGGCGGTGCAGACCGATTGCGTCTGCTTCAAGGTTGATGAGTGAGTAATCCGCCAGCCCGACGAGGGCGAGGTCGACTGCGAGCGGGTCCCCGCCGCCGAGTCCGGCCTCGCCGTCGATCGCGGGTGGTTCAAACAGGAAGCGAGGGATGTCCTCGGCGGCGAAGTAGGCGAGGATCCCCAGCACCTCGCCGGCGAGAGTCCCGTAGGGTCCCCTGCTGGTCACCTGCTCGAGGGAGCTCTCCCAGACCTTGGCGATCGTCGTGCCGGCACCGGCGAGGTCCTCGCTGTGGATGCCGAGCGGTCGGCTCCGAAGCATCGCCAGGTAGCGTCGGTAGTCCCAGCCGGTCTTGCGGACAAACGCCCCGGCCTGCTGCAGCGCCACCGCCAGCCCGTCGAGTTCCTGGGCGAGGATGCGGGCTCCGTTCTCGTCGTATCGCCCGGTGATCTTGCGGAGAAGCGCCACGGAGTCATCGGCGGGCAGGACGTCCAAGCGCCGGACGGTAGCTCCCAGGAGCGACCAGTCCGCCAGCCTGGAGGTGATGAGCACCTGACCCGCTCCGGCATGAGGAACGAGCCCATCGAGCACACCGGGCACATCGGCGTTGTCGAAGACGACCAGCCACCGGTAGGAGCAGCCCTCCAGCCAGTTCCGCAGGCCCCCCGCTGCCAGAAGGCTGTCCTCCCCGGCGGGACCTCCGGTCAGGTGTTCAACGGGATCTCCGGTCAGTTGTTCATACACACGCGCCATCGCAGCGCTAAGGGACAGGCGGTCGGCGGCCACAAACCACCAGGCTAGATCAACGGAATGCTCGATGTAGTAGCAGCGGTGCGCGTACTCAAGGGCCAGCGCCGTCTTGCCCACCCCGCCGAGGCCGGCCAGTGCCTGGGTCACGACTACCGGCCCAGCCCTGGCCCGGGCAAGCCAGCGCAGCTCCTCACTCCGCCCCGTGAACGACGCCACGGGTTCCGGCAGCAACACCCTCAAGCCGTGCAGCGCCGGTTCCATCGGCCGTCCCATGGCGGCGCCCATGTTGACACGCCCCCCGAGCGCCTCGTTGAGGGAAGGATGGTTCGCCCTCGGGCGGCGGGATAGGTCCTCTCCGTAGAGCTCGACGCGAGCCTTCTCATACAGGGCGACGAGCGTCCCCGGGTCTACGCCCAGCTCTCTCTCGTAGGCTTGCACTATGTCGAGAGGGGCGAGGCGGTGGCCCCGCTCGTACTCGACGAGATTGCTGTGAGCCCGGTAAAGTCTCCTCGCCAGGGCCCTGAGCGAAATATCGCGGCTTTCGCGGGCACCTCGCAGTGCGGCACCCAACCTGGCTTCGGGCGTTAGCGGCTGGGTGCCTGACTCCCTCCCGTCATCCACGACCTACTCCTGTCGAGACCATCAAACCTCTCAGTCAATTCTGACGGGGCCACGCCGAAGCCGAAGGTCCATGGGAAACTCGCGCCTGACCCCTTCACCACGAGCACACCTCCGGCTCGAGACCCGCCATCCGGATGGCCTCCAGGGCGGCTGCCAGGTCCTCGTCGCCGGGGCCCCGCAGGCTACGACCGCCAGCCCCGTAGCCCGCCGGTGACCTATGATGCAGATGCGGCCGGCGCGATTTTTTCTGGTCCCGTCCGGACCCGCACCGCGTAGCTCGCCCACGTCCTGAGCGCGGAGCCTCCTTCCCCGCCGCCACAGGCATCTCCGTTGCCAAGGCCCAGATCTCAAGGTCATCACCACCAAGGCGTTCCTGGACCAGTTCTTCCTCACGGCAGATCCCCTCGGGCCACCACCCCCCACCCCACTGCCCACGCGCTGCCGCCGGGGGTGACACCGGGCGAGGCAGGTGGGGTGGTGGGGTGGGGAAGGATCCGAGGCGGAAACCCCCATAATCCGAGGCATGAAACTGCCTAGAACCACCAATGGAAAGTTTCTTTAGTTGGTGCGCGCGGGGCGGACGAGCGTACTCGGGCGCAGGGACGGCCAGATGGGAGGGGATGCGCAGGTGGAAGGCGCTCGGTGCCCGTACGCTGCCTTGTCCCGTCGGCCCCCCCTTGGCGTGCCAGGGCGAGCCGCCGGTGCTCCTGGACGCCTCAGGGCGTCTGCGACGTACTTGGTGTGGCGCCCCGTGACCCCCGAGAGATAGCGCAGGGGTGCCTCGACCTGCAGGGAGCTGCCCCCAGCCTGCGCCACCCCGAGCAGGTGCTCGAAGATCGCCCGGTCGAGGGCGGCGCCGTGCCAGCTCCACGACGAGGCCCGGAAGGTGCGCCAGATGCAGGCCAGCGCCGGGCTGAGCTCGGACGGCTCCCAGGCCTGCAGCGGCTGGTAGCGGCGGCGGGTCGCTCGGGTCATCGACCGCGGCGGGCTGAGCGCCACGCCGGTGCACGAGGGATCGGCTACGACGTCGTGGCCACTGGCCGGTGCGGAGTCGCGGATCCCGTCCCCGCAGGCGCTGCGCAGCGTCGCGGATACCTCGCGTGCGTCCAGGTCCGCGCCCAGCGCCGCTTCGCCCCAGCCCTCCTCGATGCTGGGGCGCTCCAGGAGGCCGGTGGCCATGTAGGGGCCCCAGGAAATACACGACCCGGTTCAGGGTGCCGTTCCGGCGTCCCTCCCCCCGGGCCGGCGATCGCATCGACGGCTCGCCCGAGAGCGGTGGCGGCAAGAACGTGGCGCGGGACCACCAGGCGTCGCTTGGGAGGTTCCTGCGGCCCCGCTCCCCCGTCGCGGTCGCGCTCCCCCGCCGAGCCGGCGCCGGCCAGGGCCTGCAGGAACCGGCCGGGATCCAGCAGGGCCGCCACGGCGACGGCGGGGTCGAGCTCGGTGTAGAGGTGCTCCCGTTGGGATGCACCGAGCCGGGGCCGACGACCTGGCGACCGTCGGAGAGGAAGTCAACGGGGAGGCCGAGCAGGCGCTGGCGGCTCTGTGCCCCGAAGACGGCCTAGTGCTCGGGTCCCTGTCACAGCCGCAAAAGGAGGTGCCCGCTCGGCCGCGGCCGTGACATGCGGTTTGCCGCGCGATTTAGTCGCTGTCGCGGAAGGTCGGCAGTTTGTTCCGCGTCATGAGCGTGTCGGGCTGGTCGGGACCGAGAATGCGATCGCGCTCGGCGAGGACCTGCTCTCCGATCGCGATCGCCTCGGGGGTGCGCCCGGCCGACTGGTAGGAGCCCGCCAGGTTGCCCCGCTCTCCAGTGAGAGTCGAGGCTTCCTGCCTTCACCTTCGGGCTGAGGACACGTTCGGGAGTACCGGGCCCGCATAGAAGGCCTCGGGGTCTGTGGGAGGAGCGGGTCTTGGGTCAGCGCGTGGCGGGCGCGGAGCCCAGAACCGAGCGCAGCTCGGGCCGGCTGGAGACGCCGAGCTTGCCGTAGGCGCGGCGCAGGTGCGTCTCCACGGTGCGCGTCGAGAGCACGAGGCGCTCGGCAATCGCGGCACTCCGCATCCCGGTACAGGCGAGCGTGGCCACCTCCTGCTCTCGGGGCGTGAGGGTCTGCGGGCCGAGACCCGACAGCGCCGGGGTGCGGGCGCCCTCGCACCCCTCCAGGAAGACGCGGGACCGGGCGCTCGATGCCAGCATGCTCGCCTTCCGGCCCACAAGCCGGAAGGCCGCCGCCGCCTCCGCCGCCGCCTCGGCGGCCAGCAGCTCGGCGCCGAGCTCGGCGAAGGAGGCGGCGGCGGCGGCGAGGCGGGGGCCGTCATGGGCGGCAAGGGCTTCGACATGGGCGGCGCAGGCCGCAGCCAGCGGCCCCTCGACGACCGCGGCGAGGCGCCGGAGCCGGGAAGCAACCGTTGGGGCGTCCCCCAGCCGAGCGACGTCATGGAGGGCCGCAACCGCAATCGCGCCCTGCCCGCTGCCTTCGGCTCGGTCGGCCACCCGGAGCGCGAGGGCCCGGGCCCTGGACACCTCGCCACGGCTGGCGACGATCCAGGCCCGGCTCATCTCGAGGGCAGGCTCGAACACCGCCATGCCGGGGGTGAGGGCCTCCTCGGCTTCGGCGAGCGCCGCATCCGCCGCCGCAAGATCCCCGGCCAGGGCCTCGGCGCTGGCGAGCGAGGCGAGACAGACCGAGAGGAAGTTGGGGGCAGTCGGCGCACGAAACAGCGCAGCCGCCTCGCGGAGCCATTGGCCTGCGGTCTTCACCTGGCCACGTGCCAGTGCGACCAGCCCCAATTGGAGCGCGGACACGGCCGTGCCCTCGCGGACGTGCTTGGCCAAATACGCTTGATATTCCTCCTTGGCCAGGGCCTCCGCCTCGTGCAGGCGTCCCTCCATGACCAGGGCCGAGCACTTTCCGAGGGGGAGCCACCGCAGCAGCCAGCCGGGCACGGACAAGAGCGCGTTCGGGATCCGACCCGCCGTCTCGGTCCAGCGCTCGGCGATGGCGACCGCCTCATCCCCGCGGCCAGCTCCCCCCAGGCAGGGGACGGCGACCATGGCGGCCGCCACGCAGGCCCGCTCGCTCGCGGAGGGCCGCTCGAGGATATCGGAGGCGATGGCCATCGCGGTTGCCGGTTGACCCGAGAAGTAAAGGACGGTTGCCCTCACGGCTCTCAGCTCATCGCGCAGTCCAGGATCCGTGACCCTGCTCTCGGCACGCAGGAGCATGGCCTCCGCTTCCGCGGGCCGGCCCTCACCGACCCACAGCAGTCCCAGGGCTCCGAGCTCGGCCGTCATCGCCCACTCCGCATCGGTCGCCTGGAGCTGCTCGATCCCGGCAAGGACGTCCTGGCTGTCTTTGCCCTGCCCGAACAGCGACAGCGCGAGCAGGTGGCGGGCGGGGACGCCTCCCCCGGCATCGGTGGCTGCCCGCGCCAGGCGCTCCGCAAGGACGTGGTCGAAGGAGGCGAACACCCGGCGTGCTCCCGCTATCAGCAGCTGCGGAGACCCGCCCCCTCCTCCTTCCAGGCGGGCGGTGGCCATCCGGAGCGGATCGTCTCGCCGGCGTGCCCCCGTTGCCTCGAGCGCGGCGGCGAGCTGGCGCTGGATGTCCCGTGCTCGAAGAACCCCACAGCGGGCGCGCACCGATTCCCCATAGAGGGGATGGGCCAGGCGGACGGCAAGGCGGCGGCCGTCCTTCTCCACGGTCACCACCCCCTGGCGCTCGGCCGATTGGAGCGTGGAGGGGGAGAAGAGGGACTCGAGAAAACTGACCGAGGCCGGCTCCGCAAAGGCGAGGACCTCCATGAGGGCAACCTGGTCGGGCTGGAGGCTTCCCAGCCGGGCATCGAGCACCTCCTGCAGCCTGGGGCTGACGACCATCGGGCCCGTCCAGCTCCACACGCCACCCCGTTGCCGGAGGGCGTTGCTCTCCTGACCGGCCAGCAGCAGCTCCCGGAGGAACAGCACGTTGCCCCTGCTGGCCCCCCACAGCCGGGCGAGGGTCGGCCCGTCCACCTGCCCCCCGAGGGCCCGGGACACGACCTCACCGACGCGGTCCTCCGAGAGCGCCGGCAACTCGAGGCGTTCGACGAGACCGTCCTTCCAGAGCGCAGTGACCGAGTCAGGGGCCGCTCCACCGGCTCTCACCGTGGCGAGGAGGAAGAACTCCGCGCTGGAGGCAAGCTGATGGACGAGCGCCGCCGAGGCGTCGTCGAGCAGGTCGGCGTCGTCGATGCCGACGACGACCCGGCGGCCTCCGGCCCGGCTGGAGAGCTCATCGGCGATCCGGAGCAGCAGCTCCAGCCGGCTGGTCGACGGGGGAAGGGTCTCGGGAACAAGGTGGGCGAAGGGGCCCAGGGGGATCGAAGCGCCCGCCCGGGTGGCGACGACCCACATGGTCGCGGACCCCGCGGCCTCGGCACGGACCAGGGCCTCGCGGGCCAGGCGGGTCTTCCCGACCCCCGGCGCGCCAGCAAGGACGATCCCGGGCCGCCCCCCGGCGATCGCCTCCATGAGGTGGACCAGTTCCGCCTCCCGGCCGAGCAGGGGCCATGCGTGCGCGGTGCCGGGCGCGACGGGGGCCTTCAGCGGCGCCCTCCCGGGCAATGCCAACCCCGGGGCGGATCGAATGGCCGAACGTGCGAGACCGAGGATCTGCGGGGCATCAGCAGTTTGGGCGCCGAGGCTTGGCATCGTGGATCCTCTTTCGGCTCGGTGTGCGTCAGCGGTGTGCGTACCCCGCCCACATCTCTATGGGAGCACCGAGGAGATCCAGAAATACGCTCTCTTTGAGGAGCAGGGGGCTGGCATCCCCACCCCATGCCAACCGGAGATTCGACTTATCGATACATCTACTTGCGTCCGTGTGGCCTTGGTACCAAGTCCGCCAGCCCGTGCAAGAAAATCTCGAAGTCGCCCTGGCAACTCGGCGCCGTGTCAGGTAGTCTTCTCAGCGCCAAGACGATCTACCGACTGGCCGATATAGGGTCGAACCACCTTCACGACTCGTCGACAAATTCACTTGGAGACTTTTCAGCCGTAACCACGAAGGAGAAGAGGTCGACCCGGCAGCTCGGGACCCGGTCCCACCATCAAATATCGGCCAGTTCCTTCTACTTCTAAAGGTCAACTGAACCTTTACGTGGTCACATCGACCTCTAGTTGACGTTTAGAGTCTCCACCATTTGCCAGCCTTAAGCCCACCGAAGGCCTTTCCCAGCGCCTTACGACGGTCGGTCGTGCCGGAGGCGGCGAACGAGTGCCGACGACGATCCGTTCGATTCGAAATCGTCCAGGATCTCGGCGAGGGCGGCTCTCACGATCCTCCCCCTGTCCGAGGCGAGCTTGTGCTCGGCCCGAAGGGCGAGTCGCGCCCGTTCGATGCGGGTCAGGTCGGAGGCGGTGCAGTAGAAGGTGACCTTCTCGTCATGGCGGGGGCGGCGTCCGCCGTCGCCCTCGGCAGGAGGGTCGTCATCGTCCACCGGCGCCGCTGCCACTGGCGGCACCGCAGGCGCCGGCGCCTGCGGGGGCTGCGAGCGACGGTTCACCTCCTCGAAGATCCGGACGTCTTCGAGCGTGCCCCCTGGATCTGGCTCCGGCTCCGACGGTGGCTCTGGATCCTTGGCGACTTGTAGACTTGGGGCCTCGGCGACTTGGGGCTCCTCCGGCTTTTCCTTCTGGCTGCGGAACAGCTCGTCGACGCCGGGAAGGCTGGCACGACGGGTCATCGGGACATCACCTCCCTTGCGAGTTCCCGATATTCCCGTGCCCCGCCCGACTTGGGCGCGTACGTGACGATCGGTTCACCGGCCACGGGGGCCTCGGCGAATTTGATGGTCTTGTGAATGATGGTCTTGAAGAGCTTGTCGCCGAACGCATCGGTCACACGGCTGAGCACTTCCCGCCCGTGGATCGTGCGGGCGTCGAGCATCGTGGCGAGGATGCCCGCGATCTCGAGCTCGGGGTTGATCCGCTCCTGGATCTTCGTGACCGTGTCCATCAGCAGGGCCATTCCCCGGAGGGCGAAGTACTCGCACTCAAGCGGGATCAGCACCGCCTGTGCGGCCGTCAGGGCGTTGACGGTCAGCAGCCCGAGCGAGGGCGGACAGTCGATCAGGATGTAGTTGTAGCGGCCCTTCGCCCCGGCGAGCGCCCGCTTGAGGGACTGCTCGCGGGCGACCTCGGAGACGAGCATGATCTCGGCCCCCGCAAGATCGATATTCGAGGGAATCAGGTCGAGACCATCGATCCTGCAGTGCTGGACCACCTCGTCGAAGGTAACCGAAGCGTCGAGGAGCAGGTTGTAGACGGTCAGGTCCAACGCGTTGGGGTTGAGCCCGAGCCCGACGGAGAGCGCGCCCTGCGGGTCGAAGTCGACCAGGAGGACCCTGGCGCCCTCGATGGCGAGCGCCGCGCCCAGGTTGATCGTCGAGGTGGTCTTGCCGACGCCCCCCTTCTGGTTGACGACGGCGACGACCCTGCCGGTGGGCAGGTCGAGCGGGGGCGCCTGCGGATGCACCGCCGGCGGCGTCTCGACCACCGGGTCCTCGGCCAGCACCTCGAGCGGTTCCGGGAGGACCTCGACGACGACCTCGACCTCGCAAGCCGGAGCCTGCTCGGGGGGGGCCGCCGCAACGTGGCCGGAGGTGGTCCGGCTCGGCGGTGCGACCGCTGCCGGCGCCGGAGGCGGCGGGGAGGTGTCCGGCAGGAACAGCTGCTGGTCCTCGAGGGCGCCCCCTTCGTTGTGCCCCACCTCGTCGTCCCACCGCACGGAAGACTCCTGGTCCACAAAAGTGTTTGTCTACAAATAGTTTTGGTGCCGCATCTTAGGACGCACACCCCGCAAAAGCAAGAGCCGGAAAACCAGCAGACCCAGCAGAGGCCCGTCAGAGGAAGGCCGTCCCCGTCGGGGGCGGCTCGAGGGCGAGCAGGCGAGCGATGGTGGCGGCGACGTCGGCGAAGGTCTGCCGCCGGCCGAGGTCGAGGCCCGCCGGAACCCGGTGCCCGACGGCGAGGATGGGGACGAGCTCCCGGGAATGATCCGTCGACGGGGTGGTCGGGTCGTTGCCGTGATCGGCGGTCACCATCAGCACGTCGCCAGGCCGAAGGGCCTCGAGCAGCCCGGCGAGCGCTCCGTCGAAGTCTTGGAGCGCCTTTGCATACCCCGCCGGGTCGTTGCGGTGCCCGTAGAGCGTGTCGAAGTCGACGAGGTTGGCGAACACGAGGCTGCCCCGGGGATCCGGCTCCTCGTCGACGACGGAGGCAAGGACGGCGAGGCAGGCCTCGTTGCCCTTGGCCGGGAGGTTGCGCACGATCCCCCGCCCCGAGAACAGGTCGCCGACCTTGCCGACCGCGGTCGTCGGAAGCCCGGCAGCTCGGGCGGCGTCGAGCACGGTCGGGGCCGGCGGGAGGACGGCGAAGTCCTTGCGGTCCCCCGTGCGGACGAACCGACCGACCGAGCCGGCGAAGGGGCGCGCGATGACCCGGCCCACCTCGAGGTCGCCGGTGAGCATCGCCCGGGCCGCGGCGCACCAGGCATGGAGCTGGGCAACGGGGACCGAATCGACGTGGGCCGCAACCTGGAAGACGCTGTCCGCGGAGGTGTAGACGATCGGCTTGCCCGAGCTGGCGGACTCCTCGCCGAGCGACTCGAGGATCTGGGTGCCCGAGGCGACGACGTTGCCGAGGCTCCCCCTGCCGATCAGGCGCTCGAACCGAGCGATGACCTCGGGCGGGAAGCCGTGCGGGAACGTGGGGAACGGGCGATCGAGGATCACACCGGCGAGCTCCCAGTGGCCCGTGACGGAGTCCTTGCCCGCGGAGACCTCCGCCATGGTGCCGAAGGCACCGAGTGGCACGGGTGCGGGCGGGGTCCCGGCAAGCGTGACGACGTTGCCGATGCCAAGGCGGCCGAGCTGCGGGAGCCCCAGGCCCCCTGCTGCCTCGTCGACGTGGCGCAACGTGTCGGCGCCCTCGTCGCCGTAGGCAGCCGCGTCCGGCGCGGCTCCCACCCCCACCGAGTCGAGGACCAGCAGGATGACGCGAGGCCTGAGCGAAGCAGGGTCGACCGAGGGAGGGGTCAGCGCCTCTTCTGCGCGCAGGAGATGCAGAGGCGGGCGGTCGGAACGGCTTCGAGCCGCTCCGGGGCGATGTCCTTCCCGCAGCGCTCGCACTGGCCGTACGAGCCCCGGTCGACGCGGCCGAGGGCCGACTGGACGTCGCGCAGGTGCTTGATCAGGCCCTCGACGAAGGAGAGCACCTTGGCCCGCTCGGAGGTTGCCTGCGCAGCATCGGCGAAGCCCTCGTCCAGGGAGACCTGGATGGAGCCGTCGGCCTCGGCGCCCAGCTCCGCGAGCTCCTTCTCGATCTCGACGAGCTCAGATTCCAGGCGCTGCCGGGAACGGGCCAGTACGTCGTCGCTGAACGGCATAGGATCCTCCCTTGTCGCCAGGCGCTCAACCGAACAGCAGGTCGTGCTCCACCCCCCACCCGGCGAAGCCTTCAGCAAATTGAGCATAGTACGAAAACACACTGCCCGAGGCCCAGGCATTCCACAAGGCAGTCAATTAGGAGATAATACGCCTCTCAAGGCGCCGAAATAAAGTCCGAGAAACGCGCCGCCTACCGCAGAACGGTGGCCAGCGGCACGCTCGGCAGGCGGTGCGCCTCCGCCACCGGGACGCTCACGACCTGGCCTCGGTACAGGTTGACGCCGGGTGCCAGGGCGCGGTCCCGTGCGACGGCCGCCGCAAGTCCCTGCTCCGCAAGTTCCATGACGTAGGGCAGCGTGGCGTTGGTCAGGGCGTAGGTCGAGGTGTTGGGCACGGCTCCCGGCATGTTGCCCACGCAGTAGTGCACGACGTCGTGGACAACGTAGGTGGGGTCGGAATGCGTCGTCATGTGGGCGGTCTCGATGCAGCCGCCCTGGTCGATCGAGATATCGACCACGACCGAGCCGGGCTGCATCGAAGCGATCATCGACTCCGAGACAAGGTGGGGTGCCAGCGCACCCGGCACGAGCACCGCGCCGATCACGAGGTCGGCGGAGGCCACGGACTCCTCGACCGTGGTCCTGTTGGACATGAGCGTGAGGATGCGGCCCTTGTGGATCGAGTCGATGAGACGGAGCCGCTCGATGTTGCGATCGAGGATGGTGACCTCCGCCTCCATCCCCTGGGCGATCCAGGCCGCGTTCGCTCCGGCCATGCCGGCGCCGAGGACGACGACCCGGGCGGGATGGACCCCGGAGACGCCCCCCATCAGCACCCCCCGGCCCCCGTGGCCCTTCTCGAGCAGGCGCGCGCCCACCTGGGGTGCCATCCGCCCGGCAACCTCGCTCATCGGCGCGAGCAGCGGGAGCTTGCCGTCCGCGGTCTGCACCGTCTCGTAGGCGATGGCCGCCATCCCCGACTTGAGGAGGGCCTCCGTCACGTCGTAGCTCGCCGCCAGGTGGAGGTAGGTGAACAGCATCCTCGGGGGCGAGCCGTCGGCGGGCCCGCCGTCCAGCAGGTCGAACTCCGAGGCGATCGGCTCCTTGACCTTGAGGATCAGCTCGGCCCCTGACCACACGTCCTCGAGCGACACGATCTCGGCCCCCGCCCCCCGGTACTGGGCATCGGAGATCGCCGAGCCCTCGCCGGCCCCGGCCTGGATGAGCACGCGGTGACCCGCTCCTACCAGCTCCCGTGCCCCCGGCGGCGTCAGCGCCACGCGGTACTCGTGGTCCTTGACCTCGGTGGGGACGCCGACGATCACGAGGCGCCCCTCAAGGCGCCGGATGATCCCGGCTGCTCCCGGAGCACGGTGAGGGCGAGGCCGAGCGCGGTCTTGGCGTCGACGATCTCGCCGGTGGTCACGGCGTTGAGGGCCGCATCGAGGCGGAGCCACTCGGCGGAGATGGGCTCGCCGCCGTCGTGCTCCGGCGCCGGCCCGACCTGTTCCAGCCCGGTGGCGAGGTAGAGGTGGTACCGCTCGTCCGTGAAGCCGGGCGAGCTGTAGAAGACACCGAGCAACTCGAGCACGCCCGCCTCGTAGCCGGTCTCCTCCCTCAGTTCGCGCCGCGCGCAGTCGACGGGGTCCTCACCGGGAACATCGAGCTTGCCCGCCGGGATCTCGAGGAGGTCCATGCCCACCGCGTGGCGGTTCTGCCGGACCAGAAGGACGGCATCGTCCTTGAGCGGAACGACCGCCGCGGCCCCCGGGTGGCGGACGATCTCACGGGTCGCCTCCCGGCCGTTGGGCAGCCGGATCCGGTCGACCTGCACCGAGAAGAAGCTGCCCCGGTAGGGGGACTGGGACTCGATCACCTCGTGGTTGCCGGACACGTGAGCAACGCCGAGCCGTCAGGTCCGGACGGGCTCCCGCTGCTCTCGTGCTTCGGCACGGGCCACCGCCGCCTTCACGAAGCCTGCGAACAACGGGTGGGGGCGGTTCGGCCGGGAGCGGAACTCCGGGTGGAACTGGCTGCCCATGAAGAAAGGATGGCCCGGAAGCTCGATGATCTCGGCCAGCCTGCCGTCCGGCGAGATGCCGGAGAACCGCAGGCCCATCGCCTCGAGCGTCCGGTGGTACGCGGGGTTCACCTCGTAGCGGTGACGGTGGCGCTCGTAGACGACGTCGTCGCCGTAGCGCTCGTGGGCCGCCGACCCCGCCGCCAGCTTCGCCGGCCACAGGCCGAGGCGCATCGTGCCACCCTTGTCGTCCACGCTCTCCTGGCCGGGCAGCAGGTCGATGACCGGGTGCGGTGTCGCCTGGTCGAACTCCGACGAGTTGGCACCGTCAAGCCCGGCGACGTTGCGGGCGTACTCGATGACGGCGCACTGCAGACCGAGGCAGAGCCCGAGGAACGGGATCCCCTCCTCACGAGCGATACGGATGGCTTCGATCTTGCCTTCGATGCCCCTGATACCGAACCCACCCGGCACGCAGATGCCATCGAGGCCTGCGACGAGGCCAAGGCCGCCGTTGGACAGATGGCCGGGCACGATGCCGCTGCGGGAACGGTCGAGGGCGGTGCCGTGGCCGTTCTCGTCCGAGGACACCCAGACGATCTCCACCTCGGCCTCGGCCGCGTACCCGCCGGCCTTGAGGGCCTCGATGACCGAGAGGTAGGCGTCGGGGAGGTCCACGTACTTGCCGATGAGCCCGATGCGGACCTTCGACTTCGGCTGCTCCATCCGAGCGACGAACTCCCGCCACTCCTGCAGGTCCGGCGCAGGGGCGTCCACCCGCAGGTGATCGAGCACGAAGTTGTCGAGGCCCTCGGCGTGCAGGGTCAGCGGGATCTCGTAGATGTTGTCCGTGTCGGCGGCCGACGCGATCGCCCGCATCTCCACGTCGCACAGCAGGGCGATCTTGCGCTTCATCGCCTGCGAGATGTGACGGTCGGAGCGCAGCACGATGGCATCGGGCTGGATACCGATCGACCGCAGCTCCCGCACCGAGTGCTGGGTGGGCTTGGTCTTCAGCTCCCCCGCCGGCCCGATGTAGGGGGCGAGGGTGACGTGGACGTAGCAGAGGTTGTCACGGCCGATGTCGACGCGGAGCTGGCGGATGGCCTCGAGGAACGGCAGGCTCTCGATGTCGCCGACGGTGCCGCCGACCTCGGTGATGACGACGTCGGCACGGCTCTCCCTGCCGACCCGCTTGATGCGCTCCTTGATCTCGGTGGTGATGTGCGGGATCACCTGGACGGTCTCCCCCAGGTAGTCGCCGCGGCGCTCCTTGGCGATCACGCTCTGGTAGATGGCACCCGTCGTCACGTTGGAGTCCCGGTGGAGGTTCTCGTCGATGAAGCGCTCGTAGTGGCCGAGGTCGAGGTCGGTCTCCGCCCCGTCGTCGGTGACGAAGACCTCGCCGTGCTGGAACGGGCTCATCGTGCCCGGGTCGACGTTGATATAGGGGTCGAGCTTCTGCATCGTCACCGAAAGGCCACGGGACTTGAGCAGGCGACCGAGAGAGGCGGCTGTGAGGCCCTTCCCCAGACTGGAGACGACCCCACCTGTCACAAAGATGTGCTTGGCCACCGGGCGTCAGATTACCACGGTGTAAGCCGCTTCCCGGTCTTTCCAGCGGGAATGTCGTGCAGGTCACCGAAAGTTCGCGGTTCTGTAACGTACCCGAGCGTAGGTCCAGAACTCGGTCCTCCGAGTCCGGCAGATCGGGGCATGCGGACTTACCCCGGACTTACCCGGGTTCCGCGGTCCGGCCGATACGGTCGAGCCAGCGAAGGGGTGGCACCCGGTTGATCGCCTTCGAGAACGACCAGCGCTCGGAGGCGGCGGTGAGGACGACGAGCGCCGCCAGCACGACGAGGCGGCCCCGAACCGTCAGCGACAGGGCGACCCCGGCCCCGAGGACCGCCCCGAGGAGGTTGGCGCCGACGTCGCCGAGCATCCCCCGCTCACCGAGGTCCGGCACCAGCCAGGCGACCGTGGCGGCGGCGACCGGCAGGGAGAGCACGACGTAGGCGCTCCCCCACGTCGCCGCGGCGAGCACGACCCAGGCCACGAGGAAGACCTTGACCGCCCGGCCGGGGCGCAGGTCCAGCAGGTTCACGACGTTGGCCGAGAGGGCGACGATGGCGGCGTCGAGCAGCGCGGGGCCGAGGCTTGCCTCCCAGAGCGCGCCGACGATCAGCCCGATCGCGGCTCCCCCGAGGGCCTTGATCGCGCCGGTCGAGAGCTCGCCGCGGGCGATCGCCCGGAGGTGACCCCGGAAGCCCCGGGCGCGCCGGCTCCCTGCCAGGTCGTCGAGCAGGCCGACGGCGAAGAACCCCAGCGCCGCCACGAGCAGGCCCCAGTGGTCGCGTGAAGCGAAGGTGACGGCCGAGCGGCCCCCCCTGTCCAGGAGGTACGTCAGTGCGAGGGCGACCTCACCGGCGAGCAGCCCCGACACGATGACGAGGCCCCCGACGACAGGAATCTGCCTGCCGCGGAAGTTGGTCCGGAGCAGGGCCGGGGGCGGGGTGGCGAGCAGCGACGCGCCGACGAGCGCGGCGACGACGAGCGCCAGCGCGCCGACCGTCAGTGCCAGAAAGACCATGGGCACGACGATATCCGGGCGCCCCCCCTCAGTCCCGGCTTTCGCGGCCCCTTTCACGTTTCCCCAGCGGTTCCCGGGCATCGGCGAGGGAGCCCTGTGTTAGAACAGTCCCGTGGCGGCGCCTCATCCGGCGGATTCGGCGGAAGACAATCGGCAACTGGTGGTCATGCAGGGGGTCAGGAAGTCCTTCGGGGACATCCTTGCCCTGGCGGACATCGACCTGACGGTTGCGGCGGGCGAGGTGGTGGTCCTGATCGGGCCCTCCGGCTCCGGGAAGTCCACCCTCTGCCGCTGCATCAACCGCCTCGAGACGATCGACGCCGGGACGATCCTGGTCGACGGCACACCGCTGCCGCAGGAGGGCCGGGCCCTCGCCAGGTTGCGGGCCGACATCGGCATGGTCTTCCAGTCCTTCAACCTCTTCGCCCACAAGACGATCCTCGAGAACGTCACGCTCGGCCCCATCAGGGTGCGGGGCGTCCCGAAGGCCGAGGCGACCCAGCGGGGCATCGCGCTGCTGGAACGAGTGGGCATCGGCAACAAGGCCGACCGGTACCCCGCTGAGCTGTCCGGCGGGCAGCAGCAGCGGGCCGCGATCGCCCGGGCCCTCGCGATGGATCCCAAGCTCATGCTCTTCGACGAACCGACGTCCGCACTCGACCCCGAGATGATCAAGGAGGTCCTCGATGTCATGATCGAACTCGCGCAGGAGGGCACCACCATGATCGTGGTCACCCACGAGATGGGGTTCGCCCGCTCCGCCGCGCGCCGGGTGGTGTTCATGGACGGGGGCAGGATCGTCGAGACCGCGGAGCCCAGCACCTTCTTCTCGTCGCCCGCAACCGAACGAGCCCGGGAGTTCCTTTCCAAGATCCTTGCCCATTGAGGCCCCCCGACGTCCGCGTCCCCACGACGCGACCCCGAGAAGGAGACACGATGCGTGCACGCCGATTCCGACTGCTGGCCGTCCCCGCACTGGCGCTTGCACTGGCGGCAGCGGCCGGCTGCTCCAAGACAACGACGACCACCGCTGCACCGACCTCGGCCGCGACCTTCGCCGCCGGCACCACGATGGCCCGCCTGCACACTGCCGGCAAGATGACGGTCGGAACCAAGTTCGACCAGCCGCTCTTCGGGCTGAAGAACCCGCTGACCGGCGCCATCGAGGGCTTCGACGTCGAGATCGCCAAGCTCGTCGCCCAGGGCATCTACGGCGGGACCGCCGACGACGCCGCCAAGCACATCAACTTCGTCGAGACCCCGTCGAACGTGCGGGAGGTCTCCATCCAGCAGGGCAAGGTCGACATCGTCGCAGCGACGTACACCATCAACGACGCTCGCAAGAAGGTCGTCGACTTCGCGGGCCCGTACTACGTCGCCGGCCAGGACATCATGGTGAAGAAGGACGACAACTCCATCAAGAGCGTGGCCGACCTCAACGGCAAGAAGGTCTGCTCGGTCCAGGGGTCCACCTCGCTGGCCAACGTGAAGGCGAAGGCCCCGCAGGCCGACCTCTCCATCACCTTCGACGTCTACTCGAAGTGCGCCGATGCCCTGAAGGACGGGCGGGTGCAGGCCGTGACCACCGACAACGTCATCCTGCTGGGCCTGGTCAAGGACAACAAGGACGTCTTCAAGGTCGTCGGCAACCCTTTCACCACCGAGCCCTACGGCATCGGGCTCAAGAAGGGCGACGACGCCTTCCGCAGTTTCATCAACGACCGGCTCGAGGCAAGCTACCGCGACGGGTCGTGGGCGGCGGCCTTCAACCGGACCGTCGGCACGGCGGGCGTCACGGCACCCACGCCGCCGCCGGTGGACCGGTACACCTCGGGCCCGGCAGTCCCGACCTCGACGGCGTCGTCCACGGTGACCCCCTCGTCGACGGCGACTGCCTCCTCGACGGCGACGCCTTCCCCCACGGTCAGCCCCACCGCCACGTAGCTTGAGCGTCCTGGTCCACCACCTCGGGGACTTCGCCACGGGGTTCCGCCTGACGCTGGCCCTCACCCTGGCGAGCTTCGCCGGGGCGCTGGCCATCGGCATCCTGATCGCCTCGATGCGGGTGAGCCCCGTGGCGCCGCTGCGTGCCGCGGGGACCCTCTACGTCGAGACCATCCGCAACATCCCGTTGCTGGTGCTGATGTTCCTGTTCTTCTTCGGCTTCCCGAAGATCGGCATCCAGTACCGCCCGTTCCCCTCCGCCGTGATCGTGCTCGCCGTCTACACGGGAGCCTTCGTGGCCGAGGCCGTCCGCTCCGGCGTCAACACCGTGGCGCAGGGTCAGGCCGAGGCGGCGAGAGCCATCGGGCTGACGTTTGCGCAGTCGATGCGCCTCGTCGTGCTGCCACAGGCGCTGCGGGCGGTCGTGGCGCCGATCGGCAACATCTTTATCGCCCTGATCAAGAACACGGCCCTGGCCCTCACGATCGCGGTCATGGAACTCGCGTTCCAGTACCAGCACCTCATCACCGAGACCGCCCAGGTCGTCGGGGTCTCGGTCGGGATCGTGATCTGCTACCTGGCGCTCGCCCTCAGCGCGGGATGGCTCTTCAGCGTCCTCGAACACCGGGTGGCGATCAAGCGATGAGCATCGTGCTCGGCGACGCCCTCGGTCCCCGCGGCAGGCGGAGGGCGGTCGTCGCGTCGGCGCTGGCGTCCGCGGTGCTCCTCGGGCTCCTGCTCGTCGCGCTCCGGCGGTTCTCCGCCAGCGGCCAGCTCGACCCGGCCAAGTGGTCGCTGCTGGCGAAACCGGCTGCCATCCGCTTCCTGCTGGGCGGCGTCGTCAACACCCTGCGGGCGGCGGCCCTGGCGCTGATCGCGGCGGTGTCCGCAGGGACGCTCCTCGCGCTGGGCCGGCTGTCCCGGCGACTGCCGGTGCGGCTCGCCGCCGGGGCCTACATCCAGTTCTTCCGCTCCCTGCCCCTGCTGGTCCTCATCATCTTCATGTACTTCGGGCTCCCCGACCTCGGCATCAGCCTCTCGCCGTACTGGGCGCTGGTCGGCGGCCTTGCCATCTACAACGCGGCGATCTTCGGCGAGATCTTCCGGGCCGGCATCCTCTCGCTCGACCGTGGCCAGTCCGAGGCGGCACTCTCCATCGGGTTGCGACCGTGGCAGGCGATGCGGCTGGTCGTGCTCCCTCAGGCCTACCGGCGCATGATCCCCACCATCGTCAGCCAGACGGTCACCCTGCTGAAGGACACGACGCTCGGCGTCACCGTCGGCTACCTCGAACTGCTCCACAAGGCCCAGATCCTCGGCGAGTTCGGCAACAACCTCCTGCAGGCGTACATCGCGGTCGCCGTCCTGTACCTTGCCATCAACGTCCCGCTCAGCCGGGCGGCCCGCCACCTCGAGGTCCGGCAGCGCCGGCGCTACGCCGCCGGCGGCATCAGCATCACCGGCGCCGAGGACCTGGTCGCGGTGGCCGCTGCCGCCGACGCCACGATGAAGGCCTGAGGCCAGGCGCGCGGAGCCCCGGGAGCCGGTGGAAGGCCACTGGTCGCCAATCCACAACGCCATTCCAGAACCTTTTTGCTGTTTGACCGCGTAGAGCGCGGCCAAACAGCGTTTTCTTTTCCCCAGGCGCCCCGCGCCGCCGGTGCCCTCCCCGGCCCGGGGTCGCCGAGGAAGAATCTGACGGCACAGGCACGAGATCGGGCCGGAAGGCCGTAGGCTTAGCAAACGTGAAAGCCTCCTCGATCCGGCGGCTGCGCATCGGCGCGTCCAGCGTCGTGCCGGCCGGCAACTCCCGGTTCTCGTGAAACCGCCCGTGCGGGCCCCCGTACGCGCCGGCACCCCCCTCGGCCCGGATCCGCAGGCTCCGCCGCCCGAGCGCGGGGCGGCGGTCATCGCCGGGCTCACCGCGGCGAGCCGGGGGATGGGGCTGGTGCGGACCCTCGTCGTCACCGGGGTCCTGGGGCTCACCTACCTCGGCAACACCTACACGAGCACCAACCTCATGTCCAACCTGCTGTTCGACCTCTTCGCGGGCGGGGCGCTCGCCGCCGTGCTCGTGCCCGCCCTCAGCGCCGCCCTCGTCGGGGACGATCCCGGGGAGGCGGAGCGCTGCGCGAGCGCCTTCGCCAACACGGTCCTGCTCCTGCTGACCCCGGTGGTCCTCGCCGGCATCGCGCTGCGCGGCCCCATCATGGCGGCCCTGACCTCGGGGGTCGGCGACCCGGCGATCCGCAGCGCCGAGCGGGACCTCGGCGGGTTCTTCCTCCTGCTGTTCCTCCCCCAGGTGTGGCTCTACGGGATCGGGCTCGTCACCACCGGCGTGCTGCACGCCCACCACCGCTTCGCCGGCCCGGCGCTGGCGCCGCTGGTCTCGAGCGTCGTCGTCACGGCCTCGTACCTCGCCTACGCCGCGACCGAAGGCGTCAACCGCCAGAACATCCGTCAGGTGTCCACGGCGGGCCGGTGGATCCTCGGGCTGGGGACGACGGCGGGCGTCGCCGCCCTCTCGCTGTCGGTGCTGATCCCTGCCTGGCGGATCGGCCTGCGGTGGCGCCCGGTGCTGCGCATCCCCCCCGAGGCCAGGCGCCTCACCCGGCGCCTCCTCACCTCGGCCATCGTGGCGGTGGGCATGGAGCAGCTGCTGCTCGGCGCCATGCTGCTGCTCGGCAACCGAGTCGAGGGCGGCGTCGTCGCCTACTGGCTGGCCTTCACCCTGCTCGAGCTGCCCTGGGCGGTCCTCGCCGTCCCCATCGCGATCGCGGCGGTCCCCGGCCTCGCCGGCTCGGCCGCTCGGGGCGACACCGGGGAGTTCGCCGAGCGGTGCTCGGCGGCCTCCCGGAACCTTGCCGTCCTGGTCTTCGGCGGCACCGCCGGGATCCTCGCCCTGGCCGGCCCCGGCTCCCGGCTCCTGCTGGACGCCGGTATCGGCGGCCATGGCTCGCCGCACCTGCTGGCACCGGCCGTCGCCGCCTTTGCCCCGGGACTCCTCGGCTACGGCGGCTACGCCCTGCTCACCCGGGTGGCCTACGCCCTCGGGGACGGGCGCTCCCCGGCGCTCGGGGCAGTCGCGGGGTTCGGATCGGCGACGGTGCTGAGCTTCGGTGCGTATCCCTTGTTCCACGGGGGCTCGCTGATCGCCGCGCTCGCCGGCGCCTTCTCGGTGGGCATGACGCTCGCCGCGGCGCTGATGCTGCACCGGCTCCTGGCATCCGCCGGGCCGCAGGCGTTCGCGGGGGTCCTCGCCACCTGCTGGCGGGGGCTGGCCGCTGCCGCCGCCGCGGTCGTCGCGGGGCTGGTCGCCGGGACGGTCCTGAGCGGCCCCGGCGTCGCCCACCACGTCGCCGCGGTGCTGGGGGCCGGGGCCGCCACTGCCGGTGTCTACCTCGGTGTGCTCCACGGCCTCGGCGACCGGCAGTTGAAGCGGGCCATCGGCGCCATGCGGGCAGCGGGGGTCTGAGGGAGATGACCAGCCAGGCACGCCCCGCCCGCATCGTGCTCGTCACCGCCCAGACCACGGGCGGCATCGGCCGGCACGTCTCCTCCCTGCTGCCCGAGCTCCTGAGCCGGGGGGCGAAGGTCGAGGTGGCGGCCCCCCGGGCGACGGGTGGCCTCGGCGCCGAGGCCGCCGGCACGCCGTTCTGGCCGGTCGAGATCCCGAGGCTGCCGTCGCCGATGCCGGCGGTGTCCGCCCTGCGGGACCTCAAACGTGCCCTCGACGGGGCCGACCTCGTCCACGCCCACGGCCTGCGGGCCGGCCTCGCCGCCGGCGCCGCCGCCCGGTCCGACGCAGTCCCGCACCTCATCGTCACGATCCACAACGCCGTCTTCGAGAGCGGGTCGACCCGGCGGGGCGCCGAGGCCGTCGCCCACCGGATGCTCGCCCTGCTCGCCGAGCAGCGCATCTGCGTCTCGGAGGACGTCGCACGGGCGGCCCGGGCGGCCGCCCCCGCCAAGGCGGGATCGGTCCTCGTCATGCCGGTCGGTGCCGACCCCACACCCGCCGAGCCGGCAGAGGCTGCCGCCGCCCGGGCACAGCTCGGGCTGGAACCCGGGCTTCCCCTCGTCGTGAGCGTCGGCCGGCTCGAGCCCCAGAAGGGGTTCGACATCCTTGTGGAGGCGGCGGCCCGGATGAACGGCGCCTCGCCGCCGGTCGTCGTGATCTGCGGGGAGGGCCCCGCCCGCAAGGACCTCGAGGATCGCATCCGGGCCCTCGGCCTCGGCGAGCGGGTCCGCCTCCTCGGCGACCGCAACGACGCCAAGGCGTTCATCGCCGCCGCCGATGCGTTCTGCATGCCGTCGCGCTGGGAGGGAAGCCCCCTGGCACTCCACGAAGCGCTGGCCGCCGGGCGCCCGGTCGTGGCCTCGGCGGTCGGTGGCATCCCCGAGCTCCTGACGTTCGGGCAGGCAGGGCTGCTCGTCCCGCCGGAGGATCCCGGCGCCCTTGCCAGCGCGGTGGGCCGGGTGCTGACGGATCGCAGGCTTGCGGAGCACCTCGGGGCACAGGCCCTCGAGGCGGCGGAGGCCTGGCCGGACGCCGCGATCACGGCCCGCAAGGTGGCCGACCTCTACGAGCAGATCCTGGGCCGCCGCCTCGGCGGGGACCCCAGGGAGTGAGGCGCGTCCGGGGGGGCCCTCGTGGCCCTCTCGCCGCAGGGTTCGCAGCGCTGGCGGGACTCCCGGTCCTCCTCGGCTTCCTGGGATTCCTGGGCTTCCTGGGGGTGGCCGCTCCCGCCGACGCGGCCGGTGCCCGGCCGGCCCAGGTCGTGCTCGCCACCGTGCCCGGCGTGACCTGGGAGGACGTGGCGGCCGGGAGAGCGCCGGTGATCCGGTCACTCGGCGAGCGCTGGTCGATGGCGGCGCTCTCGATCCGCACCGCCGTGTCGCCAACCGACGCCGACGCCGCGATGACCACGATCGGTGCCGGCAACCGTGCCCGGGGCCGGACGGCAGCCGACAACGCCGGCCTGCACTTCGGAGCCGTTCCCGGCGCCCTCGGCGAGGCCCTCCACGAGCACGGCCTCCGGGCAGTGGCGGTGGGGGATTCCACGGCGGTGCTGGCACTCGGCCGGACCGATGCCGCCGTCGGTACGCCGGACGTCGTCGTCGAGGCCGGACTGAGCGATGCCGCGCTCGCCTCGGTGGCCGGCCGCCTCGACCTGACCAGGGACACCCTGGTCGTCGTGTCGCCCTACCGGTCGCCGCCCGGCCCCGACCGCCTGATGGTGGCGGTGGTCGCCGGCGCCGGCGCCACGCCCGGCGGGTGGATCACCTCGGCCACGACGCACCGCAACGGCATCGTCACGCTCCCCGACATCGCCCCCGGCATCCTGCAGCTCTTCGGCATCGCCGGCCCGCCCTCGATGACCGGTCAGCCATTCCACACCGTCCCGGCGCATGGGGACCGGCTGCGTGCCCTCACCGGCCTCGAGGCGGCGGCGGTCTCCTACAGCAAGCGGGTCGGGCCGTTCACCTTCGTCCTTGCACTTGCGGGCGTGGCGATCTTCGCTGCGGGGTGGCACGCGCTGCGCACGGCGTCAGCCACACGCCCGGGCCCGCCTTCGGTCGTCGTGGCCGCGGGACTGCTGGTGGCCGCGATCCCGCTCGCCTGCCTCGCCCAGGCGGCGGTGGGGGCGGAGCGCTGGGCAACCCTTCCCGCCTTCGGATTCCTCGTGGCCGCCGCGGCCGCCGTCGTCGGGATTGCCCTGGCGGGACCCTGGCGCCGCTGGCGGGCCTGTCCCGCTGCCTTCGTCGCCGCGTCCACGGTCCTCGCCATCGCCTCCGACCTCGTCACCGGGTCGCGTGGCAAGCTCACCAGCCTCATCGGCTACACCCCGATCGAGGGAGGCAGGTTCTACGGACTCTCGGCGGTGTCGTTCGCCATCCTCGCCACCTACGTCGTCGTCCTCGCCGGGATGCTGGCGGGGGCGATGCCGCGGTGGTCGGTCACCGTCATCGCCGCCGTTGCCGCCGTCACCGTCGGGCTGGCCGGGGCCCCC
>DASXNO010000027.1:0-6414 GCA_036495025.1 Actinomycetota bacterium | reverse complement strand
CCTCAAGGCGCCGGATAAAAGGACCGGCGGCGGATCGTCACGCCGCACGGCATCGACGGCCGCCAGGAATGTCTCGGCGGTCAGGTCCTCCGCCAGGGCAACCCCGCCGCACCGAGCAAGGAGGTACCCGTACACGTGGGGGAGGGCCGTGTCGTACAGGGCCAGAAGTGCGGGGGCCGGGTCGGCCAGCGCTGCCGAGTGCTCGCTCACATCCATTGAGTCGTCCGGGCGCCGTGAACTCCGACGGGTGGGGGCCGGAAAAGGGCTCCTTCCCAACAGCTTGAGGAGGCAGCTCCCCACGAAGGCCCCGAGAAAATGAAGTGCCCCGAGAAACCTCGGGACCGGAGTCCCTCTGCCTCTCGGGGCGAGCCACAACATACACCCTTGGGCTGGGCTTGTCAACACGACATGTTGTGCTCGGGCGGAGCCTGCACCGGGGGCGCATCACGTTCGTAGCGCCTTGGGTATGTTCAAATGTGGACAATCGCCGGTGCACGCAATGGCCGGCGGGCGTGGAGGAGGAGCCGGCTCGTGAGTATGCGTGGGAGGCCATCGGTACCGTCCCGCCCCAAGGGGGGAACGGGTCAGGTCGCGCCGCGCGACTGGCAGCGCCACCTCCGGCATTGAAGCCGAAGAGCCGCCGCGCCTCGCGCCGGATCCCCAAGCCTGTCCGCCGCCTGGTGGGGCTGGTCGTGGCGTTCGTGCTGCTGTACTTCCTCGTCCTGCCAAAGATCTCGCAGCAAAAGGGCAAGCTCAACCTTCTCACCCATATCAACTGGTTCTTCGTTGCGGCCAGCCTCGTGCTCGAGGTGGCATCCCTGGTGGCCTACGCCCTGCTCACGAGGGCGATCCTCTCCCAGTTCGGCAAGCCGCCCCGGCTCCGCCGCCTCTTGCAGGTCGACATGTCGACGCTCGCGCTCACCCGCGTGCTGCCGGGCGGGTCGGCCGCCGGAACCGGCCTCGGCTTCCGCCTCCTCACCGACCTGGGATACAGCAGCGCCGACGCGGGGTTGACGCTGGCGGTCCAGAGCGTCGGGTCGGCCGCCGTGCTCAATGCGCTCCTGTGGCTCGGGTTGGTCGCGTCGATCCCGTTGCGGGCGCTGCACCACAGCGCCGGATCGGGAGCCCTACCCAAGACGCTGTACGTCACCGCAGCCCTGTTCGGGGTTGTCCTGGTCGGCGTCTTCGGCTTCGTGATCCTGTCCCTGACCCGAGGCGAGGAGCGGGCACTCAAGATCGTCCACGCCGTCAGCCGCAGGGTGAAGTTCCTCGACGAGGACTCGATCGTGAGCCTCGTGCAGCGGGTTGCCGGCCAGCTCCGGGTGATGGTGTCCAACCGTACCCTCCTGGTGCAGGCCGTCGTCTGGGCGAGCGCCAACTGGCTGTTCGATGCCGCCGCGCTCTGGGTCATGGTGGCGGCGTTCCACTACCGGCTCGGGCCGGACGGCCTCATCATCTCGTACTGCATCGCCAACATCGTTGCGGCCCTTCCCATCACCCCCGGTGGGCTCGGCGTCGTCGAGGTCGTGCTCACCTCGACGCTGACGGCCTACGGAGCGCCGGTGCAGGCGGCGGCCCTGGGCGTGATCGCCTACCGGCTGGTGAGCTTCTGGCTCCCCATCCCCGCCGGGGGCATCGCCTACCTCACCCTGCGCCTCGACCCGAAGTTCCGGGAGCGCCAGCAGCAGACGGAACGGGAGCGGGAAGAGGAGACGCAGGATCACCAGCGCCGGGAGGGCGGTCTCCGGACCTGGGCCGGCGAGCACGGGGTGAAGGTCGGGCCCGCCCCGCAGGCGCCCGAGGCGCGCTCCAAGGCGCCGGATGGAGCCCCCGAGGCGCCCTACAAGGCGCCGGCGCCGGATCGAGCCCCCGAGGCGCCCTTCAAGGCGCCGGATAGAGCCCCCGAGGCGCCCCTCAAGGCGCCGGATAGAGCCGAGGCGGGCGTCGAGGAATGACCGCTGGTGACCCGGTCGCATGAGGCACCTGCTGGTCACCAACGACTTCCCCCCAAAAGTCGGCGGCATCCAGACCTACCTCTGGGAGTTGTGGCGGCGTCTGCCACCGGAGACCTTCGCCGTCCTGACCACCCCGCATCCGGACGCAGCGGTCTTCGACGCGGCCCAGCCGTTCCGGGTTGAACGGGTATCGGGCAGCGTGCTGTGGCCCACGCCCGAACTGCGCCGGCGGATCGACGCCCTGGCGGCCGAGCTGGACGCGGGGTTCGTGGTCCTCGACCCTGCCCTGCCCCTCGGCGCGGTCGGGCCGCAGCTTGCCCGCCCGTACGTCGTGGTCGCCCACGGCGCAGAGATCCCTGTGGCCGGACGGATCCCGCTGGTGGGGGCCATGCTGGCCCGGGTGCTCCGGGGCGGCGCCGGCGCCGTCGCGGGGGGCAACTACGCGGCGGCCGAACTCGCCCGTGCTGCCGGCCGGCCGCTCGACGTCGCGGCGATCCCGCCCGGCGTGGACACGCGGCGGTTCGTGCCCGTCCCGGAGCAGGAGCGCCCCGTCATCCGCCGCAGCCTCGGCCTCCCGGAGGATGGGCCGCTGGTGGTCAATGTCGGACGGCTCGTGCCGCGCAAGGGGGCCGACGTCCTGATCGAGGCGGTCGCGCAGCTCCGGTCCCTGCGCCCGGACCTGACCCTGGCCGTGGCGGGAGCAGGCCGGGACCGTCAGCGCCTCGAGCGCCTGGCGAGCCGGCGGCGTGCGCCGGTGCGGTTCCTCGGCCGGGTCGCCGACGACCGGCTGCCGGCGCTCTACGCCTGTGCCGACGTCTTCGCCGCTCCCAACCGCGCCCGCTGGGGCGGCCTGGAGCAGGAGGGGTTCGGGATCGTCTTCGTCGAGGCGGCCGCGTGCGGGATCCCTCAGGTGGCCGGGGACAGCGGTGGGGCGCCGGAGGCGGTGGTCCACGGGGAGACGGGACTGCTCGTGGGGAGGCCGGGCATCCCGTCGGAGGTGGCCTCGGCCCTGGAACGCCTGATCGCCGATCCGTCGGCACGCCATCGGCTTGGGCAGCAGTCCCGCAGGCGCGCCGCCGACCTGTTCGCCTATGACGTCCTGGCGGCCCGGCTGGCCGCCTACCTCACGGCAGTGGGGGACCGCGTGGCGTGCAGCTCCGGGTAGGGAGCGGGAGCTCTAGTTCCTTGCGTATGGTGTCGCGGAACCCGCAACGTGGCTCGCAGGGAAGCCTGGCCCCGGGGTCGCCCTCAGTCCAGCTCGAACATCAGCTGGTCGGGGTAGCACCAGAACCAGTCCTCACCCGGCTGGAAGGACCGGATCACCGGGTGGTCCGTGGCGCGGTGGTGCTTCGTGGCGTGCTTGTTCCTCGAGCTGTCGCAGCAGCCGACGTGGCCGCAGGACATGCAGAGGCGCAGGTGGACCCAGACGTCGCCGATCTCCAGGCACTCCTTGCAGCCCTTGCCGCTGGGAGTGACGTCGAGGTGGACCTCGTCGAGATGTGAGCAGGTGTCGGCCATCAACCGAGGTACCCTTCGACAGTGTCGGGGTCGCGCAGCGTCGCCCCGTCGGGGTCGAGGCCGGCGTCGCGACGGGCCCGCCGCTGGTGGAGAAGGTCCCACGCCTGGTCCAGGGTCACCTCGATGCGCCGGAGGCGTTCGCGCTCCTCTGGGGTCACCTTGCCCTCGGACTCACGGTTGAAGAGGACATGCTCCTCGGTGGCGAGGGTGTTGATCTGGTCGATGATCTGCTGGTCGTCCATGCCGGCCCCTTCCCTGGCGTGGCTATGGAGCTACGCTTCCTTTAAGGAATCTACGAGGATCCTTCGTGGAGGGATCGTACCGTCTCTATCGTATCGGCTTCCTCGGCTGTCTTGTCGGGCCGGTACCCCTTGATGCGGGCGAAGCGTAGCGCGAGGCCCCCGGGGTAGCGGCTGCTGTCCTGCAGCCCGTCGAAGGCGACCTCCACCACCAGCTCCGGCCGCACGTGGACCCCGAAGGCGTCCCGCGACGTCTCCAGGGCCAGGAGGTGCTCCGTCTGCCAGGTGAGCATCTCGTCGGTCATCCCCTTGAAGGTCTTGCCGAGCATGACGAAGCCGCCCGCCGCGGGGTCCCGGGCCCCGAGGTGCAGGTTGCTCAACCAGCCCCGCCGGCGTCCATGACCCCACTCTGCTGCGAGCACGACCAGGTCGAGGGTCTGGGCGCGCTTGACCTTCAGCCAGCCCGCCCCGCGCCGCCCCGCCTCGTACGGGGCATCGAGCGATTTGACCATGACGCCCTCGTGGCCCGCCGACAGTGCTTCGTCGAGGAAGCCCTCGACCGCCCCGGCATCGGCCGTCACGATCCTGGGGACGACGAGGGCCGCCGGGAGCACCCCCGCGAGGGCGGCGAAGCGGTCGGCGGCACGCTGGTCGATGAGGTCCTCCCCGTTCAGGTGCAGACAGTCGAAGAAGAAGGGGGACAGCGGAACTTCATCCCGAGCCTCGACGACGTCGACCCGGCTGCCGAACCTGCCCATCGTCTCCTGGAACCTGCGGGGTCTGCCGTCGGGACGCAGGCCGATCAGTTCCCCGTCGAGGACGACGGACGTCACCGGCAGCGCCTCGATGGCCTCGACGACCTCGGGGACCCGGTCGGTCACCTCGGCCAGGTTGCGCGTGAACACGGACACCCCCGATGCCGACTGGTGCACCTGGACCCGTACCCCGTCCAGCTTCCACTCGACGCCGGCAGCCCCGCCGGGAGGCTCGCCGCCGGGGCCGTCTCCGGCAGCGCCGATGCCCGCCTGCCGGATCCGTGCCATGGCATCGGCCGGGCCGGTGGCGGTCTGGGCGAGCATGGGGCGCAGCGGCCGTCCGGGAGTGAGGCGGAAGCGGGCCAGGCCCTGCCGGCCCCCGGCCACCGCAGCCGCGGAAACGGCCGCGAGGTCGCCCGAAACCAGGACTGCCCGGCGGAGATCGGCGACCGGGACCCGGGCGGCGCGCGCGACCGCCTCGACCATCACGCCGCCGAGGGCGCCCTGGCGGAGCTCGCCCGACATGAGGCCTCGCAGGAAGCGCTGCTCGGGCTCCGTGAGGCGGGCGAACAGGCCGGAGAGCTCGCTGCGGCGCACGCCCTGGGAGCCCCGCCCGGCAGCCGTGCGAATGCGGCCCAGCACCGCTTGCGTCTCCAGCAGGGTCACCGTCGGCGGTCCGGGAGCGGGTGCCGGCAGCGTGCGCATGGCGGCCCAGCCCACGCCCAGCGCCCCGCCGGGCAGCTCACCCGAGAGATAGGCAACGGCAACGGGGACCTCGTCGGGACCGAGGGGCAGCAGACAGGCGGCGAGCAGCTCGGTCTTGGCGAGTCGGCTGGAGGTGGCGGCCACCGCCGCCGACGTCGCCGCGATGTCCGCCAGACCCATGGCGGGCATTGTCCCCCACGGCGATCCGTCCGGCGGTACTGTGGTCCCATGGACGAACCGAGCCAGCCAGATCCCGTCGACGAGCTCGCTCGGCAGGTCGAGCGGGCCAGCCTCTTCAACCATGCCTCCCTGGACCGGGTCGCCTCGCGGGCCTCGGGGATCGAGGCCAGGCTCCACGAGCTCGTCGAGCTGCTCCGTCAGAAGGGGATCGTCGCCGACGCTGAGCTGGCTCCCCCCGCGGCCGAGGAGCCGGAGGTCCCGGCCGGCAGCGAGGTGGGGGAGGCGCCGGTGACCCCGCCGGGGGTGCCCTGGCCCACGTTTGCCCTGCGAGACGGCAGCGTCGCCCCGCAGCCCGCCCAGGAGGTCAACTGCGCCGAGCGCATGCACGTCTGCCACGCGGTGTGCTGCAAGCTCAGTTTCGCCCTGACCGCCCAGGAGGTCGACGCGGGCAAGGTCCGCTTCGACCTCGGCTTCCCGTACATGATCCGGCACGATTCCGACGGCTACTGCACCCACAACGACCGGTCCACCGGATTCTGTGGCGTCTACGCCGACCGGCCCGGCATCTGCCGCCACTACAGCTGCGCCAACGACGAGCGGATCTGGAAGGACTTCGAGCGCATGGAGCTGAACCACGAGTGGCTCGACGCCAACCTCGGCGACGCCCCCCGGATCCGGCTCCGTCTCGACCTCCCACTGATGGACAGCGGCGGCGAGGAGCCCGGCACCTGAGGCGATTCCGCCCCTTGCCGTCGAAGCACTTCGACCCTACGACTCACCCGACTGCCTCTCGGCACAGTATGGTTGCAGCGCTCAGCGCGTCCTTCGGTCGCCGGGCCACCTCGAATCGAGATGTGGGAGGACGTGAACGCCTGATACTGCTTCGCCCAATGGAGGGCGGGCGGCGGGAGCCGCCCCTTCCGGCGCGCCCCGGCGCGACGCCTCGGCGCACGTCGAGGCGGACTTCGCCGAGGAGTTCCCCGGTGCCGATGCCCTCTCGGTTGAGTGCTACATCAACATCCTGCGCGCCGGCGATCGCCTGCTGGCCGAGATCAACCGTCG
>DASXNO010000026.1:0-53359 GCA_036495025.1 Actinomycetota bacterium | reverse complement strand
CCCCCTGGGAGCCGCCGTGATCGTGCAGCTCGAGGTCGGCGGCGGCGTCCCATGCTATCAGCCACGCCTCGTATGCCGGCGTGTGCAGCAGGCGGGCAAAGCGCCGCAGCTCACCTCCCTGCCACTCGATCTCCTCGAAGGCGTCCCGGGCGGCCGGTACGAAGGACGTGAAGGGCTCCGCCCCAGCCTCCGGCCGGGCCTCGGCTCCGGCCTCCGCCCGGGTCTCGGCCTTAAAGGAAGAAGCAAGCCCCGCCGCAATGTCCGCGAGCATCCCGAGGCCCAGGGCGGGGATCGTGCCGAACTCGCCGGGGCTCTGCGACGCCGGCGGGGAGAGGAGGTCCGGCTGGATCAGTGCGCTGCGCATCCACCTTCCTTTCGCTTGGCTACCCGCTTCAAAGGAGGTTCAAAGGAGGTTCAAAGGAGGCGGGAGCAATACGTGCGTTCCTGACCTTGGCACTGTAATACCTATTAGTTTGGTTTACAAGGGGAAATCATGGTTAAGTCGAGCCAGAAGGGGCGGACATGAAAAACGAGGCACCCGGAGGGTGCCTCGCAATTCGGTGCTGAGCGCTGTCTCTTACGCTACCCGCAGGGCCTCGATCTCCGCAACGCGGGCCAGGTGCTCCAGGGCCGAGGATTCGAGCTGCCGTACCCGCTCGTGGCTGACGCCCAGCAGCTTGCCGACCTCCCGCAGGGTGACCGGCTCCCCGTCGAGGCCATACCGCAGACGGATGACCTCCCGCTCGGCCTCGCACAGGTGGTCGAGGGCCTTGCGGACCGACTCCTCCTCGATGGCCGAGTGGACCTGGTCCTCGAGGTCTGGCCCCTCCCATGCCGCCAGCTCGCCGAGCTCCGTCTCGCCGCCCTCCTCGACCGGCTGGTCGAGACTCGCGACGATGCGGGCCGTCTGGCGCAGCCGCTCCAGCTCGGGGACGGTGATGCGGGCGGCCTCGGCCACCTCCTCGTCCGTCGGGTCGCGGCCCAGCTCGGCCGTCAGGCTCCGCTCCGCTGCCCACGCCTTCCACTCCCGCTCGGCAAGGTGCACCGGGATCCGGATGGTCCTCGACTGGGTCTGGATCGCCCGTCCGATCGCCTGCCGGATCCACCACGTCGCATAGGTGGAGAACTTGAACCCGCGGCGCCAGTCGAACTTGTCGACGGCCCGCATCAGCCCGATGATGCCCTCCTGGACAAGGTCGCCCAGGGGCATCTGTCCCTGGTACCGCTTGGCAATCGACACCACCAGACGGAGGTTCGACGTGACCATGCGGTCCTTGGCCTGGGTGTCGCCCTCCTCGACGCGCTTGGCCAGCTCGACCTCCTCCTCCTTCGTCAGGAGGGGATAGCGGCCAATCTCATGGAGGAACAGGCCCACGCTGTCCGCGCCTGCGGGAGCCGGACCTCCCTCGGGGCGAGGCCTCCGCCGGGTCTTTACTTTCTTCGCCGTTGTCGCCATCTTCGCCTCTTTCACACTTCTCTTCGCATGTTGTTGGTACCCAATAGAACACAAAGGACTACGCGCATATTCCCTCAGGAGGATGATCCCTGGCTGAGGAGCGCCTGGAAGCCGGCTGTGAATAGAACCCACCGGTCCCGGTGATGGCTACAAAGCGCGGACGAGCGAGTATATTCCCGCCCCCGGGGTTAATCTCCCGGGCTATCTCCCCCGGTTATCGAAAGAGATCGTCCTCCGCCTGGCGGACCAGCGCCCGTGCGTTGCCCCGGCCCCGCCGGTACCGCACCCCCCTCGCAACGGCGGCGGGGACGCGGTCGGCCTTCCCCATGACCAGCTCGGCGGCGGCGGCGATCTCGTCGGCGACGGCGATGGTCGTGACCTTGAGCTCGACGCCGAAGTGATCGACCGAGCCCCGGTAGTCCATCACGGGCAGCATGCCGGCCACCCCGATCGCGACGTTGGTCTGGCCGATCCGCCAGGCGCGCCCGAACGTGTCCGTGATGATGAGGGCGGGGGCGTGCCCGGTGAGCTGGCGGACCCTCGCCCGCAGCCGCCGGGCCGACTTGTCGGGGTCCACCGGCAGCAGGCTCACCTGCCCGGGCTCGAGGTTGGAGGCGTCGACGCCGGCGTTGGCGCAGACGAAGCCGTGCCTCGTCTCGGCGATGATCAGACCGCTGCGGCGGCGCACGATCCTCGCGGCCTCCATCTCGGCGATCGCATGCCGGGCGTCGACGTCGTCGGGGGGGACCTCCCGGATCCTGCCCTCGGCCTTGGACACGACCTTGTGGGTGACGACGAGCACGTCGTCGTCGGCCAGTTCGATGCCCGATGCGGTGGCGGCCTCGACGATGAGGTTGCCGAGGTCCGCTCCCGGCGAGACCTCCGGGATCCCCACGATGGGCAGCAGGACGACCGGGCCGGCGGGCCCGGCCTCGGCATTGCTCATCCGGCGAGATCGAGCGCCAGGATCTCCTTCGCCAGCGCCGCCGCCACGTCGGGTGTCTCCATGACGGTCTCGAGCAGCACCGGCCGCAGACCGAGGGCCTCGATCCTCGCGGCCTCACCGGCGTCGCGGCGGTCCACCACGAACGTGGCGCAGATGTCGGCGTAGAGTCCGGCGACGCCCGCCGCGCTGGCCTCGGCCCCCACGACCGGCAGCAGGCGGTCGGCGGGCCCCCGCAGCGCCGCCCCCTGGACGATGGGGGAGACCGCGACGACCTTGCCCCGGACCGCCCGCAGTGCCTCCCGGATCCCCGGCACCGCCAGGATCGGACCGATGCTGACCACGGGGTTCGAGGGGCAGACGATCACGCGCTCGGCGAGCTCGATCGCCTCGATCACCCCCGGTCCGGGCCGGGCTGCGACGGCGCCCTCGAACCTCACCGATGCGATGTCCTCGGCGTGGTGGTGGCGCACGAAGTAGTCCTGGAACTCGAGCTCGGTCCCGGCCCTCGTGACGAAGTGGGTGCGGACCTCGTCGTCGCTCATGGGCAGGATCCGGGCGCCGACGCCGAGCGCCACCCGGATCCGCTCCGCGATCGCCGAGAGTGGCAGACCCTCGGCCAGCCACATCGTGCGGGCGATGTGCGTGCCGAGGTCCCTGTCGCCCAGCCAGAACCACGTGTCGATGCCGAGGCGGCCCAGTTGGTCGAGGGCGTGACGGGTGTCGCCGGCGACCCCCCACCCCTTGTCGGTGTCGACGATCCCGCCGAGGGTGTACGTGACGATGTCGAGGTCGGGGCTCACGTACAGGCCATGGAAGACGGCGTCGTCGCCGGTGTTGCCGATGACGGTGACCTCGGCGGCCGGCATCGTCGCCACGAGCCCCCGAAGGAACTTGGCCGCCCCCACACCTCCCGCCAGCACCGCCACCGCCACGGCGTCAGGGTAGCGTCCTGCGTGAGGGGGCGTGCCGTAGCCGGGATCGGGGAAGCATGAGGGGGTGCGCCTGCCCCCGGACCACGGCGGTGATAGGGTCCCCGGATGCCAGTGGTGACGAGGGCCGAGGCCCTGGCGTGGGCGGAACGGTTAGCCGAGGATCCTCTCGACGGCGAGTTGCTCGTTGCGGCAGCCGGCGCCCGGGACGCCGGCTGGGGCAACGTCGTCACCTACTCGCCCAAGGTCTTCATCCCGCTCACCAAGCTGTGCCGGGATGTGTGCCACTACTGCACGTTCGCACGGCCACCCATCGAGGGCCGCCGGGCGTACCTGAGCCTCGACGAGGTCCTGGGCATCGCCCGGGCGGGAGCGGCTGCCGGGTGCCGGGAAGCCCTCTTCACCCTCGGCGACAAGCCGGAGCTGCGGTACCGCCTTGCCCGGGACGAGCTCGCCGCCATGGGCCATGCGACGACGGTCGAGTACCTCACCGCGGCCGCCAGGGCCGTGCTGGACCAGACCGGCCTGCTGCCCCACATCAACCCGGGCATCCTCTCCGGTGACGAGATCGACAAGCTTCGCGAGGTCGCCCCGTCCATGGGGATCATGCTCGAGTCGACGTCGCCCAGGCTCGGCGAACCGGGGATGCCCCACCACGGGTCGCCGGACAAGGAGCCCGCAGTCCGGCTGGCGATGCTCGAGGAGGCCGGCCGCCGCAGGGTGCCGTTCACCACCGGCCTGCTGATCGGCATCGGCGAGACCTGGCAGGACCGGGCGGACACGCTGCTCGCCATCCGTGCGTCCCACGAGCGGTGGGGCCATGTCCAGGAGGTCATCGTCCAGAATTTCCGGGCGAAGGCGGGCACGCCGATGCACGACCACCCCGAGCCCTCCACCGCCGAGATGCTGGGCACGGTCGCGCTCGCTCGCCTCATCCTGGGGCCGGGGATGAGCGTGCAGGCGCCGCCGAACCTTGCCGAGTCCGCGGAGGTCCTCGGAAGCTACCTCGGCGCCGGGATCAACGACTGGGGCGGTGTCTCGCCTGTGACGATCGACCACGTCAACCCCGAGGCTCCCTGGCCCGAGATCGAGCAGCTCCGGGCGGTGACCGAGGAGGCCGGCTTCCTGCTGGTTCCCCGTCTCACCGTCTACCCCGGCTACGCCCTCGACCCGGCCTGGGTCTCCAAGCCGGTGCGACCCAAGGTGCTGGCGCTCGCCGACGGCTCGGGCCTCGGCCGGGAGGCGGGGTGGCGGGCCGGCGACATCGCCTCGCCGCCGGCCGTGCTGCCGGGCGGGTCGGTGCCGGCTTCGTACTGGACGGGCTCCGCCGCCGTTCGCCTCCGGCCCGAGTTCCAGCGCGCCCTGGAGCGGGCACGCTCGCGGGAGGAGCTGGACGAAGACAGCATCGTCACCCTGCTGGCGGCCCGTGGCCCCGAGATCGAGGAGCTGGCGACGGCCGCCGACGACCTGCGCCGGGAGATCTGCGGGGACACGGTGACCTTCGTCGTCAACCGCAACATCAACTACACCAACATGTGCTACTTCCGGTGCGGCTTCTGCGCCTTCTCCAAGGGGCCGAAGTCGCTCAACCTCCGGGGCGACCCGTACCTCCTCAGCCTCGAGGACATCGCCACCCGGACCAGGGAGGCGGCGCTGAAGGGAGCCACCGAGGTCTGCCTCCAGGGTGGGATCCACCCGGAGTTCACCGGCGACTTCTACCTCGACGTGGTCAGGGCGGTGAAGAGCGCCGTGCCGTCGATGCACGTCCATGCCTTCAGCCCCCTCGAGGTCTGGCAGGGGGCCGCCACGAAGGGTGTCAGCGTCCGGGACTTCCTCTGGGAGTTGAAGGACACGGGCCTCGGGAGCCTGCCCGGCACCGCGGCCGAGGTTCTCGACGACGAGGTCCGGGCGATCATCTGCCCGGACAAGGTCAACACGGCGCAGTGGTCGGAGGTCGCCCGCACCGCCCACGGCCTTGGTCTGCCGATGACGACCACGATCATGTTCGGCCACGTCGAGGGCTACCGGAACTGGGCCCGCCACCTGGGCGTGCTGCGCGACATCCAGAAGGACACCGGCGGCTTCACCGAGTTCGTGCCGCTGCCCTTCGTGCACATGGGGGCGCCCATCTACCTGAAGGGCAAGGCCCGCCAGGGACCGACCTTCGAGGAGGCCCTCAAGATCCACGCCGTCGGCCGCCTGGCCCTGCACCCGTGGATCACGAACATCCAGGTGTCGTGGGTGAAGATGGGGACCGCCGGCTCGCAGCTGGCCCTGAAGGCAGGCTGCAACGACATGGGTGGCACGCTCATGAACGAGAACATCTCCCGGGCGGCGGGGGCATCGCACGGCCAGGAGCTGCCGCCGGAGGAGATGAAGGTCCTGATCGGGGCGATCGACCGGCCCTGGGCCCGCCGTAGCACGCTCTACAGGATCCTGGAGACCCCTCAGCCGGTCCTGACCTGAGGGGGCGACCCGCCTGCTCAGTCCTCCGGTTCGTAGCCGAGGTTGGGGGCGAGCCACTTCTCCGCCTGCCGCAGGCTCCACCCCTTCCGGCGGGCGTAGTCGGCAGCCTGGTCCCGGTTGATGCGGCCCACCGCGAAGTAGCGGGAGTCGGGGTGGCCGAGATACCACCCCGAGACGGAGGCCCCGGGCCACATCGCGTAGCTCTCGGTCAGCACGATGCCGGTCGAGCGCTCCACGTCGAGCAGGCGCCACAACGTCTCCTTCTCGGTGTGGTCCGGGCAGGCGGGGTAGCCGGGCGCCGGGCGGATGCCCCGGTACTGCTCCTTGATCAGCGCCTCGACGTCGAGGTGCTCGCCGCGGGCATAGCCCCAGAGCTCCCTGCGGACCCGTTCGTGCAGCCGCTCGGCGAAAGCCTCGGCGAGGCGGTCCGCCAGGGACTCCAGCAGGATGGCGTTGTAGTCGTCGTTGGCCTTCTTGAACTCGGCGACCTTCTCGGCGACCCCCATCCCGGCGCTCACGGCGAAGGCGCCGACGTAGTCCGCGACCCCGGGCGGCCCGACGAAGTCGGCGAGCGAGCGGTTCGGCACCCCGGCCTCGTGCTCGGTCTGCTGGCGCAGGTGGTGCAGCCGGGCAAGCTCGGTGCCCCGGCCCTCGCCGGCGTAGAGGGCGATGTCCTCCCCGTCCACCTGGTTGGCGGGGAAGAGCCCGGCGACGCCGTGGGCCTGGATCCAACCTTCCTCGATCGCCTGGTCGAGCAGCGCCTGGGCATCCGCCCAGAGCCGGCGCGCCGCCTCCCCCTTCGTCGGGCTGTTGAGGATCTGCGGGTAGCGCCCCTTCATCTCCCAGGCGATGAAGAAGGGCTGCCAGTCGATGTAGTCGCGCAGCCCGGCCAGGGGCTCGTCGCGGAAGACCGAGACCCCGAGTCTGGCCGGGGCCTTGGGCCGGAACGCCGACCAGTCCACGGCGGTACGGTTCGCCCGGGCAGTGGAAAGGGGGATCAGCCTGTCCTGGCGCTCGCGCCCGGCGTGGCGCTGGCGGAGGGCCTCGTACTCCCGCCCGATCTCGGCGACGAGCACCGGCCGCTGCTCCGCGGAGAGGAGGGCGGAGGCCACCGGCACCGAGCGTGAGGCGTCCTTCACCCAGACGACCGGGCCCCGGTACTGGGGTGCCACCTTGACGGCAGTGTGCGCCCGGGACGTGGTCGCGCCCCCGATGAGCAGCGGCAGGTCGAAGCCCTGGCGCTCCATCTCCCTGGCGAGGTTGACCATCTCGTCGAGGGAGGGCGTGATGAGGCCCGAGACGCCGATGATGTCCGCGTGCTCCGTCCTCGCGGCGTCGAGGATCCTCTGGCCGGACACCATGACGCCGAGGTCGACGACGTCGTAATTGTTGCAGGCCAGGACCACGCCGACGATGTTCTTGCCGATGTCGTGGACGTCGCCCTTGACCGTCGCCATGAGGATCTTGCCCTTCGCCTTCACCGGCTCGTCGCCCTTCTCCGCCTCGATGAACGGGATGAGGTAGGCGACCGCTTTCTTCATCACCCGGGCCGACTTCACCACCTGGGGCAGGAACATCTTCCCGGCGCCGAACAGGTCGCCGACGACGTTCATCCCGTCCATCAACGGGCCCTCGATGACCTCGATTGGACGCCCGCCACGGGCGGCGATCTCGGCCCGCAGCTCCTCGGTGTCCGCCTCGACGTGGGTGTCGATGCCCTTGACGAGGGCGTGGGTGATCCGCTCGCCGATGGGCAGCGTGCGCCACTCCTCGGTGGCCGCCTCGGGCGTAGCGCCGTCGCCCTTGAACCGGCCGGCGATCTCGACGAGGCGCTCGGTCGCGTCGGGCCGCCGGTTGAGGATGACGTCCTCGATGGCGTCCCGGAGGTCGGGGTCGAGCTGATCGTAGACGGCGAGGGCCCCGGCGTTGACGATGCCCATGTCCATGCCGGCGCTGATGGCGTGGAACAGGAACACCGAGTGGATCGCCTCCCGCACCGGGTTGTTGCCGCGGAAGGAGAACGAGACGTTGGATACGCCGCCCGAGACCAGGGCGCGGGGCAGGTGCTCCTTGATCCAGCGGGTCGCCTCGATGTAGTCGACGCCGTAGTTGTTGTGCGCCTCGATGCCGGTGGCGACGGCGAAGATGTTCGGGTCGAAGATGATGTCCTCGGCCGGGAAGCCGACCTGCTCGGTCAGGATCCGGTAGGCCCGCTCGCAGATCTCGATGCGCCGCCCGAGCGAGTCGGCCTGCCCCTGCTCGTCGAAGGCCATGACGACCGCCGCCGCCCCGTAGCGCTTCACCAGCGTCGCCTGCCGGACGAAGGTCTCCTCGCCCTCCTTCATCGAGATGGAGTTGACGATCGGTTTGCCCTGGACGCATTTCAGCCCGGCCTCGATGACTCCCCACTTCGATGAGTCGATCATCACGGGGACACGTGCGATGTCCGGCTCGGAGGCGACCAGCTTGAGGAAGCGGTCCATCGCGGCGACGCCGTCGAGCATGCCTTCGTCCATGTTGACGTCGATGACCTGGGCTCCCGCCTCGACCTGCTGGCGGGCCACAGCAAGCGCAGCGGTGTAGTCGCCAGCCTTGACGAGGTCCCGGAACCGGGCCGACCCGGTGACGTTGGTACGCTCGCCGATGTTGACGAAGTTGATGTCCCGGGTGAAGTTGAGCGGCTCGAGCCCCGAGAGCCTGAGGATCGGCTCCCGGTGGGGCGGCACCCGCGGCGGGATGCCGTCGACGGCCTCGGCGACCGCCGCAATGTGGGCGTAGGTCGTGCCGCAGCAGCCGCCGACGATGTTGACGAAGCCGCTGGCGGCAAACTCGCCGAGAACCGAGGACGTGTCGGCGGGGCCCTCGTCGTAGCCGCCGAAGGCGTTGGGGAGGCCGGCGTTGGGGTAGCAGAGGACGAACGTGTCGGCCAGGCGGGCCATCTCCGCGATGTACGGCCGCATCTCCCTGCCCCCAAGGGCGCAGTTGAGCCCGACGGCCAGCGGGCGGGCATGACGCACCGACGCCCAGAACGCCTCGGCCACCTGCCCGGACAGGGTCCGGCCCGAGGCGTCGGTGATGGTCCCGGAGATCAGCACGGGCCAACGGCGGCCCCGCTCCTCGAAGAGCGTCTCGCAGGCGAAGATCGCGGCCCGGGCGTTCAGGGTGTCGAAGATCGTCTCGATCAGCAGGAGGTCGACGCCCCCGTCGACGAGCCCCGTCGCCTGCTCGAGGTAGGCGGCGACGAGCTGGTCGTAGGTGACGCTGCGGGCCCCCGGGTCGGCGACGTCGGGGGATATCGAGGCCGTCCGCGTCGTCGGCCCCATCGCCCCGGCTACGAAGCGCGGCCGCCCCGGCTCCTCCCGCATCGCCTCGTCGACCGCGGCGCGCGCGAGGGTGGCGGCGGCCACGTTGAGCTCGTACGACAGCGCCTCCAGTCCATAGTCCGCCTGGGAGATCGCCTGCGCCGCAAACGTGTTGGTCTCGATGATGTCCGCTCCGGCCTCGAGGTAGCGGCGGTGGATCTCCTCGATGACCTGTGGCCTGGTGAGCACCAGGAGGTCGTTGTTGTTCTTGAGGTCGCAGTGCCAGTCCCTGAACCGCTCGCCCCGGTAGTCCCGCTCCTCGAGGTCGTAGGTCTGGACCATCGTGCCCATCGCACCGTCCAGCACAAGGATCCGCTCGCGCAGCAGTGCGGTGAGCTCCTCTGTGCGATCGGGCGCGGCCTCTGGCATGTCACTCGACTATAGCCAGACGGCAGCGTCTCCCTCCGGCCCCTACGACCGGAGGGAGACGGGCTGGGGCGCCGGCGCAGGGGAGGGGTGCGGGCTTCCGGGGATCCGCCTGCGCAGGAGCGACGGGGAGGGGCGAGTGGGCAGCGAGAGTGTCGACTCGAACTTCGCCAGGCGCCGGGCCATCTGGAACGGGAAGTACAGCGGCAGGTAGCGCAGCTCGCGCAGTTGCCCGTGGTACAGGGCGAGGACGAAGAAAAGGGCGAAGATGGGGGCGATCACGATCACGTTGAGCGTCAGCACCACGCCCAGGGTGTGGCGGGCCGTGGGTGCGAGGATCGACGCGGCGAGGGCGAGCATGATGAGCGGGGCCCGGAGCTGGGAGGTGATCCGGCGGGAGTACACCCGGAACAGGGTGAACCACGTGCGGGGCCCGGCGAACCCGACCCGGAACGGGAGGTGCCGGGCAAAGATCTGCGCCTCACCCCGGCTCCAGCGGGTGCGCTGCTCGATGAACTCGGCAAACGTCCTCGGGACGTCCTCGAAGATGCGGATGCGGGGGTCGAGCACGGCCCGGTACCCGAGCCGGCCGAGCTGCATGGTCAGGTCCGCGTCCTCCCCGTTCATCCCCATCACGAACCCCCCGACGTCCATCGCGGGCCGGCGGCGAAACGCCGTGTAGGTGCCCGGCACGCAGCCGATGCCGTCCACCACCTGATCCCCGCGGCGGCACAGGCCGAATTCGAGGAGGGCCTCGAAGATGCGCAGGTGGGCGTACCAGGTTTCCTGGTGGTTGGGCAGCGTCATCGCCGAGATGCTGCCGACGGCGGGGTCGGCGAACCAGCCGGGGGCGTACAGGAGGGACTCCTCGTGGATCACGACGTCGGCGTCGATGCGGACAATGATGTCGGCCGTCGTATGGGAGAGGGCGGTGTTGAGGGCCCACGCCTTCCCCCGGTGGCCCGACCCCACCACCATGCCGGTCGCAGCCCGGAAGTTGGCGATGACCCGGTTGGCAAGCTCGTTCGTGGCGTCCGTCGAGCCGTCGTCGGCCACGATCACGCAGACGGGCCCTCCGTAGACCTCGGCGGCGCGGTCGATGGACAGGAGGGTGTCGCCCAGGCCCCCCTCCTCGTTGTAGGCGGGGATGATCACGTCGATGGCAGGTCGCCGCAGCCCGACCGGCGGGGGTGCGTGGAAGAACGCGTTGAGCCCCGCCAGGACCACGCGCCCGGAGATCAGGAAGACCGGGAAGACGCAATAGCCGGCCAGCAGGACCCACAGGCTGGGAGGGACGTAGGGGCTGAAGGCGTACACGGCGAGGGCCACGCCCAGTCCCGTCACGCCGACGAGCACCGTCCACGTCACGACCGTGTCCGAGCGCGGCCGGCCGGGCTCGACGGGGAGCGTGGTCGGCCGAGGAAGCTGGAACGTGGTGAGCAACACCCGGCCGTCCATGACGACGATGGCAATGAGCGACAGCCCCGTGCGCAGCACGCCCGCCCACCCCGGCGCCAGACCGGTGACGGCGGCGATGATCACCACCGCCACGTCGGTCAGGACGAAGAGGACGAACAGCCACACCACGTTGAAGGCGACGATCAGCCGTCGCCCGAGGTCGGCCCGGACGGCCACCGCCAGGCCCACGAGGTACGCGAGCGCGAGGAAACGCAGGCCGAACCCGACCCCCTGCAGGGTCCTGGCCACCGTGGGGGCGTCCCCGACGATCAGCCTGGCGATCGCCGCGACGAGGCTGCGGTAGACCTCGTCGACCTTCGGGGACCGGAAGCCGAGATACGCGACGACGAATGCGCCGACCACCCCGAGCAGGATCCCGGTGCGCAGGTGGTTGCGCTTCGATGGGGCCGGCAGCGCCACGACGGCGAGGCCGTCGCCCTGGTCATCGGGGGGCGCCTTGGTGATGGAGCGCGCCATCACGGCCGCCACGACGGCGAAGGTGGCGAGGTAGAGGACCAGGCCTCGCAGATCGATCACGCACGCATCCTCAGGCGCCGAGCTTGCGCAGGAACTCGAGGGCGATGCCGGGGTTCGGCGGCCCGCAGGCCGGGCACTGGGGACCGGGGCCGGGAATGTTCAGCCAGTACCCGTCGACGGTTCCGCCGGTGGCGGCGACGGCGGCCAGCATGGCGTCGGCGGTCGTTGGCTCGCCGTGGGGACCGGTGCTGAGTCCGGCGAGGACCAGCACACCGGGGTGCGCGGCGCGCGCCTGCGCCGCCACCTGACGCACGAAGGTGCCATAGGTGGCCGGGTCGTTCTGGTACGTCTGGGCCTGGACGACGAAGATGTCTGCCGAATCGGACGCAGCCCCGGCGAACCGGGTGGCGACGTAGCTCCGGTAGTAGGGGCCCTGTCCCGGATGGAGCCTGCCCATCAGGTCGACGCCGGGTGCCGCAATGAACTGCAGGCCCGCCCCGTGGACGAGCCTGGCCGCGGTTGCGATCGATCCGACGGGGTTGGCCTGCTCGGCGATGGGGGTCAACGACCACGCTTCGACGTCGTAGAGGATGGCGCGGACGTCGGGGGGGACCCCCTGGGCGAGGGCCAGGCGGATCGCGTCCAGGCTGGTGAGCGACAGCACGCGGTTCGTCCAACCCGCGGGCATGGCGGCGCCGGGTCCTGCAATCACCAGGGTGCGGTTGTCGGCAAACCAGCGCCTCGTCACGGTTCCGTCGCTGTCGAGGCGCACCAGCGATGAGAGTGCCGACGCTGCGATGAGCCAGACCGGCTTCTCGAGGTGCAAGGGGAGCACGGACGAGGATGCCCCCGGACTCGCTGGCGTGATCGCCGGGCCGGACGGCGGAGGTGTGGCGAAGGTGGGGGGAGAGGCCCCGGGTTTCGAAGCGCCGGGTTTGGAGGGCTTCGGTGTGCAGGTGCAGGCCAGCAGGAGGACCAACCCGAGCAGAGCCCGCCAGGTCCCCCGGGCCGAGGTCCGGGTCACGGATGGAGTTGGACGCGCGCGCTCATTCCGGGGAGGACCCGCATGGGGACGGTATCGAGCTTGAGCACCACGTTGTAGACCACCGCGCCTGCGGACCGGAGCGGCTGGCCGATCACCTGGGAGACCCGGGCGGGGAACGTGTGGCGTCCCACCCCGGCGAGGCGGACATCGGCACGCTCGCCCTCGTGCGCCCGCAGCGCGTCGTGCTCCCCGACTTGGGCCACCACCAGCCACCCGCCGGTTCCGTAGATCTGCGCCACCGGCAGGAAGCTGGTCTGCGGTGACGAGCCCGAGCCGGCACCGGAGGGTGCGAGCAGCGAGAACGGCTGGGTCGCCGGCGTCACCGAGCGGTTGTAGGTGCGAACACCATCCGGCCCCGCGAAGTCGCCCGGGAGGGCATCGACGCCAGCGACCACACCATCCATCGGCGCCGTCAGCACCGCCTGCTGCGCGGCTGCGTACTCGGAGGCCACATTGGCCTCGTCCGCGGCGATCTGCGCCTGCAACGCCGCCACATCCTGGGGCGTTGCCACACTGCCCGTTGGACGAGCGGAGGCCTGGGCCAGGGAGAGCTGGCTCTGGGCGAGCGTCTGGGAGCTCGCGGCGGCTTGCTCGGCCTGCTGGGTCGACTGTTGCTGTTGCAGGAGGCGGAGCTGGGCCCGCGTGACGGCCTCCGAGTCACGTGTCACCTGGGCGTCCTGCGACGTGCAGTTCGGCGTCCCCGCAGGGAGCCCGGGCGCCAGGGGTCCGGTCGCGCCCTGCGGGCAATCGGTGCCGAAGGTCCCTTGGTCCCGGCTCTGGTCGGCCTGCGCGCTGGCGAGGTCCTGCTGGGTGACGTTCAGCGCAAGCTCCGCGGACTGCTTGGAACCCGACGAGGCAGCGTTGACGGCATCGAGCTGTTTCTGGGCCTTGTCCAGAGCGGCCTGGATCTTGGGGTCGGGGCTCGACCCGGCCGGTGTCCCCAGCGCCGCCAGCCGGGCCTGATCGGCGGCAAGCGTGGCCTCGGCGGCGGAAAGGGCGAGGTTGACGGCGACGTCGTCCTGCCGGGCCAGGATGTCCCCCTTCTTCACATGGTCGCCCGACTTGACGAGGACGGCCACGATCGAACCCGAGCGGGCGAAGTTCAGGTCGACCTGGGCGGCCGGCTGGAGCGTGCCCGGCCATGTCGGTGGATTCGTGAAGACGTAGAGCGCGGCGGGGATCAGCACGGCGAGACCGACGACTGCCACCAGCGTCGTGACGAGTGTCTCCTTCCGCGTGCGGCGGTCCCGACCTGCGTAGGGGGGAAGCGGGCGAATGATCGGCACCGGCTCGGTGACGACCGGGGCCTCGCCGGGAATGCCCTGCGCCTCCGGCTTCGGCTTGGTCTCGGGGACCGGGCCTTCGGGGACGGGCCCCTCGGGGACCGGGGCGGTGAGCGGCTCGCTCGGTGTTGGGCTGAAGGCGCTCCCGGCGGGGACTTCCGCGGGTGGCGCTGCCGTGCCATTGCCGTTCCCGTTTGTGGGTGCCGCAGCAACGCCGCCCCCGAGCTTGTCGAGGACCTGGGTTTCGAGGTCGTCGCTCCCCTCACGGCCGTCGCCGTTGCCGCTGTGGGGGTCTTCCCGGATGGCGGGGTTGTGGGTATCGGTCACATTCGTTGGTGGCCGAGAGCCTTGTCCTTAAGCTTCGGCCGTCTCCCTGTCGTCGATGATGATGCTGAGATCCGTGTCGTCTCCGTTCCGGGACCTGCCTGCGTAGCGCCGCCACACGTCGTTGCCGCCCTGCTTCCACGTGACGCTGGGCTCCGAGAGCAGCACCGGGTCGACGCGGGCGGCATGCTCCTCCACCACGCCGATGACCGAGCTCATCAGGGTATCGGCCAGCAGGTGGGGCTCGAGGCCGAGGTCGAGGAGGCACTGGTGCTTCGCGTTGTAATAGTGCTCCTCCAGCTCGAAGCGGGGGTTCGGGATGTGCGTGACGACCGTGTCGAGCCCCTGGGCGCGACGGACGCTGGCGACGAGGTCGGCCAGCTCGCGGACCGAGAACTGCTCGGTGAACTGGTTGAAGACCCGGAACTCACCCTGCTCCGGCGGGTGGTCCAGCGTCAGGGTGACGCAGGCCAGGGTGTCGCGGATGTCGAGGTATCCCCGGGTCTGCCCGCCTTTCCCATACGGGGTGATCGGCTGACCCACGGCGGCCTGCACGCAGAAGCGATTGAGGACCGTGCCCCAGACGGTGTCGAAGTCGAAGCGGGTGGCCAGTTCGGGGTGAAGAGCCGTTTCGGGGGTCTCCACGCCGTACACCACGCCCTGGTTCAGGTCAGTGGCCCGCAGGCCCCACACGCGGCAGCCGAAGTGGATGTTGTGGCTGTCATGGACCTTGGAGAGGTGGTAAAAGCTGCCAGGCTGCTTGGGGAACGGCAGCCGGTCGCGCCTGCCGTTGTGCTCGATGTCGATGTATCCCTCTTCGATGTCGATGTTGGGTGTCCCGTACTCGCCCATCGTGCCGAGCTTGATGAGGTGGCAGTCCGGCGCCGCCTGCTTGATCGCGAACATGACGTTGAGGGTACCCACGACGTTGTTGACCTGGGTGCGGACCGCGTGCTCCCGGTCGATCATCGAGAAGGGAGCCGACCGGTGCTCGGCGAAATGGACCACGGCCTGCGGCTCGACCTCCAGGAAGAGCTCGGTCAGTGCCTCCGCGTCGCAGACGTCGAGCAGCCGCCAGTCGATCTCGAGCCCGGTCTCAGCCCACCAGCGGGCGACTCGCTGCTCCAGGGACGCAATCGGCACGAGGCTGTGCGAGCCCCCCTCGACGTCCCATTGCCGCCGTGCCAGGTTGTCGACGGCGACGACCTGGTGACCCAGGCGTGACAGGTGAAGGCACATCGGCCAGCCAAGATACCCGTCGGCTCCAAGAACGATGACCGACTGCGCGCGCGCCGTCTTCATTCATGCCCCCTCCGTTATTTCCGGCCGGTCCCTGCGAGTATTCGCCCAACACCACAGAGATTGCTCTGCCCGCTCTCGAGCGCAAGGCGGTCCCGATTGTAAGTGATGGCGTGCGTGACCGGAACGGACGGGGGGCATTTTGGTCCGTTTTTCTACCGAATTTCACAATCGCCTGCCGGGCCAGCCAAACTGACAGCCGTCACCTCCAGATTCGTGGCATCGGCGGTGCGGTCTGCGAAAATGGGGTCTCGCAACGCGCACGGACCGGCAGGTAACGGGGGAATCCGCAGGAGGGAATCCAGGTGGGACGCCATCGCAGGTGAGCACCCCGGCGCTGGGGAGCCCGGCGCCGTAGGTACCGGTGTGGACGATGTCACCCTCGGCGACGTCGGCTTTCACAGCCGCCTCGACAAGTTGCTGGAGTCGGCGATCGAGGAGCAGGAGCGTGAGCAGCAGAGCTTCCTGACGGTCCTCCAGGCGTCCAGGGATGCCGTCGATGCCGTTCGGTCCGAGCTTGACGATGTGCGCAGCGTCGTCGAGCACCGGGAGCAGGCCGTCATCGACCTGCTCGACGGCCGCCTCGCTCTCGCCGCCCGGCAGGAGTCGATCGAGTTCCTCCAGCACCGCATCGAGCTCCTGGAGGGCGAGCAGGCAGCCCTCAAGAAGGCGCTGACCGTCAAGCTCGACGGCATCGCCCGCTCCCTCGAAGCCGTCGAATGGCGCACCCAGGAAGGCATGGCGGCGCTCGCGAACCGGGTCGGCGGCCTCGAGAGCACTGTTGCCGCGCACGCCCGGTCCGTCGCCGACCGTCTCGAGGCGGTCGACCACCGCGACGGGGACCTCGCGGCGGCGACCGTTGCCGCCCTGAGAGAGGTTGGCGAGAGCATCGATGCCCGCCAGCAGGAGGTCGCCGAATCCATCCTGAAGGCCCTGGACCCCGTCGGACGCATCCTGCAGGTCGTGCAGAGCCGGCTGGTCCGCGCGGCATCCGAGCTTGCGGTGTCCCAGGGGTCGCTGCTGGCCCGGCTGGCCGAGCGAGAGGAGCGCCTCGAGCGCCAGCGCGACCAGATCCTGTCCGACCTCCTGAACGAGTTTGCGGGGATCGCCAGGCCGCGCGAGCAGAAACGGATCGCCACCGGCCTGCGCCAGGCGGAGGAGAACCGCAGGCAGCGACGAGACGCCGGCCGGGCCCCAACACGCGACGGCGGCCTCCCAGCCCTGCCGCCGGACGTTGACGGGGCCGGGGCGCCTCCCGCCGGGATCCACCTCCCGGGGACGTCCGGACCGTACGACGTGTCCGGCCCGCCCGATCCGGTTCCGGTCCCGGTCGAGAGCGATGCGGGCCGCCACGGCCGCCGCGGGCGCAAACCATCCCTATAATTCCCCACATTCTTCTCCCGCCGCGCCTCCCCAATCCCCCCCTCGGTCCTTGCTGAGCATGACCGAGCCGGACGCAATCCCCTGGCCTCTGGTCCTGGCGATTGTCGTGACGCACAACGGGGGTCCCTGGCTTCCCGGATGCCTCAAATCGCTTGCGCTCCAGTCCTATCCCGCCCTGGAGGTCGTCGTGGTCGACAACGCCTCCGAGGACCGGGAGCTGGTGCCCGGCCTGGTCGAACGGCTGCTCCCCACCGCCTCGGTCATGCACTTCGGTCGCAATGTCGGTTTTGGGGCGGCCGCCAATCGGGCACTCGAGGTCTCCCCGGATGCCCGGAGGGCCGAGTACTACCTGTTCATCCACGACGACGTTGCCCTCAACCGTGACTGCGTCGGCCTCCTCGTCGCCTCGGCCCTCGAGACCGAGGCCGGGGTGGTCGGCGGCAAGGGCCTTTCGTGGGACGAGCCCGAGGTGCTGCTCGAGGTGGGGATGTCGGCCGACGAGTTCGGCTACCCGGTGTCGGGCCTCGAGGAAGGTGAGATCGACCAGGGCCAGCACGACGTCCGCAGGGACGTTCTGTTCGTCACGAGCGCCTGCATGCTCGTCAGCCGGGCAACCGTGGAGCGAGGAGGCTCCTGGGACCCCGCGTACTTTCTGTTCGGGGAGGACCTGGACCTCTGCATCCGCGCCCGGATGCTGGGGTTCCCCGTGGTCGTGGCCCCGAAGGCGTACTTCTACCATGCGGTCGCGATGGCGACGGGGCGGCGCGACGGCCCGCCGGAGCAGTCGATCCGGTACTTCACCCGGCGCAACCGGCTCCGCACGATTGCCAAGAACACCTCCACGACGCGGGTCCCCCTGCTCGTCGCCCTCTACACCGGCGTGCTCTGTGCCGAGATGGTGCTGCTGGCGACCCTCCGGCGCTTCGACGAGATCCCGCCGTACCTGCGGGCGTACGGGTGGTTCCTCAAGACCCTGCCGGACGTCGCCCGGCGGCGGCGGGCGATCCAGCGCCGCCGGAAGGTGTCCGACCGGAGGGTGCGGCGTTACATGGTCCGGGACCTGCCGCGCGCCCGGATCTTCCTCGAGCGCCGGCTCCTGCAGTGGGGAGAGGAGACCGTCCGGCTCGGCGCCAAGACCTTTGCGCATCTGACCCCGGGCGCCATCGCCGACCGCCTCGGGCGGTGGGCCCGGTCGGCGTCGGTGCTGTCCTCCCTGGCGATCGGCTTTGTGCTGCTGATCGCCGCCCGCCACGTGTTCCTCGGAGCCCCCGTGGGGGCCGGGACGCTGTGGCCGTTCCCCGTCGAGACCCACCGGCTCCTCAGCGACTACTTCGCCGGCTGGCGTGACATCGGGCTCGGGACGACGGGGGCGCCATCGCCTGCCCTGCCGCTGTTCTGGCTGGTGGCGATCGCCTCGTTCGGCAACGCGGCCACCGCCCAGAAGCTGCTGGTCGGGCTGCTGGTTGCCCTCGGGCTCTTCGGCATCAACCGCTTCGTCAAGCGCCGGACGACCAGCGTCGCGGCCAGGATCGTGGCGGTCGGCGTCTATGCCCTGGCCCCGGCCATGCGCCTGACCATGGTGACCGGGGACCTCGGGGCGCTGGCCCTCTACGCGGCGACGCCGTACCTCCTCGAGATGGCCCTGCGGATGCTCGGTCCCGCCCCGGGCGCGGCCCCCCCGGGTGCCCCGGGCGGAGGAGTGCGCCCCGCGGTGCCTTCCTCCTCCGACGCCCTCTCCCGCCAGGCCATGCGCCTGGCCCTGCTGAGTGCGGTCGTCGTCGCGCTGGCGCCAAGCGCACTCGTGGCGATCGTGGTCCTCTGGCTCGTCGCCGGCTTCCGGGCGCTGCGGGAGCATCCCTCGCTGGCGGGGGGGCCACGGCGGCTGGCATGGCTCCTTGGCTCGTCCGCCGTCGCCGCCCTGCTCCTCGTCCCGTGGTCGCTCGAGGCCCTGCAGCCCCATGGGGCCATCCTCGGCCCGCTCTTCGCCGGTCCCGGCGGCGGCAACGCCCTCCGGCCCCTCTGGTCCCCGGTGAGCTTTGCGCATGCGTTGCTGCTGACGCCGGGCGTCTCCGCCTTCGCCGGGCTCGCCGCCGTGGCGATCGCCGCAGGAGCGCTGCTCGTCGTCTCGACCTCGCGCCGGCGCGAGGTCCGCCTGCTGGCGAGCGTCATCGCGGTGTTCGGGTTGTGGGCCGGTCTCGTCGCCAAGGGATGGCTGCCCGCCCCGGTCGTCTCGCCGGCCCTCTGGTTCGTGCCGCCGCTCGTCGCCCTGGCCGCCTGCGCCGGCTACCTCGTTGCCGGCCTCACCCAGGACCTCCCCCGCCATGCGGCAGGCCTGCGCCACACGGTCGGGGCCGGCGCGGCGATCCTCTCGGCCGCCGCCGTGCTGGGCGGCTGGGTGCCGGTGCTGCTCTCGTGGAGCGCACCCCCGTCGAGCGCCGTCACGGGGACCGGTCCGGAGTCGGCGGCCCTTGCCGCCGTGCAGGGTTCCGCGACCAGCGACAACCAGTTCCGCGTCCTCTGGCTCGGGAAGCGCTTCGTCGACGCCCTGCGCCCGGGGCTGCGGCCGGACAGGACGGTGCCCTACCTCGTCACCGGCCCCGACGGTCTTTCCCTGCTCGACGTCGCGCCGCCGGGCGGCGGCCCGGGCGTTGCCTGGCTGTCGAAGACGCTCGACGCACTGGTGGGGAGGCGCACCCATCTGGCCGGTCACCTGCTGGCGACCGCAGGGATCCGCTTCGTCGTCGTCGACCACGGGGACGCCTCGACGATGCAGGCCGTCGTCCTCCAGCAGGACCTCGCCCTGACCCAGCAGCTCGCCCAGGCCGACATCTACACCAACCTCGAATCCCTCCCGATCGCTGCCCTGGCGCCGCCGCCCCTCGAACCGGCAGCCGCGAGCGGCAGCACCGACCCCGAGGCGATCCTGCGGACCCAGTGGCCCCCCCTACCGGTGGGCACCGGCCTGGACCGCACGTCGCCGGGGTCCTTCTCGGGCCGCGTGCCGGCGGCGACCTCGCCCCGCACCGTTGTCCTGGGCGAGGTCTACAGCCCGGGGTGGCAGGCGAGCGTCGGGGTCCAGGACCTGCGGCATGCGCCGATATTCGGCTGGGCCAACGGCTTCACCGTGCCGGCCGGCGTCGCCGGGACCCTTCGGATCGGCTACGCCGGAGAGTGGATCCGTATCGTCTGGGTGATCGTGGGAGGGGTGCTGGTCGTGCTTGGACTCGTCATGGCGTTCTCGGCCAGGATGCCCAAGGCGCAGAGCCAGGCGCCGCCCCCGCTCCTGCCGCCGAGGGTCGAGCGGCCCTATGTCCGGCCCCCGAGCTCCCGGGTCCGGGTCATCACTCCGACGTCTGGGGCCCAGGGGACGGACGGCTCCCGTCAGGAGCGTGCCTGATGCGGCGGGCAGAGCTCACGTTCGCGCTGGTGATCGTCCTGATCATGGGTGGCTCCTGGGCGCTCGACGGCCTCGTGCCGTCGAAGACCGCCGCGACGCCGGTGGCCCCCTCGGTGACGACGGCACCCCTCTCGGAGGCCTGGTACTGCCCGGCCCCCACGGCGCAGGGCCTCGGGTCCACCGTCTGGACGGCCAACCTCGGCACGGGGCCGGTCCACGTGCGTCGCTCCGGGACGGGAGCGTCGGGAGCGACCAGCGAGGCCGACCTCGGGGCGGGGACCTTCGGTGGCCTCCCCGCCGCCCCGTCGGCCGCCAACGTGCCCGTCACGGTCGAGGCCTTCGGCGGGGCCACCGGCAGCCATGTCTCCGTGCTTGCCCCGAGCATCGGCGGAGCGACCGGCCGGTGCAGCCGCCAGCCGGGCACCCGGTGGCTCTTCCCGATCGCCAGCACGGCTCCCGGCTACGACACCTACCTGCTCGTGACGAACCCCTTCCTCGAGGAGGCGGTCGTGACGGTGCGCGTGCTGACGGACAGCGGCGACCAGGTCCCCTCGGGCCTCAGCCACGTCGAGATCCCGCAACGCTCCCAGACGTCGGTGTTCCTCGGCGACTTCTTCCCCCAGACGGCCTCGGTCGGCCTGGACGTCACGGCGTCACGGGGGCGGGTCGTCGTCGGCGAACTGATGCGGGTCGCCGCCCGCGACGGGGCACGCGGCATCGGCCTCGACGTGGGGACGGCCGCGCCGACCACCCAGTGGCTGCTGCCCGGCGGCGAGGTCCCCGCCTCCGGGGAGGAGGACATCGTCGTCGCCAACCCGAGCGACCACGAGGCGCTGGTCAGCACCGTCTACCTGGTCGAGAGCGGGACCGGCCCGGTGGGGGTGCAGGACGTCCCCGTTCCGGCCGGGGGCCGAAAGGCGCTGAAGGTGTCCGACCAGGTCCCGGGCGGGACCCGGCACGCAACGATCCTCACCTCGACCAACGGCGTGCCCGTCGTGGTCGAGCGCCTGACGGTGGGGCCACAGGGCGCCTACCACACCGTCCAGGGTGTCCCGGCCACCGCCACCCGCTGGATGGTCGCCGCCGGCTCGACCGCCGGGGGCACCGACACCCTGGCCCTCGTCGCCGACGGTGCGGGCCGGGCCGTCTGCAGGGTGACGATCCTCACGATGGCCGGCCCCGTGGCGCCGGCCGCCCTCGCCGGGGTGGCGGTCACGCCGGGGCAGCGCAGCAGCGTGGACCTGACCCCCTACCTGAACGGCGCGCCGGCAACGGTGCTCGTGGAGGCCATCACCGGCAAGGTTGCCGTCGAGAACGACCTCGCCCTGCCGGCGGCCTACCGGGAGACGATGGAGACCGCCGGGACGCCCCTCGGCTGAGGCGACCGAGGGGTTCTCCATCCCGAGGTTAGGTAAGTTTGTCAGCTATAGCAGCACTTTATTACCTAACCCGCAAAGCCTCACTGGTCTTTGTTACTCTGTGCTCGTGAACGATGCACTACATACCCTCACTGCATCGCAACATGGACTGATCTCCCGGGAGCAGGCCCTCAGTGCGGGTGTCTCGCCTGCCGCATGGCGCTGGCTGGCGAGCAGCGACGACTGGCAGCGGGTGTACCAGGGCGTCTACCGCCGCGTTGGAGCGCCCCAGACATGGGAGCAGGCCCTGATGGCGGGATGCCTTGCCGGGGATGGCATCGCCTCCCATCGGGCGGCCGCTGCGCTGTGGCGGCTGCCGGAGATCGAGCCGAGGCTCGAGATGATCATTCCGCAGCACCGAAAGGTGATCCTCAAGGGCTTCGAGGTCCACCGGACCTGCTATTTGCAGCCGGTGGACCGCTGTCACCGGGCCGGGATACCGGTGACGTCGCTCGCTCGAACGGTCATCGATGTGTCCCTCCAGGTACCGGACATGGCTCCCGTGCTGGTCGACCACGTCCTTGCCAGGCGCCAGGTACCGCTGGCCCTTCTGACGAACCGGCTCCGGGCACTGGGCACGACGGGGCGCAAGGGAGCCGGAGGGCTCTTCCACGTGCTCGAGGAACGCCAGGGTCGCAGCCGCCACGTGGACAGCGATCTGCAGCGCCGGCTCGAGACGATCGCACTCGACGCCTACAAGGCCGGCCTGCTGCCCGAACCCCACTTCGAATACCCGGTGCAGCTCTCCGATGGGCGCTGGCGGTACCCCGACACCGCCTACCCCTTTGTCTCGACGGGCTTCGAGGCCCACAGCTACAAGCACCACTCGACACTCCCGGAGTGGGCCGCCGATTGCGAGCGCAACCTCGACCTGTTCGGCGAAGGATGGTTGATCGTTCCCGTCACGGAGATCCAGGTTCGCGATCCGGTGCGACTCGTCGGGCGGATGGCTCGGATCGTTGCCGTCAGGGAGGCTGGGCGGGCCCGGCGCTGATTCCCGTCGGCTACCAGCCCAGCTCGGACAGGCGCTCGTCGCTGATGCCGAAATGGTGGGCGAACTCGTGGAGCACCGTCTGGCGCACCTGGGCCCGGATGGCTTCGGGCGTGGGGGCCACCCGTTCGATGTTGTCCTGGTAGATCGTGATCCGGTCCGGCAGGACCCCGGCGTAGCCCATGCCCCGTTGCGTGAGCGGGATGCCGGTGTAGAGGCCGAGGAGGATGGCGTGGGGAGCGACGCGTGCCCCCGCGGACTCCGGTCCGGGGAGGTCCTGGACGACGACCTGGACGTTCGAGATCGCCTTCATGAGCTCGGGAGGCAGCTCGTCGAGCGCCTCGCCGACCAATACTTCGAACTCGTCTCGCGCGAGCCTGGTCACGCGTCTAAGTGTAGGGGCGATCAATTCGCAGGTAGGATCATCGAACCGGCCACAGACTTCCAGGAGAGTGAACCATGGCGACACAAGTCAAGATGCCGCAACTCGGCGAGACCGTCGTCGAGGGCACCATCACGCGCTGGCTGAAGCGTGAGGGGGAGTCCGTCGGCATGGACGAGCCGCTCGTCGAAGTGTCCACCGACAAGGTCGACAGCGAGATCCCTTCCCCCGTGTCCGGGACCGTCAGCCGGATCCACGCAGGGGAAGGGGAGACCGTCACCGTCGGATCCGTGATCGCAGAGATCGCCGGCGCGGGCGAGGCTGCGCCGCCTGCCGCCGCCCCGTCAGCGCCCGAGAGCGAGAAGCCTCCCGCTCCGGCACCCCAGGCCAGCGAGGCCCCCGCCCCGGCCCCGGCGCCTGCGCCCGCCGAGCGGCCCGCCGCGGCCTCGCCGCCCCCGCAGCCTGCCCCCCCGGCGGCGCGCCCCGCTGCCGCGAGCCAGTCCGTGGCACCGGCGGCGCGGATCGCCGAGGCGGCTCCCGCTGCGGACGAGCCCCTCCGGGGGGTGCTGTCGCCCCTGGTCCGCAAGCTTGCCAACGAGCGGGGCATCGACCTGGCGACGGTCCGTGGGACCGGCACCGGGGGCCGCATCACCAAGCAGGACGTCCTCGCCGCACCGCTGCCGGTCGCCGAGCCGCCCGCCGAGCCGGCTCCGCAGCCCATCCCGGCTGCCCCGGCCGCACAGATCCCCACCCCGGCGGCAGCCCCCGAGCCGGCGCCTGCGGCAGCCGTCGCCTATGCCGCCCCGCCGATCGGTGGCGACGAGGTCGTGCCCGTCTCCCACATGCGCAAGTCGATCGCGGAGCACATGGTGGCCTCGAACCTCGAGACGGCCCGGGCCTGGAACGCGGTCGAGGTCGACATGACCCGCATCTTCAACCTTCGCCGCCAGGCCGGGGGGGCCTTCAAGGAGCGGGAAGGCTTCTCGCTCACCTGGATGCCCTTCGTCGCCAAGGCAGTCACCCAGGCGCTGCTCAGGTACCCGCAGGTGAACGCCACCTGGAACGGCGACGGGACCATCACCCGCAAGCACTACGTCAACCTCGGGATCGCGGTCGCCCTCGAGAACGGGTTGATCGTCCCGGTGCTGAAGAACGCCGACGGCATGAACCTCGTCGGCCTCGCCCGGTCCATCCGCGACCTGGCCGAGCGGGCACGCACCAAACGCCTCCAGCCCGACGACGTCAAGGGCGGAACGTTCACAATTACGAACCCCGGGCCCTTTGGTTCGATCATGTCCGTGCCGATCATCAATAAGGGACAGGCAGGGATCCTCGCTTTCGACGCAGTCGCAAAACGACCCGTGGTGGTCACGGACGATGACGGGAACGACGCAGTGGCGATCCGGCACATGGTGTTCCTCTCGATGTCGTGGGACCACCGCATCATCGACGGCGCCGAGGCTGCCCGGTACCTCTCGCAGCTCAAGAGTCAGCTCGAGCAGGCCGACTTCGCCCCAGACCTGAGCGCCTACCTGCCAGGCCGGTAAATGAAGACGCTCACCGTGGTCGTTGCCGGCACCGTCGGGTACGGGCCCGCCCTGCAGTGGCAGAACGAGCTCTACCGCCGGCGGGTGGCCGGGGAGTCCGAGGACGTGATGTTGCTGCTTGAGCATCCCCACGTGTACACGCTCGGCCGCCGCTTCTCGGCCGAGCACCTCCTGCTGTCGCTGGACGCCCTTGCGCAGCGGGGGATCGAGGTCTTCGAGTGCGACCGGGGTGGCAGCATCACCTACCACGGCCCGGGGCAGCTCGTCGGGTACCCCGTGCTGGGACTCCGGGATCCGGATGTGATCGCGTACCTCCGCTCGCTCGAGGAGACGCTGATCGGTGCCGTGCGCGGCTTCGGGGTCTTGGCGGACCGTCGGGAGCGGCTCACCGGAGTCTGGGTCGGGGAGGAGAAGCTTGCCTCGATCGGGGTCAATGTCTCCCGCGGCGTCACCAAGCACGGCTTTGCCCTGAACGTGACGACCGACCTCTCGTACTTCGCCGGGATGGTCCCCTGCGGGATCCCCGCCGTGCAGGTGACGTCCCTGGAGCGGCTCCTCGGCTCCGCCCCGCCGATGGAGGCGGTGCAGGACGCCGTGGTGGCCGAGCTGGCCGCCATCCTGGGCGCCACGGTGCGGCACCGGACTGCCTCGGAGCTCGGGCTCGAGCTCGCCCACGACGTCGATCCGGGGCCTGCCGCCGTCGTTGGTTTACCTGGGGTTACAATGCGGGAAGAAGCCAGGATCCTTCCGTTTTCTCGCAAGCCGGGCACCCCTGGCGGAAGAGTAGGGACCATCGATGGCCAACGCTGAGCGAGCCCCCGAGCGAGCAATGGAGCGGACCCCGCAGCTCCCGAAGGCGCGCCACGAGCTTGCGAACCTGAACGAAGGCCAGCTCCTCGACCTCCACCGTTTCATGCTCACCGCGCGCATGCTCGACGAGCGGATGTGGGCGCTCAACCGCCAGGGCAAGGCACCCTTCGTCGTGAGCTCCGCCGGTCACGAAGGCTGCCAGGTAGGGTCCGCGTACGCCCTCGACCGGGGTTTGGGGGACTTCTGTGTCCCGTACTACCGCGACCTCGGCGTGGTCCTCGTCGCCGGCCTGACGGTGCGCGACGTGCTGCTCGGCGTCTACGCCAAGGCGGAGGATCCCTGCAACGGCGCCCGCCAGATGCCCTCGCACTGGGGATCCCACCGGCTCGGGATCATCAGCGGGTCGTCGCCGATCGGCACGCAGGTCCCCCACGCGGTCGGGCTCGCCTACGCCGTGAGGTACCGCCGGGAGCCGGCCGTCGTCATGTGCTGGTTCGGCGAGGGGGCAACGTCGATGGGCGACTGGCATGAGGCCATGAACTTCGCCGGGATCCACCGGCTGCCGGTGATCTTCGTGTGCGAGAACAACAAGTACGCCATCAGCGTGCCCCAGACCAAGCAGATGGCCATCGAGAACGTTGCCGACCGGGCGGCCGGCTACGGGTTTGAGGGCCACGTGGTGGACGGCAATGACGTGATCGCCTGTTACGAGGTGACCAAGGCTGCCGTCGACAAGGCCCGCGGCGGTGGGGGCCCCACCCTCATCGAGGCCAAGACCTACCGCTACGCGCCGCACACGTCCGACGACGACGACCGCACCTACCGATCCAAAGAAGAGGTGAAGCGGGCCCGGGCGCTCGACCCCATCCCGAGGTTCCAGTCGTACCTGAAGGAGCACGGGGTCGTCACGGAGGCCGGGATCAAGGCACTGGTCGACACCATCAAGACGGAACTGGCCGAGGCGGTGCAGTACGTGGACCAAGCCCCGTATCCCGCTCCAGAGGACGCACTGCGCCACGTCTACGCCGAGTAGAGCCCCGCAAGGTCGTCCTCCCACGTCGAAGGAAAAACAGGTCATGGCGAAGAAGAGTCTCATCAAATCCATCCACGACACCATGTGGGACCTCATGGCGGGCGACGAGCGCGTGCTGATCCTGGGCGAGGACGTCGGCACCCGCGGTGGGGTGTTCCGGGCCACGGAGGGCTTCGTCGAGAAGTTCGGCGAGGAGCGCGTGATCGACACGCCGCTGGCGGAGTCCTCGATCGTCGGCCATGGCATCGGCATGGCCCTCGGCGGCCTGCTCCCCATCATCGAGATCCAGTTCGCCGACTTCATCCACCCGGCCTTCAACCAGATCGTGCAGGAGGCCGCGCGCCTGCGCTACCGCTCCAACGGCGACTTCACCTGCCCCATCGTCATCCGGGCCCCCTACGGCGCCGGCGTCCACGGGGGGCTGTACCACTCGCAATCGGTGGAGGCGCTGTTCGCCCACGTGCCGGGGCTGAAGATCGTCATGCCGTCGACGCCCTACGACGCCAAGGGGCTGCTGCGCTCGGCGCTCTACGACCCCGACCCGGTCCTCTACTTCGAGCACAAGAAGTGCTACCGCGTGGTCACGGGCGAGGTCCCGGACGAGGACTACGACATCCCGATCGGCAAGGCCGAGATCAAGCGGGACGGCGATGCCCTCACGGTCATCGCCTACGGCCTCATGCTGCACCACTGCCTCGCCGCCGCCGAGCGGCTCTCGCAGGAGGAGGGCCTGGAGGCCGAGGTGCTCGATCCCCGGAGCGTGGCGCCCATGGACTGGCCGGCGATCTTCGGCTCCGTCACGAAGACCTCCAAGGCGATGATTGTCTACGAGGACAACCGCACCCTCGGCGTGGGGGCGGAGATCAGTGCGCGCATCGCCGAAGAGCTCTTCTACGACCTCGACGCCCCGGTGGTTCGCATCGGCGGCCCCGACGTGCCCGCCACCCCGTACTCCAGGGTGCTGGAGGAGTTCTTCCTACCGACACCGGACCAGATCTACGCCGAGATGCGGGAACTCGCCCGCTACTGAGGCCTCCTGAGGGATTAGGCCTCGGGCGTGTCGCTCGCGGCCTCGGGTTCCGGTTCGTCCGCCGCTTCCTCCTCATACGGCCCGGCTTCCAGCTGGTCCTTCAGCCGGGAGAGGCAGTCGACCTCGGCCCGCATCTGGCGCTCGATCACCTTGCCGGCGAAGCGCATCGGCACCTTCATCAGGCCCTTGCCCTGGAGGTCGAGGCTGAACCGGACCATCGTCGCTCCGGCGACCGGCTCCTCGAGGTCGAAGGCGCCCGTCGGCCGTGCCGGCCCGGCGATCACCTCGAAGGCGATCCGGTTCGGGGGCTGGTAGTCGGTGATCCGGTAGTCGCCGTCGATGCGCTGGCCCTTGGGGCCCCGCAGTCCCTGGCCGTAGACGGCGCCCTCGTCGGGGCCGTCCTCCGGCGGGATGATGTCCATGACCCCCGGTCGCCACTGCGGGTTGTTGGTCCCGTCGGCGATGTAGGCGAAAACCTCCGTGATGGGAACAGCGATGACCACCATGTTCTCCGCGCGTGGCAAATCCGGCCTCCTTGTGAGCGTCACCCTCCGGTGGGCGCGCCAAATCCGCGCCCCAGTATGCCTCAGTGCGCGCTCAGTCCGATGACGACGACCAGCAGCCCGGCCAGACCGGGCCACCCGGGAAAACCCTGCGAGGATCGCAGAGCTCGCGCGTGGCCACGCGTGGAACTTTTTCGAAGGTGCACTAAGGTTGGCTTGTGACCCACGTCTTTATGGGAGCCTCGATCCCGACCCGTTCCGACCTGGGCGAGGCGGCGCCTCGACGCCCGCCACGCCCACCGTGGCTGCGCAACCGCCTGCGGACCGGGCCGAACTATCTCGACCTGAAGGGCCTGGTCCGCGGCCTCGAGCTGCACACGGTCTGCGAGGAGGCGTCGTGCCCGAATGTCTACGAGTGCTGGGAGGCCCGTGAGGCGACCTTCCTCATCCTCGGCCGCCTCTGCACCCGCCGGTGCGGGTTCTGCGACATCGCCACCGGCAGGCCCGGTCCCCTCGACCCCGGCGAGCCGCTCCGGGTAGCGGAGGCCGTGGAGCGGATGGGCCTGCACTTTGCCGTCGTGACGGGCGTCGAACGGGACGACGCTGCGCCGCAGGTCGTCGCCGGCATCTGGGCGGCGACGATCCGCGCCATCCGGGAACGGGTGCCGGACTGCCGGGTCGAGGTGCTGACCGGCGACCTCAAGGGCGACCCGGCCGCCATCGCCATCGTCATGGACGCCGAGCCCGACGTCTACGCCCACAACATCGAGACCTCCCGGCGGATGCACCGCAGCATCCGCCCCGGCTTCCGCTACGAGCGTTCCCTCGACGTGCTCCGCCAGGCAAAGGAGCTGAAGCCCCGGATCCCCACGAAGTCGAACATCATCGTCGGCATGGGCGAGACCTTCGAGGAGGTCGTGGAGACCCTCGGCGACCTTAGGGCTGCCGGTGTCGACCTGATGACCATCGGCCAGTACCTGTCGCCCTCCGCCGACCACCACGTGCCGGTGCACCGCTGGGTCCATCCCGACGAGTTTGCCGAGTACCGCCGCATCGGCGAGGAGCTGGGCTTTGCCTGGGTCGAGTCCGGCCCCCTGGTGCGCTCCTCCTACCACGCGGGCAAGCAGTACCGGGCCGCCGCCGCCCGTCTGGGGGCCGGTTAGGTCCCGGCAGACCCGCGCTGGCTCCGGGTGGGACTCCGATGCTAGAGTCGCGACCCCGATGTGGGGCATTTGAGGGGTCATGGCGATGCAGGGGGATCTCGAGGACGTGGCCGCCGCGATCCGCTCCGAGCTGCGCCTCGAGGCCGAGGAGGCTGAACGGGAGGCGGCCGTCTCGGCGGCGATGCACCGGGACGTGGCCGACGTCGCCCGGGAGTTGATGGCCCACGGGGATACCGTCGCCATCGACGCTGGTCAGCGCAGGTTCGTGGGGCACATCATGGCCGTCGGCAGCGACGTCGTCACCATTGACACCCAGCCCCGGCGAGTCGACGTCAACTTGAAGACCCTGCAAGGCATGCGGGTGGTCAAGCGAGCTCGGTCCGGCGGAAGGCGAGGTTCGAGCGGGGGAGCAGTGAGCCTGCGGGCCAGGCTGCTAGAGCTCCACCTTTCTGGTGAGGCGATCGAGGCCGGTCTCGCCGGGTCCGACGAGCCAATCCTCGGCCCGGTGGCTCTTGTGGGATCCGATCACTTCGCCGTCGGTGAGACGGCAGCGCCGGAGTGGTTCGTACCGCTGACGTCCCTGGCCTTTGTCAGGACGGCGGGTCCCTGCAGCGACCTCGGGGGCTAGGAGGTGGCTGGGGTGGTCTCCTCTTCCTCCTCGTCGTCGGCGGACGCGCTGGGGAGCTCCTTCAGCCAACCCAGGATCTCGTCTCGGAGGAAGCGGTACTTGCGGGTGCCAGGCACGCGGTGGCACGGGATGAGGCCGGCATTGGCCCATTTCCGCACCTGGTTGGCGTCCGTCAACAGCATTTCGGCCACGAGCGGGACGTCCATCACGAGCGGATAGTCCTCGGCCCGAGCCCGGGTGGGAAGGTCATTGGACTGCACGGACATACTCATTCTCCCTTGGACAGGCTAGAGCGCTTCTAATGGATCGCAGATCACCACTGACCCCTACTAAGTGACAATAGGATCTTCTAAGATGCTAGCCGAACGGTTTGGCGTGTGCAAGGAGATTCCAGTATGACGGGGGCGACATACGTCTCGTACTGACCAATCGGAGCTGGGCCGGGGTGGCCCCGAGGTGGGTTTGCCTCCACCGGCAGCCGGACGCCGGCGGTTGTCGACCGGGCACGTCGTGATGATCGTGGCGGGACTGCTGGCGACGGTGCTCACCTATGCGGTCCTCCGCCAGGCTGCGGGGGTGGGGACCGAGGAGAGCGTTGCCGCCGAGGACATCCACGCCGGGCAGGTCGTCACCACCTCGCTGTTCGCGACGACCGACGTCAAGGCTCCGTCCTCGGCCCTTTCGGGGATCCTCACGCCGAAGGAGGCCGGCGGGATGAGCGGCGAGGTCGCCGTCGTCGACATCAAGAAAGGCCAGCTCGTCGCCCGCCAGCAGTTCCGCCCTGCGACGCCGCCCCCGCCGAGCATGGCCATCACCGTCGATCCCCAGACCATCCCGGGCGGTGCATCGGCGCTCGTGCCGGGCTCGAGGATCGACCTCGTGGCCGTCACCCAGGCAGGCCAGCCACTGCTGGTGCCCGGACTCGTCGTGCTCAAGGCACCCGACAGCGGCAGCGACCGCTCGCTCGGTGCAACCAGCGTCCGGATCGATGTCGCCGTGGCCGACCCGGCCATCGCGGAGTCGGTCCTCGCGGCGACGTCCGGCGGCAAGTTCGCCATCCGGGTGGCCGGGGCTCCCGGTACCGGATAAGGCCGGAGCGAAGGGGGGACCAGGGTGGCCGAGCCGGAACTTGCCGTCGTCTACTCCCCGCGCGAATGGGCCAACCGGGTGGTCCGCCACGTCACCGACCACGGTGGGGGCCGGGTCCGGTTGCGGGTGGTCGACCGCCGGGTGTGCCTCGAGGAGGAGTTCGACGTGCTGATCGCCGAGGATGTCACCTCGTTCCTCGACGCCCGCCTCGTCTCCGAGCTCCGGCGCCGGGGCCGCCAGATCCTCGGCGTCTACGATCCCGACGAGCCCACCGGCAAGGACCGGTTGCTCGAGCTGGGTGTCGACGACGTCATCGAGGACCGCGCGCCGGCCGAGGAGTACGTGCGCAAGATCGCCAGGATCCTTCCCTCGACGCCCAGGTTGACGCCCAAGTTGACGCCCCCGTCGTCGGCCCGCTCCTCACCCGTCCGCGACGGTGAGCTGGCCGCCATCGAGGCGAGTCTCGAAGGCGCCGGGAGCCCCGGACATCCCCGCATCGGTCACCCGGTGCACGGACTCCGCGGCCGCGTCTGCGCCGTCGGGGGCCCGCCGGGCGGCTGCGGCGCCAGCGAGGTCGCCGTCGAGCTCGCGCGCGCCGGGCGGCGACGGGGGGAGACCTCCCTGCTCGTCGACGCCGACGAGGTGGTCCCCTCCCTTGCGCAGCGGCTGGGGCTCCCGCCGATCCCCAACATCCGCACCGCCATCGATGCCGTCTTCCACGGCGGAGGGCGCCTTCACGACGCGCTCCTCCCGGTGGCCGCAGGTGGGTTCGAGCTGCTCGCCGGTCTGGCCAACCCGGGGGACTGGCCCCAGGTGCGGCCACAGGAGGCGGCCGAGGTTGTCGCCGAGCTGCGCGGTCTGCGGGACCACGTGGTCGTCAATGTCGGTGCACACACCGAGGACCTCGCCCGCGTTGGTGCCGCCGACCGGTACGGCGTCACCCGGGAGGTGCTCGCGGCGGCCGACGTCGTCGTCGGCGTCGGGATGGCGACGCCCGTCGGCGTGGCCCGCCTCGTCGCCTGGATCGCCGACGTCGTCGTCCTCGCCCCCGGCAGGCCGGTCCACCTGGTCGTGAACCGGGCGCCGGCGAGCCGCTTCGTCCGCGGGGAGGTCGAGGCCGAGCTCCTGCGCAACTACGCGCCGGCATCGCTGACCGTCGTTCCCCTGGACCCTGCGGTCGAGAAGGCTGCCTGGCGGGGGGAGCTCGTCGCCCATGGTCCCTTCACCAGGGCCGTCGAAGGCCTTGCGGACCGCGTCCTCGCCGGGAACGACCCGGCATGAAGGCGCCGCCCGACGCCTACGCCTCGATCCGCCGGGCCGCGCTCGATGCGGTCGAGGAAGCCAAGCTCGATCCCCGGGCCGACACCGAGGCGGTGCGGGCGCTCGTGGTCAAGGCCGTCGACGGCTACCAGCGGGCCGCCCACGCCGGCACCCTGGGGGCCGGGGGGATGGCGCTGTCGGACCCGGGGGCCATGGTGGGCCGGATCACCCAGGCCATCTGCGATTTCGGGCCCCTGTCGTCACTCTTCGGACGCTCGGACGTCGAGGAGATCTTCATCGAGGGCGACCGGGTGCTGTACCTGGACCAGGGCGGGCGCCTGCGCGGCCTGGCTGCCCCGACCACCGAGGCGGAGAACCGTCAGGTGATCGACCAGCTCCTGTCGGAGACGCAGCGCCACCTCGACGCGAAGTCCCCGCTCGTGCAGGCCCGGGTCCTGCAGGGGGCAGCACGCCTCTCGGCTGCCATCCCGCCCGTCGCCGACCGGCTCTCGGCGACCCTTCGCAAGTACACCCTCAGGAAGGAGACCCTGCCCTACCTGCTCGAGCGGGACTCGCTGTCGACGGCGGCGGCGTCATTCCTCTGGGCCGTGATGCAGTCGCGCCGAAGCCTGATCGTGTCCGGTCCTCCGGGGGCAGGCAAGACGTCGCTGCTCTCCGCCCTCCTCGCCGCCACGCCGGCCAACCACTGCATCCGCTCCGCCGAGGAGATCCGGGAGCTGTCCGCGCCCATCACCCACGGTTCGTACTACGAGGCCCGCCCCCCGGCGCTCGACGGCAGCGGGGAGATCTCGCTCCGGGACCTCGTGAAGTTCCTGCTCGCCATGCGGCCCGACCTCATCGTCGTGGGGGAGGTCCGCGGGGCGGAGGCCTTCGAGCTCACGCGGGCGATCAACGCCGGCTGCGGCTTCCTGTGCACCGTGCACGCCAACTCGGCCCGGGACGCCCTCACCGCCCTTGTCAACGCCGCGATCATGGCCGGCGAGAACGTCGGCGAGTCGATCGTCCGCAAGGTCTTCTCGACCGCCCTCGACTTCGTCGTGCACCTCGACCGCGACGACGTCAACCGCCTCGGCCCCGACGAGGAGGCCCGCCGGCAGGTGATGGAGGTGCTCGCCGTCGTGCCCGCCATGACCGACGACTTTTCGACCGAGCCGATGTTCGTCCGGGAGGCCCTGGGGAAACCGTTGGTCTGGACGGGCGCGTACCCGCCGGAGGTCGAGCTCATCGAGCGTTCCCTGCCCGAGGGCACGACGATGACCGCCATCCTGGAGGGTCGGATCCAGGCGCCGTTCTCCGGCGCCGGGCCGGAGGGCACGTACCGGTGATCCTGCTGGCCTCGCTGGCGATGGGCGTGGTGGCGTACCTGGCGGTCGGGCTGCTCACCGGCTACCTGCCCCGGATGGGCAGGCGGCTCCGGGTACCGCGGCGAAGCCGCACCGAACGGCAGGTATGGCTCCTCCAGGCGGGCACCGACCTTTCCGTCGCCCAGTTCGTCGTGGGCTCCCTGGCGGCCGGGGCGCTGTCCTTCGCCGTGGTTGCCGCGATCACGGGGAGCCCTGTCGTGGCCATCGTGCCGGCCGCGGCGCTCGGCCTCCTGCCCCGCGCCTACTTCGGGCACCGGCGTGCCCGGCGGCTCCTGGAGCTGCAGGCGGCGTGGCCCGACGGGATCCGCCACATCGTCGGCGGCATTCAGTCGGGGATGTCGCTCAACCAGTCCATCGCCAGCCTTGCGACCAACGGGCCCGAGCCGCTGCGCCTGGCCTTCAGCCGTTTCGCCGTGGGGGCCCGGATGGTGGGGGTGCCGGCGGCCCTCGAGGTGGTGAAGGGCCAGCTTTCGGACTCGACGTCGGACCGGGTGATCGAGGTGCTGCTCCTCGCCCACGAACGGGGCGGCCGCATCGTGACCGAGGTCCTGCGAGACCTCGCAGAGGCCACGAGCAAGGACCTGAAGACGTTGGAGGAGATCGCCTCGGACCGGCTCGAGCCGAAGATCAACAGCCGTGCCGTCTTCGCCTTGCCGTGGTTCGTGCTCGTGCTGCTGTGTGCCTCGGAAGGTCCGTTCCGGCAGTTCTACCGGACGGGCGCCGGCGTCGTGGTGATCATGGTCGCGGCAGGGATCAGCCTGCTCGGCCTCTGGATCGTCGAGCGACTGTCCCGAGACCCCATGGAGGAGCGGGTCTTCGGCTCGCCGGGGGGGCCGCGGTGAGTGGCATGCTGCCCGACGGGAGGATCGCCCTCGCATCGATCCTCGCCGGCGTGACGGCCGCGGCCGCCGCGGGCCTCATCGTGCGGCCGACGCCGCGGCTCGCCTCCCGGGTCCGCCCCTACACGCTGATCCCCCGCTCCCGGCTGGGACGCAGCGCCGACATCCCCGATCTCGCCGGGGAGGAGGCCTGGCTGTCCGGCAGCACGTTCCGCCGGCTCTTCGGGCCCCCGGTGCTGGCAGTGGCGGGCTGGCTGGGCGGCCTGCTCGACGCCCGTTCCGACCAGGGGCTGCGCCTGATGCTCCGGCAGGCCGGCTACCGCGACCTGAGCCCCGAGGAGTACCGCGTCCGCCAGCTCGGCGCCTCCGCCCTCGGTGCCGGCGCTGGCGTCGGGGCGGGGCTCCTCCTCTGGGGGTCGGCCGCGGTCGTGCTGGTGCTCGGAGGGCTCGGCTTCATCGTCGGGGCCACCCGCTGGCGCGGTCGCCTCGACCGGGGGAGTGCGCTGCGGCGGGAGCGGCTCCGGGTCGAGCTCTACACGGTCAACCAGCTCCTGGCCATGCACATCAAGACGGGAGGGGGGCCGATCCAGGCCACGCAGCGGATCGTCGCTCGGGGGTCCGGGGTGGTCGTCGAGGAGCTGGCGGAGGTGCTGCGGATGATCGCGGGCGGCACGTCTCCCCGGGAGGCCTTCGCCCGAGCGGCCGCCCTGACCGCCGAGCCCCAGGCCGCTCGCACCTACGAGCTGCTGGCGGCGGGAACCGAGCGCGGCGTGGACGTGGCGGCGGCGCTGCTCGCCTTCAGCGAGGACATCCGCGACGACCGGCGGGAGGACCTGAAGAAGGCGGCGACGCGGCGGCGGGCGGCGATGCTCGTGCCGATCATCGCCCTGCTGGCCCCGGTGATGCTGCTGTTCATCCTGGCGCCGATTCCACGTATCGTGTTTGGACTGCATTGAGGGGAACGGGGGAAAACTTGGACAACACCTCGCTGCGCCTGGTTGTCCTGTGGCACCGGATGCTCCAGGTCCTGGAGGACCCGAGCGGGTTCTCGACGGCCGAGCTGCTCGGCAACGCCGCCATGGCAATCGGAGCGCTCGTCGTCATCTGGGGGGCGCTCCGCCTCATGGGGATCAACCTCCTCACGGAAATCCAGAACGCCATTGAGCGAGCGATGCACTAGTCGACCGGATCCGGGCGGAGATGGGAGTGGCGGCTTCGTCACCATCGAATACGTCATGGCGGTGCTGATCTCCATGGTCGTGCTCGTGGCGATCACCAACCTCATCGTCTTCGAGTACGGCCAGGGCGTCGTCCGCGCGGCGGTCGACCAGGGGGTCCGGCAGGGCGCACGGACGGCGACCCCCGTGGCGTCCTGCCAGGCTGCCGCGCAGCAGGTCATCACCGATCTCCTCGGTGGCCGGGAGGGCTCGATGGGCGCCGGCGTCTCGATCGCCTGCACGCAGACCGGGGGCCGGCTCGACGCCAGTGCGAGGGGGCGCTTCAAGGCGTGGCTGAGGCCGATGCCCGACTGGTCGTTCACCTCGACGGCCACCGCCGCCGTCGAGCCCGCACCGTGACCTCAACCCGTCACGGCCGTGGAGTTCGTGGAGCCGCCCACCGCGGCCTCGGTGCCGAGCACGGCTATGTCTCCCTGGAGCTGGTCCTGGGGTTGGCCGTGCTCGTCCTGCCGGTCGCCCTCATCGTGCTGACCCTGCCGACCTGGCTCGCCCGCCAGAACCTTGCCCGCCTCGCCGCCCAGCAGGCGGCCCGCACCGGCGTGATCGCCGACTCGCCCGAGCAGGGTGCGGCCGCCGCCGGCACGGTGGTCGCCGACGCCGGCCTCGACCCCGCCAGGGACCTCAGGGTGTCCTGGGAGCCGGGGTCCAGCTTCGCCCGCGGCGGCCTCGTCACCGCGAGGGTCACCGTCGAGACCCCCGCGGTCTCGATCCCGTTCCTCGGCAGCGTTGGCTCGTTCCCCCTGACCGCTTCGTTCTCGGAGCGCGTCGACCCCTATCGCAGCGGGCCGTGAAGACCAGTCACCCGATACGGTGCGGGCCAACACGGCGCCTTGAGGAGGACCGGGGCTTCCTCACCATCTGGCTCCTGGGGCTCTGCCTCCTGCTGGTCGTCCTCGGGGGCGTGAGCCTGGATCTGTGGCGCGTCTTCTCGCAGCGCCAGGCCCTCGCCGGTCTCGCGGACTCGGCGTCGCTGGCGGGAGCGGCCGGCCTGGATCTCGATGCCGCCCGTCGCGGGTTGGTCCGGCTCGACCCCGCGGACGCCGCCGGGCGGGCACGGGCGAGCATCGCGACCCAGGCCGACAAGGGCTCTTTAGTAGTCTCTAGCGTGGACATCGTGGTCGCGCAGGATCGATCGGAGGTGACGGTGAGCGCGGACGGACAGGTGCACCTGCTCTTGCTGCGCCTGCTGCTCGGCGACCGGCCCGTGTCCCTCCACGTGAGCTCCACCGCTGCTGCGAGGTCGTCGTGAGGGTCCAGGACCCGCCCGGGCGCGGCTACCACCCGGGCATCGACAGCGACGACGAGGAAAAGCTCGACCGCTCCTGGCTGCGCCGCCATGGGGCCGCCATCTTCCTCGCCTGCCTCCTGGTCTTCGGTGGGGTGACGATCCTCGTCGAGGTCGGCCCGAAGGGCCTGCTCGGCTTCAGCCCGCAGAGCAAACCTACGGTGGTCAACCCGAGGCAGGCAGAGTTCGAGGGCGTCATGCGACACATCTACGACGTCGCCAACCAGGCAGTCCGGGAGCGCCGGGTGGACCTCCTCTCTCAGGCCTACTCCGAGCACTGCCAGTGCTTCACCCAGGTGAAGGCGACCATCGACCGCCTGCTCGCCACCCACGAGACCCTCGGGGGGGCGGGGATGCAGGTGACGGCGGTCGAGGTGGAACTGGCCACCGCCAACGCGGCGATCCTCCGGGTGACGGACAAGATCGACCCCTATCCGGAGTACGGCGAGTCGGGAGCACTCATCGCAACGGTCCCGGGCCGGGATCCGGTGCAGTTCACCGAGACCCTGGAGCTGCGCAACGGGACCTGGCTGATGACCGACGCCGTCCCCGCCGCCAACGCCCTGCCGTAGCGGAGTCCCAGGCTGCAAGCGGGCTCAGACCTGGCGGAAGCCCAGCTTTCGGTAGAGCCGCTCGCCGGAGGGGCTCGGCTGCAACCACGCCAGGTCGGCGCCTGCGGCGAACCCATCGAGGACCGCCCGGCTCGTGACGGCCCCGCCGTACCCGCGCCGGCGGTGGGCCGGCGGCGTCGCCACCTGGAAGATGCCGGTCGCCGCGTTGGCCGTCCAGCCCGTGGCCGTCGTGACCGGCCGGCCCTCCACTCGTCCCACGTAGATCCTGACCCCCGGGATCGCCGCGACCTCGGGCTCGTACAGCGCCAGCAGCGGGCCGCTCCCATCGCCGGCGATTGCCACCTGCCGGGCATCCTCGAGGCCCTCGAGGTCCTGCACGGCATGGATCTCCAACCGTGCGCCCGAGGCCGCGGCCGCGGGGACGAACTCCTTCGGCGTCGTGACCATGCCGAGCACCGCGTCGTCGGGCGGACCCTGGGTGGCGGGGGACAGCTCCAACCCGCCTCCTCCGAACGCTGCGAAGAGTGCATGCACCACCCCTCCGAGACCCTGGTGCAGCCGGAGCGCCTCCCCATGCTGCATAGCGCAGGCTCCTGCCCTATTCCTCGGTCAGCAGGCTTGCGAGCTGGCGCGCGTTGACGACCGCGTAGTCCCGGTAGCAGTTGTTCATCAGGACATGCACCTCCTGGGTCTCGCTGGCGAGCTGCTGGATCCTTGGCACCCACTCGGCCAGTTCGTCCTCGGTGTAGAGGTAGGCGAACCGTGGGGTGGCGGTGTCGTGCTTGCGCTTCCACTCCTCGACGTTGCGGCCGTGGAACCGGACGTAGGCCAGGTCGGGTGCGGTCGCAGCGGCCACCGGGGGCATACTCGAGCGGAACCCCTGGGGCATGTCGACGGAGGTATACGGGATGCGATGCTCGGTGAGGAAGCCCAGGGTGCGCTCTGCATTGCGCTCGTTCATCCAGGTGGCGTTGCGGAACTCGACCGCAATCCGGTAATCGGGCAGGCGCTCGACCGCTTCGAGGATGTAGGCGCGGCTCTCCTTGCCGGGCAGGAACCACTCCGGAAACTGGAAATGGATCGCGCCCAACTTGCCGGCGGAATGCAGGGGCATGAGCGCGTCCCGGAATCGCTCCCAGACCTCGTCGACGACGTGGGCCGGGAGGTGTGACGCGTACAGGAAGCGCTTGTCGCGGTGCTCGGCCGGCAGCTCCGCCCGGAGGTCCTCGGCGAGCGAGTTTGGGCGGGTGGGGTGCTGGGTGAGCAGCGAGTAGGCCTTGACGTGAAAGGTGAACTCTGCGGGTGTACGTTCCGACCAGAGGGCGGCGTTGCGTTCGGTCGGGGGGTAGTAATAGGTGGAGTCGACCTCCACGATCGGGAACTGGCTTGCGTAGTAGCGGAGCCGGTCCTCAGGTTTCTTGGCCTCGGGGGGGTAGAACTGCCCGCTCTCCACAAGGGACTTGTCGGTCCAGGAGGCGGTGCCGACGAGCACCCGTCTCCCGCCGGAGCCTCCTATCGGGCGCGCGATCCTGACCCGTTGCGAGCGTGCAGCGGGTCGAGCCTGAAGACTGCAGGCATCGGCCCGGGTGCGCCCTGCGCCTCGGCCCCTGCGGCGAGCCCCCAACGTTGGACGTCGGCTTCCCGGCGCCCACCGGGCATGCGTGCGGGTGGCGGAGCCGGGATCGAGCGCTGCTTTGGCTTCGGCTCGGGCGTCAGGTCGATGACCCGCCAGCGCCCGGAGCCCTCAGCCGGCGCCGCCGGGCGCGCCGCCTGGCCGGTGGCGGTAGAGCGGCGCTCGTCGAGCGAGCCCCTCCGGACCGGTTCTCTCGCCACCGGTTTGGGCGCGGGCCGCGGGGCTGCCTGGCGCCCCAGGGCTGCCTGGCGTGCTGAAGCGGGCTGGCGTGCTGAAGCGGGCTGGCGTGCTGGAACGCCCCCTCGGGGCCCGGCCACGTGTGGCCTCGGCGCCGCCGGCTTCCGGTCGGGCGCCTTGACGGCCGCCTCAGGCCTCCGCGGCTGGTTCCTTGCGGCAACGTTCGACTTCGGCAGCGGGGGCAACGGCGGTAGGGAGGACGTGGGCCGCGGGGACATGCGCCCGGGGCCGGGGCGGGCACTCCGGGCGGCCTCGGGCCTCGACGGGCGATCCACCTCGTGGCGCACAGGACGGGAGGCCTCGACCTCGACCGGGGCGTCGGTCCGCACCGACGAAGAAGGGCCCGACGTCGCCCACGCGATGCGAGGACCGCTCGGGGCGACGCTGCCGAGCGACCAGCCGTCGGCCGGCCAGCGTGCGGGGCGGGGGTCGGGGTCGCGTTCCCGCAGGTCGATCACGCGGTGGCTACGGCTCCGGCGCTGCGTTGCCATCACGACCACGGTGGACGTCTCTGACCTTGACGGCGCTGGTGCCCGGTGGCGGCGACCCTGCGGCGCAAGGCTCCGGCGAGCCTTGCGGAAGCGCTGGATGCTGCGGTTGGAGTCGGGCGTTGCGTGCACCATCCATGCGACTGCGGCGATGACGACGAGCCACAACCCTACGGCGAGCAGACTGACGACGAAGCCTCTAATAGGACCTCCCCCCTTCCGTTCCTGGGGCATCCTAGCGGACCTGTCATGGCGAATGCATCTTTTGAAAGCTAGCGAGTACGGACCGACACCTTCGCGATGTCTTGACAGAGCGACGTGATCGGAGGAGTATTGAGCAAATGCTCAAACCATCCGCTCAAAGTGACCAGTTACCTGCGACGACGAAGGAGCGGATCGTCGCGGCTGCCCTGGAGACCCTGAAGGAGGAGGGGTTTGCGGGGACCAGCGCCCGAGCCATCGCCCGGCGGGGTAACTTCAACCAGGCGCTGATTTTCTACCATTTCGGGACGCTGAACGATCTGCTCCTCGCGGCCCTCGACCGCACCAGCGCCGAGCGGATGGCCCGGTACCGGGAGGCGGTCCGGCGCCCGGGCACGATCGAGGACCGGATTCGCATGGCCACCGATCTGTACCGCGAGGACCTGCAGACCGGCCACATCACCATCATCTCGGAGCTGATCGCCGGGAGCCTGGCGAGGCCCGACCTCGGACCCGAGGTCGTGGCCCGCATGGAGCCGTGGGTCGAGCTGGTCGAGGACGAGCTCTCCGACCTGCTGGCCGGGTCGTTGCTCGGCAGCCTGCTCGGCGGCGTCATCCAGCCCCGGCCGCTGGCCTTCGGGATCATCGCGCTCTATCTCGGCGTCGACCTGCTCTCGCACCTCGACCACGACCACTCCCGGGCGGAGGCCCTGTTCGAGACCGCGGGCAAGCTGGCCCCCATGCTGGCGCCGCTGATGGGGGAGCTGCCCCACGACCCCGGCAGCGAGGGAGAGGTTCGGTAGCTCCCGCTGCCCCGGCAGGGGTCGGACGTGGAGGTTAGTCGTCTATCGCGCGTATTTGCGCGATCGCGGACTATCCTCGTGGCCGGCCCTCAGGTTTAGCCGCCGAGGTCCGCCTTGCCCTCGAAGGGGGTGGAGGCCTCGGCGTGGAGGCGCCGGGGGATCCTGCCCGCCTCGAAGGCCAGCCGGCCCGCCGCCACGGCGAGGCGGATCGCCTGCGCCATCGTCGGAGGCTCCTTGGCCCGGGAGATGGCGCTGGCGACCAGCACGCCGTCGCAACCGAGCTCCATCGCAAGCGCCGCGTCCGAGGCCGTCCCGATGCCGGCGTCGAGGATCACCGGGACGGACGCCCGGTCCACGATGATGGCGATGTTGTAGGGGTTGCGGATCCCCGACCCGCTGCCAATGGGCGATCCCAGCGGCATCACGGCGGCGCACCCGGCGTCCTCGAGGTGGCGGGCCAGGATGGGGTCGTCGTTGGCGTAGGGGAGGACCACGAATCCCTCGTCCACGAGCTGGCGTGCGGCGGTGACCAGCTCCGCGCCATCGGGGAGCAGGGTCCGGTCGTCGCCGATCACCTCGAGCTTGATCCAGTTGGTCCCGAGGGCCTCCCGGGCCAGGCGGGCGGTCAGCACCGCGTCCCTGGCCGTGTAACACCCGGCGGTGTTGGGCAGCACCTCCACCCCGGCGGCGTCGATGGTGTCGAGGACCGAGCCCCGAGACGTTGGGTCGACGCGGCGCATCGCCACGGTCGCCATCTCCGCGCCGCTGGCGTGGAGTGCCTCGGCGAGGACGTCGAGGCTGCGGAAGCCTCCGGTCCCGAAGATGAGCCGGGAGCCGAACACCCGCCCGGCGATCTCCAGCTTCTCGCTCACAGGGCGCCTCCCTGGCTGGCCCGGACGACCTCGATGCGCTGGCCCTCGTGAAGCCGGCGGGTTGCCCAGTCGCCACGCGGGACGACCTCCTCGTCCAGGGCAATCGCCACCCCACGGAGGTCACGCATGCCGGCGGCGGCGAGGACGTCGAGCAGCGCCGCCCCGGCGCCGGGGACCTCGACCGTGGCGCCGTTCACGGTCAGCAGCATGCGCGGGCGAACCGGTCGGGACGGAAGGGGGCAACGACCTCGGGAACCGTGCCCTCGCAGACCACCGAGGCGATAGCGTCGGCAGTCACGGGGGTGAGCAGGATGCCGTTGCGGTGGTGGCCGGTCGCCACCACGAGGCCGGCGGCCTCCCCTCGATCGGACCCTCGATCGGACCCTCGATCGGACCCGGGGCCCAACGGGGGGCCGGGCACGGGGCCGAGCAGGGGAGCGTTGTCACGGCTGCCGGGCCGCAGGCCCGCAGATGCCTCCGCCAGCTCCATGTCCCGGACGCCCGGGACCACGTCGATGGCGGCCCGCAGCAGCTCGTAGACACCGCCGCCGGTGAGCGAGGTGTCGAACCCCTGCTCCTCGACCGTCGCCCCTACGACGATCTCGTCGCCGCGCGCCGGGGAGCTCCGGGGAACGAGGTAGACGTCCTCGGTCCTCAGGAGGTGGCGGATCGGGAGGGCCTCGCCGGGGCGGGGCCGCAGGCGGAGGATCTGGCCTTTCACCGGCCGAACGGCATCCGCCACCTCCCTCGGCACACCGGCGATGCCACCGGACCAGCACCCGGCCGCCAGCACCACGCTGGGGGTGGCAATCTCCTCGCCGGTGGTGAGCACCACCCCAGCGATACGGTCACCCGTCCAGAGCAGCCCGGCGACCTCGGCGCCACTGCGGACCCGCCCCCCCGCTGCGGCCACCGCGTGCCCGAGGGCGGCGGTGAGCGCGCGCGGGTCGACCTCGGCCTCCTCGGTCCCGATGCCGGCGCGCACCGCCGGGTGCAGGGCCGGCTCGAGCTCCCGGCACCGGCTGCCCGGGAGCCACTCCACCGGGAGGCCGAGCCCGCGCTGGAACTCGTAGAGGCGCTCGAGGGCCTCGAGCTGGTCGCGGTCCAGGGCGACGAAGAGGGTCCCGGGGGCACCAGAGTGCAGCGAGCGCCCGGTCGCAGCGGCAAGATCCCGGAGAAAGGCCGGGTAGGCCGCGGCGCTGGCCAGGTTCAGGCGGAGGAGGGCGTCCTCGCCGAAGGTTGCCTCGGTGATCGGGGCGAGCATCCCGGCGGCGTGGTACGAGGCGCCCGAACCCGGCTCTGCCCGGTCGAGGACGAGGACCTCGCGGCCACGCTGGGACAGGCGCCAGGCGATCCCGAGGCCGATGACACCGCCCCCGACCACAATGGTCTCCACCGATCACATCCCTTCGCGGGCATTGTCCCGATCAGGTCAACGGGTCGTGGGCGAACCCACCTCTCAGCCTCTCTCCCCGAGCCCACTAGGGGCCGGGGAGAAGGAAAGCTCCCCGAGTGCTCGACGAAGTATAGGCCGCGCGATAGACGACGAACCTCGGGAACCCCCTCAGGCGTCGCCTTTCTGGAGGCGGCGGGCGTACTGGAAGATCATGAAGGCGACCAGGACGACGAAGATGGCCGTCGCCAGGTACGGCAGCTTGTGGGCCAGGGTGGTCTTGGCGTAGCCGCCGCCCTCACCCGGGAGGGCTGCGGCGCCGCTGGGAGCCGGGGCGTCCGGCAGCGTGGCGGTGGACGTGGGGACCGCCTGGGCGAAGGGCAGGGTCGGGGCAAACGTGCTCGAGGGATCCTGGGCGGGGGCGTTGTTGGAGGTCGACCCTGTCGTTGCCCTCGTGACCGGGGCCGGGGCCGCAGCGGCCGGCGTTGCCGGGGGCGGGGCCGCGACGATGGCGCCGCTGGGCAGCGATGCCGCCGAGGCGATGCCGCTGGCATCGACCGGCGATGCGCGGAGCGCCACGATCTCGTACTTCAACGGCTGGCCCTGCGGCGCCTTGGTGTCCCGGAAGCTGTTGCCCGGCGACGTCCCCACGGGGGCATAGGCTCCGCCATTCGAGGAGCGCAGGATCCGGTAGCCGATCAGGTCAGGCTCGGAGTTGGCGGTCCAGTTGAGCACCGGCACCGTGCCGTCCAGGCTTGCCGATGCACCCGGGGGCTGGGCGGGAGGGTTGTTGATGCGCAGGTCGCCGACCACGGCATGGGTGGTGCTGTTCAGCATCGAGACCGCGGTGGCCGAGATCTGGTAGGTCCCGTTGTACCGCATCGACCCGGTGTCCCAGGGCATCTCGATCGTGTCGCCGATCTTCCCGTTGCCGACGACGACGAGGGGATAGGTCCGTGACGTCGTGGCGCTGGGCGGGAGGCCCGGAATGGACGGGTCCACCGGAGCGATGCTCACCGAGAAGCTCTTGAGCGACGAGAGGCTCAGGGCATCGAGCCGGATGTTCCAGGACCCGGTGAGGGTCGATCCCGACGGGGGAGTGCACCGGTGGGCATCGGCGGCCGGCGTGTCGGGGGCCGGCTGCCAGATGGTGATGGAGACGTCGAGCTGGGAGGTCTGCGTGCTCGTGCAGGGGTCGGCAGCGGCGGACGCCGGCACGGCCGCAGCCGCTGCGGCGACCACCACGGCGCAGGCTGCGAGCAGCAGCCAGCGCTGCGCGGCGGAGGCCCGGTGGATCATGTGCCAGGTTGCGACGAGACCATCTCTGCGCGGGCGACCAGTCGCTGGGTCTGCTGACCCTTGGGGTTGCAGGTGGTCAGCGTGAGCAGGTGCGACTGGGTCGTGACGGAGATGACTGTCCAGTCCTCCGGGCTGGTGGCCCAGGGATTGGCGTGCCCGTCGAAGCCCGGGACGATCTTGTAGTTGTACGTGGCGAAGGGGGTCTGCAGGATGACCTGGTCGCCCGGGACGAGCTTGTCGAGGTCGCCGAACGGGTGGCCGTTCATCGTACGGTGCCCCGCGATCGCCACGTTGCCCGCATCACCCGGAAGCGGGCTCTGCGGGTAGTGGCCAGCCCCGGCGGCGAGAGCTTCATCAGACGTACCTTCGACGACGACGGTCTCGACCCCCAGCTTGGGGATGAGGATCCGTGTCACCGGGCTGCCGACGGCGAAGGAGCGGTTCTTGTACTGGTCCAGGAGCTTCGTCCGGTCCGCCCCGTTCTTTGCCGCCTGATCGAGCTGGCTCTTCAGTGCCCGCTGGTGCCGGGCCGCCTGGAAGTCGGTGTAGAAGGGGTAGCCCCCCACGCCGACAGCGACGAGCACGAGGGCGGCGGCAATGGTGAGCAGCAGGAACGCCGCCAGCTTGCGTGGGCGGCGCCGGCGTGGACCGGACCCCTCCGGGACCACCGGCGGAGCCGGGGGCGGGGGTGGGCCGGGACGGTGGCGGCCGTCCTCTCGTCCGGGATCTGATCCTCGGCCTGAACCGGAGCGCGACCCGGTGCCGGTGCCGACGGTGTCGGGGCTCAGCACGCCGACCGGAGCGGGCGTGCGCGAGGTGCTCGGGTCTTGCGGATTCTCCATGCTGGTTCCCCCCCGACCTGCCGCTCGAGTCATTTCGTCGACGTCCTGGCTTTTGACGTCCCGGCCGACGTCCCGGTCGCCGGCCGCGTGGCCGGCGAACCCAGAGTCACGCCGTGGCACCGGCCTACTTTACCCGCTCTTCAGGGTCTTGAGGCACGGAGGGCTGGTCAGAGTTGCCTAGACCGGGGCGTTGCGGATCTTGCGGGCGAAGCGGGTGACGTGGACCGCCGCGACGATCAGGAAGGCTGCGGCCGCCACGTACTTGATGGCATCGACGGGCGTCACCTTGTTGTTCGCACCACCGGGCATGACCACCGCCGTCGACTGGCCCTGGTCGGCCTGGGCAGCGACGGGCGGCGGCACGTTCGAGTTCACGGGGACCTCGGGGACCTTGCCGGAGTAGGGCAGCAGCGGGGCGAACTGAATGACGTTGGGCTGGGGCAGCTGCACCACTCGGGTCGGCAGCGTCGGGGCGGCGATCGGCGCCGGCTTGGCCGGGCTGAGGGTCACGGGCTGCTTCATCGGGCCGGAGGCGGCGCCGCCCTTCGCCGGGTCCGCCGTGGCGGCGTTCTGAGGGCCCGCGGCGCCTGCCGGCACGGGAGCGGTGATGGCCGCCGTCTGGGCGGAGGTTGCGGAGCCGATCAGGCCGGATTGGTCAACGGGGCTGAAGCGGAGGGCGGCCACCTTGTAGCTGAGGGCCTGCCCCGTGGGTGCGTTCGCGTCCCGGAAGGAGGTGCCGGGGATGAGACCGCTCTGGAGTGCCCCGTCGGACCGGTAGACCTGGTAGCCCTTGATGTCGGGCTCCGGGTTGGGGCTCCAGCTGACCACCGGGACGCCCGCGGCGTCGAGTGCCGTCTGGATCCCGGTGGGGGCGACCGGCGGGTTGTTGACCTTGAGGGTTGCCTGCTGGGTTTCGGGGGCCGGGCTCGTGGTCAGCCCCAGGCCGAGTACGCCTCCCTGGGCTGCCGTGGCCGCCAACGTGTAATTGCCGTTCTTCTTGGCGGTTGGCTGCGTGTCCCAGGTGGTGCTGGCCGAGATGAAGTTGCTGTTGTTCGACGGCGCCGAGCCCGAGGCCACCGTGTTGCCGTCGGGGTCCTTGACGGTGAACGAGAGGCTCGCCATCGAGCAGAGGCCGAAGCAGTCCGACTTTGCCGATACCGCGACCCGGATCCCGTGGGCGTCGAGCGTTTTGCCCGGCACCTCGGTCCCGTCGGACGGGGTCAGGGTGAAGGCGATGTGCGGTGCGGCAAACGCCGGAGCTGCGGTACCGATCGATGCAGCGGCGAGTGTCCCGGCAACGGCGAGGGACCCGAGCAGACGTTTGGCGTTCATGGTGTGGGCCCCTCCTCTGAGCTGCGGCTCTTTGACAGGCGGTCAATTCTGCTACCTCGGCACTTTTGTTCGCTACTTGGATATTTCTGCCTCATGGCAGCTACTTGACCGAGGCACCCGGAACCGTGCTGGTCGTGGAGACGAGCTGCGCGCGGGCAACCAGGCGCTGGCGTGCGGTTCCCTCGGGTGTGCAGGTGCTCATCGTGAGCATCGGCTTTGGTGTCTGGGCGATGACGGTCCAGTCGTTGGGATCGGTGACGTACGGGTTGGCGTGGCCGTCGACGCTCGCCAGGATCTGGTAGGTGCACGTCTGGAACGGTGTCGTCAGGATCACCTTGTCGCCCGCGGCCAGCTGGTCGAGGCGCTGGAACGGGTGACCGTTCATCGTCCGGTGCCCGGCGATCCCCACGTTGCCCTGCGGCGAGCACGGCAGGGGAGTCTGCGGGTAGTGCCCCGACCCGGCCGCCAGGGCCTGGTCGGACGTGCCCTGGACCACCACCGTGTCCAGGCCGATCTTGGGGATCTGGATGCGGGTGACCGCGGAACCCTCGGCGAGCGTGACCTTGCTCCCCGAGGCGCCCCCGGAGGAGGCCGCCTGGTAGGCCTGCTTCAGCTTGGCGGACGTCAGGAACTCCGTGCGGAGGGCCTTCTGCTCCCGGCTGGCTCGGATATTCGTGTACGTGGGGTACCCGAGGAGACCCACGGCGCCCGCCACCATCGCTATCGCGAGACACGACAGGATGGTGGCGAGCGCACGCCGAGCCTTCGGGGTCGCTCGATACGTCACTCGGCGATCCCTCTGCCTTTCTTTGCTCATCGTTGCCCTGACAACTCAGGCTGTTCCTTGGTCCCTGGTACCGGCCGCCTAGCCTTTCGCCCCCGCCCGGAGACGCCGGGAGCTGCGGATGACGTGGGCTGCGGCAACTGCCATGAACGCAGCACCGGCGAGGAAGACATAGCTGCGTCCACCGGTGATGGGAAGCGAGGGAGCAGCCGCCTGGACCTTCAGGATGTCACCGGCGACGGAGGCGCTCGACGAGGCAAGCTGCAGGCGAAGACCGCCGTCCATGGCTCCGAGCGTCGAGGCCCCCAGGCCCTTCAGGGCCAGGATCGAGACACCATCCGACGAGGAGGTGACGTTGCGGCCCGACTGGTGCGGCGTTGCGCTGGCGATCTTGATCGTGGTCTCCAGCGGCGTACCGGCCAGCAGGGTCAGGTCGCCCGCCTGATCCGCCTGGGTGAGGCCGCCCAGCCCTCCGAGCAGACCGCTCAGGCTCGGGAGGCTCAGCGGGAGGTTCAGCAGGGGAGCGCCCCCAAGCGGGTTGGCGATCTTGATGGTGGCGATTGCGGGCGAAGCGTCGCCGCTCGCCTGACCGGTTGCGTCGTTCCAGCTCACCGTGGAGTTGGCTGCGCCCACGTCGATCTGGATGAGGTCGGCGATGAGGCCGATGTGTGCGCCGGCTGCCTGCGTGGTCTCCTGCGTGGCCGACCCGTTGTTCGACACGACGGACGAGCCGGCGCCGAGGCGGATCGTGATGAGGTTGCCGGCGTTGCCGAGCACCTGCTGCAGGGTGTTGGTCAGCGTGCTCACGAGGTCGTTCGTGGCAAGCGGGACGCCGGCGCTGCCTGCGACGCCCTTCAGCAGGCCGTTGAGCAGGTTGTCGACGAGGGGGCCGACGGGAAGCTGGCTGACGACCGGCAGGGAGCCTGCCGTGGTGGTCGTGCCGAGCAGGTTGCCGAGGCCGAGGCTGCCGAGCAGGCTGTTCAGGCCGAGCCCACCGAGGACGTTCGGGAGCAGGGCGACGTCGATCTCGGCGACGCCTGCGTTGTTCTGGCTGACCGGACGACCGCCGTCGATCGTCGAGTAGGACTGCGAGCACGCGGTCTTGATGTCGAGGATGGCGATGTTCAGGTCCTGGCAGGCCTGGGTTGTGCTGCCGTGGCTACCCACCGAGCTCGAGGTCGCCTGCGTCTGGCCGCTGCAGAGGCCTCCGAGGTTGGGCAGGCCGCCCAGGGCCGGCAGCGTTCCCGGAAGGGTTCCGCCGGTGGCCGGGAGCGAGAGCAGGTTCTGCCCGAGCAGTCCGCAGAGGCCGATGGCGAGGCCGTTGACCGAGGCGTTGGAGAGACCCTCGAAGGTGGACTCGGTGTGGCCCGCGGTGATGCCCTTGCCGAGTGACCCGAGGTTGCCCAGGATGCCGCTCAGGATGCTGGTCGGAAGCGAGTTGAGAAGCGGGACCGACAGGTTGAGTGCGTTGCTCTGCCCCTGGCCCATGAAGACAACGTTGGGGGTGTCGGCACTGGCCGCTGGCACGAGCGCTGCCAGCAGGAAGATCATCACCACGGGTACCACCACCAGCCGTTTCACTGAGCAGTTCCTCCTCTCGGTCTTCCGATCCGTTGATGTGATCGGTAGCTCTTCTCGGGCACTTTAACTAGCCCTTTCACTGGGATTAACGGGCCGGTCCCCGAAATCACACGGGCTGGTCACGCGAAATTCGGCAAAACGTCGCCGAGAGCGGAAATATCATCCGACCTCCCTGTCAAAGAGGGCAAACCGGGCAGAATTTCGTCCGTCCGGCTCACGCCTCCCTCCCCCGAATGCCTGGGCGCGCCCCCGGGACGGACTGGCGCTTTTCGAGCGGTTGGGGATGCGGGATCACCGGTGGCGGGACCGGCGCCGCGAAAAGCTTGCGAATCACCCCGGCGGACGGCTAGGGTTCCACCCGAAGCACGGCCGTGTGACTAGGCAAATGGCCAGGGCGAGGCGACGTTCGTCGGGGTGCCCTGAAAATCCCAAATAATGGAGGTTTTTGGACGTGTTCCAACCTTTGACTGGTTCGTGTCGTATGTCGTATAAGTCCCCGAACGCAAGGAGGTCAATCTTCTCGAACGGACACGGTACGTGACAAACCCCATGACTTGGCGATGTAGTTTCGGTCCGTCATGCGTTTGTCTACAGAGAACGGGCTACAAAGTTTCACCGATGGGAAACAGAGCCAGACGAACCGGAGGGCTCCGGTTCACCAAAGGGTCGGTATGACGACCAAGAAGGAAGGAGGAGGCGTGGGGGCATCAAGTACGACACGGAGAACTCTGTCGAGGGCTCTAGCTTCAGGAGTTACGGTGTCCCTGATGGGGGTGGCAGGGGTACTGGCATTGGCGGCACCCGCCCCCGCACAGACTCCTGTGGCTTCGGCGAACTTCAACGGCTACGCCTCCGGCATGGTCGTTCACACCGGCGTCCTGAACCAAGGTCCGACGACGCTCGCCGAGCTTGACCAGGCCTATGCAGGGGCGGCACTGAACTCGCAGGGCTTCAGCAACCAGATCGACAGCAAGGTCAACACGGTCATCCAGGCCGCTGACCCCACCAAGAAGTCGGGCGCCCGGGGTGCCGGCGTCGAGCTGGGCATTGGCCAGAACAACCCGGTCGCCACGGCCAGCGCTCTCATCACCCAGAAGGCAACCGCCACGGCCCCGCCGAACAGCGGGCTGATCGACAACAAGACCAACCTCGCCCTGGACCCTGTTCTGAACGCCACCCTTGCTGAGGGTAGGGCCCAGGCCAGCTGGGACACCGATCCCCAGGGCAACAACGGCTGCCTGCTCGGTCAGGACATGAGCAACGGCTTCGGCCACCTCGTCAACGCCACGGCGGTCGGCTCGCCCAACCCAACGGCGGTCGTCAACGCCCCCGGTGAGCTCTCCACCACGTCCCGCACGCGCTTCGTCCCGCAGACCGACACCAACGGCAACCCGGTCGGGGGCGGCACGGGCGTCGGGCTCATGTCCGAGAACGTCCAGACCTACGCTCCGATCGGGCTGCTCGGCGGCGCCGTGACCATCACGGTCGTCGGCCCGATCCGCCTCGCGGCGGTCGCCACCGGTGTTCCCGGCCAGGCCTACATGCAGTACGGACCTCCGGCCGGCACGCCCGGCACGACGCCGATCCTGACGATCGCGACGCCGGCAACCCAGAACACCCCGATCGTCGTCACCGCTCAGCAGCTCATTGGTGGCCAGGGACTCGACATTCCCCTCGGCCTCATCCACATCACGGTGGCCACGCCGCCGCACGCCCTCGGAGGATCCACCTCATCCACGCCGGTGGCGGCAACCGACGGGTCGTCGGTCTCGGGTGAAGTCGACCTCGCCATGGTGAATGCACCCGGTCTCGCCGACGTGCGGGTCGGTCACATGGAGGCAGCCGCCACGGTTCCTCCGGGCGGCATCCTCTGCCAGGTCGACGTCAGCAAGGAGGCGCAGCCGGATCACGTCAACCCCGGCGATTCCTTCAACTACATCATCCACGTGCACAACCCCCACGCCTGCACGCTCACGGGCGTCAAGGTCGTGGACACCATCACCGGCACGTCCGGTGTCCGGTTCAGCATCCTCGGTGAGGACCCGAAGGCTGACTCCACCACCTACTCGACCATCACGTGGAACGACGTCGGACCGCTGGATCCAGGCGCCACGAAGGACCTTGTCGTGCACATGAAGGTCGCCTCGAACACCAGAGGCGGGACCTTCACCGAGAAGGCGAGCGTGACGGCGAGCGGCGCCATCGGCAACGCCCAGGGCTCGTCGACGATCGCCGTGCCCGCGGCGGGCTCGGCAACGATCCAGCTCCCGACGATCAGCGGCGGCACTGGGCAGGCACTCCCGGTCACGGGTGGCCTGACCGGCAGGTACTACGCAGTCGCCCTGCTCGTCATCCTCGGCGCCCTCGCATTCGGTCGCCGTGGCTTCAAGGCCCTGATGGGTAGCAAGGGCTAGACACACCGCAGCTCAGTTCGGAAGGCCGGACCGTATGGTCCGGCCTTCCTCCATGTCCGGGCCCATGTCCGGGTCCATGTTCGGCCTTTGGCAGGGAAGGTAGTCCGGAATCGCGCGCATACGCGCGATCCACACCGAACGTCCGGCGGGAATGCCTTTGTGGTCAAGTTGTGGTCAGGGGCACGATGAACGAACGCCTTCTCGCCGCACGGCTCTACCTCGTGACGCCGGGGAATCCTCCGGCAGGGCCACTGAACGAGTTTCTGCCCCGGGTCCTCGAGGCCGGCGTCGACATCGTGCAGCTCCGGGACAAGCACCTGGAAGCCCGGCCGCTCCTCGAGCTCGCCGCGGTCGTCCGGCGGCGCACCCGTGAGTTCGGGGCCCTCTTCCTCGTCAACGACCGGGTGGACCTTGCGATCGCCGCCGGGGCCGACGGGGTCCACGTCGGCCAGCAGGACCTCTCCCCGGCGGAGGCCCGCCGGCAGATGGGCCCCCAGGCCGTGATCGGCCTCTCGACGCACGCTCCCGGGGAGGTCCTTGCCGCCGCCTCCTCGGAGGCCGATTACGTTGCGGTGGGCCCGGTCTACGCGACGCCCACCAAGCCCGGCCGCCCGGCGGTGGGCACGGAACTCGTCCGCTTCGCTGCCGAGCACCCGGCCCAGCCCTTCTTCGCCATCGGCGGCATAGACCGCTCGAACCTGATGGAGGTCCTCGGGGCCGGGGCGGGTCGGGTCGCCGTCGTCCGGGCGCTCACAGAAGCGGAGGATCCGGCCGCGGCGGCCCGGTGGCTCAGCGAGGCCTTGCGGGGGTCGCTACAGGTCCCGAGAACATAGATCAATCTAGACAATGGTATGCAGGCAGGCGATTCGCCAGCAATGGTGGCAAGGATGTTGATCGCCCAGCGAACACTTTTCCGACCAACCGCATGCAGGCCACTTGCAAACACGTGTTCGATCATCTACGATGAAGGCCGCTCCTTGAGAACTAAAGATAAGCGGTTGGGCGGGGGCAACGGGTCACGACCTCCTCATCCCCAGGACGGATCGTAGGTCTCGCCCGGCACGTTGACCACCAGCGTCTGCTGGCTCCCGTCGCGGTTCATCGACCACACCTGCCGGAGCCCGACCCGGTCGGTGACGAAGACGACGCGATCCCCCGTCGGGGAGAACCGGGGCTCGGTGTTGTTCGACGGGCCGGCGGTCAGGGCCGACTTGGCGGACCCGTCCGGAGCCATGACCCAGACCTGGACGTTGACGTTGGAGCTGCCGTAGGCGATCTCCGAGCCGTCGGGTGACCAGGCCGGGTTCTGCACCTGGGGGATCGGGGGCATGTTGAGGATGGAGAGGAGGGCGCCGGAGACCTTCCAGGTCACGACCACCGTGCCGCCGAGCACCACGGTCGCCGCCAGCGTCTGGCCATCGGGTGAGAACACGGGCTGCGCGAACGTGGAGGTCGCGTAGTTCTGGGCAGGAGTCGGGCCCGCGTACTCGCCCTTCCCCCCCAGGGCACTGATCGCGTAGATCTGGGGAGTCCCGGCCTGGTCGGTCACATAGGCAATCGTGGCCCCGGTCGGATCCCAGGCGGGATCGTAGTTGTTGGCAGTCCCGTCGGTCAGGCGGTGCTGGTTGCTCCCGTCGGCGTTCATCACGTAGACCTGCCGGCTGCCGTCCCTCGTGCTCGTGAAGGCGATCCTCGACCCGTCCGGTGACCACACCGGCTGCGAGTCCTGGCCCACCGGGCTCTTCGTCAACCGGATCACGACGCTGCCGGTGGGATCGGTGACATAGATCGACGGCCTCCCGTTCATGGTTCCCGTGAACGCGATCCGCTGGCCCTTCGGCGGCAGCGGCGGCGGCGGGATCGGGTTGGAGCTGGGGGGTGGCCGGGGCGGCGTCGTGCGGAGGGCGGGCGGCGGTGGCGGTTTCGCCACGACGGGGGCGTGCCTGGGTGACGGCGGCGGCACCGCGTTCGGGAGCGGTGGAATGGGTGGTGATGCGGGCGTGTCCGTCGGGGAGACCGCAGCACCGGCCGCCGACGTGACCGCTGGCGCCTGCGCGGCCGACGCGGGTCCGAGGCCCGGGCTGGTCCCCCCTGGGCTGGGTGTCGGGCTGGCGAT
>DASXNO010000025.1:0-4290 GCA_036495025.1 Actinomycetota bacterium | reverse complement strand
AGGAACGCAATCCGTGTTGGCCACGGTTTTCGTTCATCACTTCCGCCTGGAAGTCCGAAGACCTACTTGCAGGGAGCCTGAGGAAGGCCGTGGCCGGGGTACCACCACTCTGGCGTTGGCTGAGCGACTCAGCGAGGCTTGGCAACCAGATAGGTGGCTGTCAACAGTGGTAGGCAGGAGGGGTATGCCATGACAATGTCGTCCGGTCAACGGCCGAATAAACGGCGGCATCGTCTCTTGTCGCTGAGAGGACCTGGAGGGGGAACCGCTGGGATCGCTCATCCCTGGGACATCGTCATTGCCATCGTAATTGTCGTGATGGTAATTGGTGCCTGGGTGGCACATTCACTCATTTAATCCCAACAAACGCTGGCAACATGGATCGGTCAGCTGCTGTCCGAGGGGCGGGGTCTTCTGTCGTGCTTATCTCGATGCGGCGTCGTTGGGTGCGGTCAGGTCGTACAGCGTCGTGCCGCCGACGGTCTGCGGCTGGTAGTGCTGGGTGACCCAGGTCGCGATCTGGCCTGCATCGGACGAGGTGCCGCCCCGGAAGCCCCCGAAGCCGCCGAAGCCAGCCGGCGCGCCCCCACGGGTGCCGGCAGGCTCGGCACCGGGCGCCGCCCCGGGGACGCCGCCGGCGCCCGCACCGGGGCCGAAGCCGCCGCCAATGAAGTAGTGCACCTTGCCCTCCCGGACGAGCTGCTGGAAGGCCTGGAGGGTGATCGCATTGTCCGTTCCCATGAAGCCGCCGATCGCCATCACCGGCTTGCCGGTGGCGAGCTCGAAGGGGGCCGCCTGGGGGGCCGACGTGGTCGCGGCGACCCAGCGGTACTGGCTGGCGCCGGCCTCGAGCCGGGACACCACGGCGCTGCTCACCGTCTGAGGGCCGTCGCGGCCTCCGATGAACCCGCCCGCTCCCCTGCCCAACCCGCCGTTCCCGCCCTCGCCGGCAGGCCGGAGATTTCCGCCGGAGCCGAAGGCGAAGGCGAAGCCGTTGCGCTCGGCGAACTCGGCGGCTTCCCGCCCGAGGGCTGCGGGGAGCCGTCCCTGCGCCGCCCCCGGGCCGGCCGCAAGAATGGCGCCCCCGCCTCCGTGCGAGGCGAAGGCGGCCTCCGCCGAGTATGCCGCCGGGCCGAGCAGCGTTGCGGCCAGCGCCAGCGACCCGACCGGGAGGGCGAGACGGCGCCTCGTCAGGGAGCCGCCGAGGATGCCGGCGATGCCAAGGAGCGCGACGGCGACGATGACGAAGCGGAGCCAGGGGTTCCAGTGCGGGGTGCGGTCGAGCAGCACGAAGGCCCAGATGCCGGTGGCGGCGACCATCGCCGAAAGGCCGGCTCTTCCGACCCACGACTCCCGGCGGCTCCACAACATCGTGGCACCGATGGCGACGAGCGCGCCGACGGCGGGGGCCATGGCGACCGAGTAGTACTCATGGACGATGCCGCTGGCGTAGCTGAACACGAGGGCCGAGACGAGCATCCATCCCCCGAAGAGCAGCAGGCCAGCCCGGCGCACATCTGTGCGGGGGGCGCGCCGGGTGAGCCACAGTCCCACGACGAGCGTGATCAGGGCGGCCGGGATGAGCCAGCCGGCATCCGTCGCCCACGAGCCACTGAACATCCGGGTCAGGCCCCGCTGGCCCCCGAACCCGAAGCTCGCGAACCGCCTGGCTTCGGCCTGCACGTCGCGCAGGGCCGCCGGGGCACCGCCGCCCCGCCGGTTGCCGGTGATCCTGGACAGCCCGTTGTAGCCGAACGCAAGCTGCAGGACGCTGTTGTTGGTCGACCCCCCGACGAAGGGACGGTCCGCGGCCGGCGTCAGCGCAACCGCCGCCACCCACCAGCCGGCGCCCAGGACGAGCACCGCTCCGGCGACCGCCAGGTCCCGGACCCGGCGCCAGAACGACACGGGCGCAGCGACGAGGTAGGCCAGAGCAAGGGCCGGCACCACGAGGAGTGCCTCGAGCATCTTGGTCAGGAAGCCGAACCCGATCAGCAGGCCTGCCAGGGCCAGCCAGCCAGCCCGTCCCGCCTCGATCGCCCGGCAGGTGGCGTAGGCGGCGGCGACGAGCAGGAGGGTGAGGAGGGCGTCGGGGTTGTTGTACCGGAACATCTGCGCCGCCACGGGACTGAGCGCAAGAGCGGAGCCGGCCAGCAAGCCTGCCGCACTCCCGTACCACCGGCGGACCGCCGCGTAGAGCAGGCCCACGGCGGCCACGCCCTCCAACGCCTGGGGGACGAGCATGCTCCAGGCGTTGAACCCGAAGATTCGCCCGGAGAGCGCCATGACCCACAGCGAGGCGGGCGGTTTGTCGACGGTGATGAAGCTGGAGGAGTCGAACGACCCGAAGAAGAAGGCCCGCCAGCTCTTGGTCCCCGCCTGGACGGCCGCCGCATAGAAGGTGTTGCCGTTGCCGTTGGCGTGCAGCCCCCAGAAATAGAGGATGCCGGTCCCGGCGAGCAGTGCCACGAGGGCGAGGCGAACCCAGGGTGGGTCGTCCGGACGCCCCCGGACGAGCCGGCGCCAGGGGGCGCCCTGCACGGGCATGCCCCCCGGAGCGGGACCGGCTCTCCCCTCGGCTACAAGGGTGGAATCGGGCAGGCGGGTTGTGCTCATTCGGGGCCTTTCTCCTTATCCGGCGTCTTGAGGGGCGCCTCGGGGCCTTTCCTCCTAGGCGCCCGGCCGGAGGCGGGCGAACCGGGACTGCGTCCATGCGGGCGGGAAGCTCTGGAAGACCCACGCCCGCATGAGCGGCAGGCGCAACGCTGTCGCGGCGAGGTTGGCCACGAGGAGGACGGCGACCTCGAGCAGGCGACCGGGCCGGCGCACGAGGACGTGGAGCGCATCGAGGGCGCCCGAGGTCACGAGGAGCGCCGCGGCGAACATCACCAGGCCACGCGCGTGGTGGCGGAGGGACCCCCGCAGCCCGCGGATGCCGAACGTCACGCGGCGGTTGGCGGCGACGTTGGGAACGGCGGTGGCAAACAGCGCCAGGGCGTTGGCCGCCTGGGCGGACATCCAGGTCCGGGCCAGCAGGTACAGGCCCAGGTAGGCAAGGGTGCTCACGGCTCCGATGCCGGCGAACCGCAACCCCTGCGCGGCCGGGGCGGCGTGCGGCCGCCGTGCCTCCTCGAGGCCCAGCTCCCGCCGGAGCTTGGCCGTGGGGATCTCGGAGCGGGCGAGTTCGCGCACGAGCCGGGCGACGCCTCGGAGGTCACCGACGGCCGTGGCGACGATGTCGACGCGGCTGTCCGGATCGTCGACCCAGTCAACCGGGACCTCGTGGATCCGCAAGCCCGTCCGCTCCGCGAGCACGAGCAGCTCGGTGTCGAAGAACCACGCCCGGTCCCGGACATAGGGCAGCAGGGCACGTGCCCGGTCCGCGCGGATTGCCTTGAACCCGCACTGGGCGTCGGAGAAGCGTGTCGCGAGGACGGCGTGGAGGATGGCGTTGTAGCTGCGGGAAATGAGCTCCCGCTTCACTCCCCGGACAACCCGGGCGGTGCCCGAGAGGCGGGTCCCGATCGCCAGGTCGCTGTGCCCGGAGAGCAGCGGGGCCACCAGCGGCAGCAGCGCCGAGAGGTCGGTCGAGAGGTCGACGTCCATGTAGGCGACGACCTCGGCGTCGCTCGTCGACCACACCGTCTGCAGGGCTCGGCCTCGGCCCGCCTCCGGGATCCGCAGGGCCCTGACGCCGGGAAGCCACCCGGCAAGAGCGGTGGCGATCGCCCAGGTGCCGTCGGTGCTGCCGTTGTCGGCGATCGTCACGAGAGCGGAGAAGGGAAACGAGGAGCTCACGAACGCCTGCAGCCGCCGGATGCTGGCGGCCAGGTCGCGCTCCTCGTTGTAGACCGGGACCACGATCTCGACGGCCGGGCGGGCGTTGTCGTGCTCGGTGCTGAGGGCGGTGTCGGACTGGATCTCCATTAGCCGACAGATTTGTCGGTTAATCTCGCATTCCGCTGCCTGCGGGCTGGCAGGTAGCTGAGAATCCTCCACGGTGTGCCTGTAGAGGGCCCGGGCGAGGAGGGGTGTGGCGGATACTCCTCGATATTCGACGAAAATCCGCCGCGGCCCCCGGCGAATCCGGACAGTCTGCGGCAGGTCAGGGGAGACCTGCCTCGCTGGTGGGATCTCACGAGGTCGGGAGTCGGGAAGAGTGTGAGCCGTGAACGTCCTGCGGGCGGCTCGGCTCGTTGCGGGCGCCTGCGGGCCTCCCCGGGGTCCGCGGCTCCTGCACGTCACCGACCTTCACAACCGGCCGGCCGCGTTCCGGCTCGTCTCGGCCCT